>CAZGOM010000122.1:5784-16480 GCA_964527265.1 uncultured Phycisphaeraceae bacterium | reverse complement strand
CCTTGGCGATGGCCGCGTCGATCGGTTCCGGCAGCGGGCCGGAGTTGCCGATGCACGTGGTGCAGCCATAGCCCACAAGGTTAAAGCCCAGTTCGTTCAACGGTTCCCACAGGCCGGCCTTGGTGTAATACTCGGTCACAACCTTGCTGCCCGGCGCCATTGAGGTCTTCACCCACGGCTTGCGCGTCAAACCAAACGCCGCCGCCTTCTGTGCCACCAGGCCCGCGCCCAGCATCACTTCCGGGTTGGACGTGTTCGTGCAGGACGTGATCGCGGCGATCACCACCGCGCCGTGCGCCAGCTTAAACTTCTGCCCGTTGTATTCCACATCCACCGTGCGCAGCAAATCTTCTTCGGTCACCGGCTTGGTCGCCACGGCCGTCTTCGCGCCGCCACCTTCGTCATCCCCACCACCTTTCCCTCCAGATAGTGCCTTGGGGAGTTCTTTCTGCCACGAAGCCTTCACGCCCGTCAGCGCGATGCGATCCTGCGGCCGCTTGGGGCCGGCCAGCGAAGGCACCACGGTGCTGATGTCCAGTTCCAGCACGCTGGAGTATTCAATCGGGTAGCTGTCATCGCGCCAGAGGCCCTGCGCTTTGGCGTAAAGCTCGACGGTCTTGATGAGGTTTTCATCGCGGCCCGAGAGATGCAGGTACTTGATGGTCTGGTCATCGACGGGGAAGAAGCCGCACGTCGCGCCGTATTCGGGGGCCATGTTGGCGATGGTCGCGCGGTTGGCCAGCGGCATGTCAGCCAAGCCAGGGCCGAAGAATTCGACGAACTTGCCCACCACGCCATGCTTGCGCAGCATTTCGGTCACGGTCAGCACAAGGTCGGTCGCGGTGATGCCCTGGGGCAGTTTGCCGATGAGCTTGAAGCCCACGACTTCGGGAATCAGCATGTAGATCGGCTGGCCCAGCATCACGGCTTCCGCTTCGATGCCGCCCACGCCCCACCCCAGCACGCCCGCGCCGTTGATGTGCGTCGTGTGCGAGTCGGTCCCCACCAGCGAGTCGGGGAACAGCACGCCGTCCTTTTCCCACACGACCTTCGCCAGGTATTCCAGGTTCACCTGATGCACGATGCCGGTGGCCGGGGGCACCACGCGAAAGTTGTTGAACGCCTGCTGGCCCCACTTCAAAAATTCGTAGCGTTCGTTGTTGCGTTCAAACTCCAGCTTGGAGTTGATGGAGAGCGACGTCGCCCCGCCGTAAGCATCCACCTGCACCGAGTGGTCGATCACCAGGTCGCACGGCACAAGCGGGTTCACCTTCTTGGGGTCCCCCTTCATCTGCACCATCGCCGCGCGCATCGTCGCCAGGTCCACCACGCAGGGCACACCCGTGAAGTCCTGCAGCACCACGCGGCCCGGCATGAACGGAATTTCAATCTCGCCCACATTCTTCGCGTTGTAGTTCGCCAGCGCGTTCACTGCCGCCTTGGGGACAATGTAGTCATCGCAATTGCGCAGGCAGGCTTCCAGCAGCACCTTGATCGAGTAAGGCAATTTATCGATGCCGGCGCCCAGGGCCGAAAGCTTGAAGATGGTCTTGTTGCCAGTGGGGGTGGCGAGGGTGGATTTGGCCTTGAAGAAGTCGGAACCGGTGCTCATCGTATTTGCCTCATGATTTCAGATGGTTTTCATGCGCCGGACACCCACTTCCGGAGGGTGTCCGACGCTGATTTTTTCGCGCGCACAATGATATCACTTTGCAACAATGAAAGCGGCAGAGCCTGGATTCGAATGTGGTTAAATTCGCACAGATTTAATTGAAATTAAGTCTCAACAACAGCGCCTCACAAAAACGGGAAGGCTGACACGCAAGTTTTTATAGACAAGCGTCCCGCTTCTGCCCTAGAATAAAGCAGAGACGCAATACGAAAATATGCGTCCCACATATCGGCACTCATCTCGATTCGCCAACAGACTCCAATAAACCGTCGGCCCAGATACGCCGTCGGCAACAAACACATATGTGATCGGACTCCGCCCATGACGCACGGACCCCGAGACAACTCTTTACCTACGAATGACTGCACCTCTCCATCCCAGGGGCCATCAATGAACGAATTGTTGGAAGACTCCGACCGTCTTGCCAAGCTCACAGCCCTCCTTCCGGGCATGGTCTATCAATTCCGCATGTATCCCGATGGCCGCTGGTGCTTCCCCTACGCCAGTGAAGGCATTCGCCCTTTGTTCGGCCTTTCACCAGAAGATGTCCGCAACGACGCAGCCCCCCTTTTCAACACCCTCTACCCTGAAGACCGCCAGGGCATTTGCGACAGCGTCCATGAATCCGCCCGAAACCTCACCCTCTGGCATCGCCAGTTCCGCGTGGTTCAAAAAAACGGAAACATCATCTGGGTCGAAGGTCAGGCCCAGCCCGAACGCCTTGAAGACGGCTCCACCCTTTGGCACGGGTTTGATTCCGACATCACCCACCGCCGCCGTGTCGAGGAAGCCGCCCGCGAACGCGAGTCGCTCTTCCGCAAAATGGCCGATTCCTCCCCCATGTTCATCAGCATGATCGGTCCCACCGGCGAAACTGAATATCTCAACAAGACCCTCACGGATTTCACAGGCCGCCCACTCAAGGTCATCCAGGAACAAGGCTGGCTCAAAGATCTCCACCCCGACGACCGCGACATCATCATGGAGGGCATGGGCGAAAAAATGGCCTCTCAGCAACCGTTTGAAACGGTCGTCCGCCATTTACGCCATGATGGCACATACCGCTCCGTCGCTTACTGGGGCCGCCCCTGGTACCGCGAAGACGGCACTTTCGCAGGCTACCTCAGCTCCGGCATCGATGTCACCGATCAGAAAGCCGCCCAGGACGAAGTCCTCAAAGTCCGCGACCAGCTCAATTCCATTCTCGTCAGCCTTCCGGAAGTCGTCTACTCCATCTCCCTCGACCTTAAAACCCATTACTTCGTCAGCCCCGCCACACAATCCGTATACGGCGTCCCGGTAGAGGATTTCCTCGCCGATGGCGATCTATGGGCGAAAATGGTCCACCCCGACGACAACGACAAGCTCAACCAGGGCCTGGCCGAGCTGTTTCAAACCGGCGCCACATCCATGGAGCTGCGCATCATCAAGCCCGACGGAACCGTCGGATGGATCAACGACCGCGCCCGTGTCATCAAGGATCCCAACGGCATCCCAATGCGCGTCGATGGCGTCGTATCGGACATCACCGAGCGCATCCGCGCCGCCCAGGAACTGCGCCAGGCCCGCGACGCCGCCCAGGCCGCCAGCCGCCACAAATCCGAATTCCTCGCAAACATGAGCCACGAGATCCGCACACCCATGACCGCCATCCTGGGGTACTCCCATTTGCTCACCTCCGGCCACCCCACTCCCAGCGAGCAGGCGCAGTGGTCGCGCAACATCCGCCAGAATTCCGATTATCTGCTCAACCTCTTGAGCGACATCCTCGACATCTCCAAAATCGAAGCCGGGCAGATCGACCTTCAACCCGAACCCTTAAGCCCCTGGGATCTGGCTCAGACCGTCATCAGCCTGATGAACCCGCGCGCGACAGAAAAAATGCTCACCCTGGATCTCGCCCGCTTTGGCCCCACCCCTGCGCTGGTCAACGTCGACGCCACCCGCCTCAAACAGATCCTGGTCAACCTCGTCTCCAATGCGATTAAATTCACCGACAAGGGCTCTGTCAGCATCGAAATGTCATCCGAGGCCGATGAAGCCACTGGCCATCACAACCTGATCTTCGTCGTCGCCGACACCGGTATCGGCATTGATCCCGACAAGGTCCACCAGCTCTTTAAGCCTTTCTCCCGCATCAACGATGGCACCCCTACGGGCATACGCCCCGGCACCGGCCTGGGCTTGGTTATCGCCGCGCAGTTTGCGCGCATGATGGGCGGCGATATCACCCTTGAATCCGTTCCCGAACAAGGCAGCCGCTTCACCGTAAAAATCGATGCAGGCAAAACCAGCGACCTGAAATTCATCGACGATTCCGACGCTTCCCCCATCGGTGCCGACACCGCCAACGACACCCTCAGTCCCGACGCTCTCACAGGCTTGCGCATCCTCGTCACCGATGACAATCCCGACAACCAGCGCATCATCAAGTTCATCGTTGAGCAGGCCGGTGCGGTGGTGGAACTCGCTGGCCATGGCGGCGAGGCCACCCAGCGCATCCTCAGCCCCGGCACACGCTCCCCCATCGATCTTGTCCTCATGGACATGCAGATGCCCATCTGCGACGGCTACACCGCCACGCGCATCCTGCGAAACCGCGGCTACACCCTCCCCATCATCGCCCTCACCGCTTACACCATGTCCGGTGATCGGCAAAAATGCCTCGATGCAGGCTGCACCAGTTACTTGACCAAGCCCGTCGTCCCCGAAACGCTCATTCAGGAAGTGGCCAAGTTCACTCCATCCAAAAAAAACCAAAACGCCTCCCTCGCCCAGGTCTGGGCCCAGAGCGTCCCCCATACTCACACCCCCAAAACCTCCTCCACAAAAGCCAATCCCGCCCTCGCAGCAATGCTCGCCAACCCCCGCTACGCACGCCTCGTCAAGGAATACATCGCCGGTCTTGAGCAAACCCGCGCACTGATCCTTCAATACATCGACACCGCCGATTTCGATGCCCTGCGCGTCGTCTCACACCGCCTCAAAGGCTCAGGCACAAGCTATGGCTTTCCCGAAATCACCCGAACTGGCGCCGCCTGCGAAGCCGCAATCAAAACAGGCCAACCCATGTCCGACATCGCCGGCCTCGCCCATGCTCTGGTTGCCGAAATCGATAACGCCAGACACACACCAGGGTTATAGGTTGCTCAAAACCCGTAGCTAATTAATTTTTAACTTTCTCGCGCATTTTTTCTGGACCTGAGACGTTCTGTTAGATAGTCTTGATGTGTAGTCCGTTTCATCATTCTGCCTGTCTTGAAAATAAAAGAACACCACGCCTTCTTAAAGATAGCCACGTAAGCTACCGGGAAGGCGAGACTCTCGGAGGCCCCTGCCATGACGCAAGGACACCGGATTCCTGGGTTTTCGTTTCCCACATCGTCCGTTTCAACCCCAGTTGCCATCCCTTCGGTTCCCATTTCCTTTGACGAAGGCCAGCGCCTCGCCAAGCTGTCGGCCCATCTTCCCGGCATGGTCTGCCAATTCCGCCTCTTCCAGGATGGCAGTTGTTGCTTTCCCTATGTCAGCGCGGGAATCCAAAGCGTTTACAGGCTAACCCCCGAAGATGTCCAGACCGATGGCACACGTGTCTTTGAAAGGATGCACCCCGACGACCTCGCCCGCGTCAACGCCTCCATACGCACCTCCGCCGTCAACCTCACACTCTGGCACGAGCAATATCGCCTCCGCTTCGACAACGGCGATATCACCTGGGTCGAAGGACGCGCCCAGCCCGAGCGCCTTGAAGACGGCTCCATCCTCTGGCACGGCTTTATTGCCGACATCACCCGCCAAAAACAGATCGAAGAAGCCTCCCGCCAGCGAGAGCATCTTTTCCGCAAAATGGCCGACGCCGCCCCCGTATTCATCTGGATGTTCAGCGCCGACGGCCAGATGGAATACTTCAACAAAACACTCCTGGACTTTTCCGCCCGTGACCTCAAAGACATGGTCGGAATGGGCTGGCGAGCAATCGTTCATCCAGATGATGTCGCCCCCGCCTATGCAAAGTTGCTGGCCTGCATGGAGGCCCGCCTACCCTATGAAATCACCCTCCGCAACCTTCGCGCCGACGGCGCGTACCGCACCGTCCATCACTGGGCCAGCCCCTGGTTCCACGACGACGGCTCCTTAGGTGGCTACATCGGTTCCGGCATTGATATCACCGATCAGAAGCAGGCCCAGGACGATGTCGTGAAAATGCGTGACCAGCTCGATTCCATCCTCACAAGCCTGCCCGAAGTCGTCTATTCGGTTTCGATGGACATGCAGCACTGCTACTTCATGGGCTCCGCCACGGAGGCGGTGTATGGGAGGCCGTCCGCCGACTTCATCGCCGATCCGAAACTCTGGTTCAAGGTCATCCACCCCAACGATATCTTCAAGCTGGAAGGCGCCATGGAGGACCTGCGCACCTACGGCCGCTCATGCCTCGAATATCGCATCATCCGCGCGGACGGCTCCACCGCATGGATCAGCGCCACCTCCCGCATCATTCGCGATTCCAACGGCTCCCCACTGCGCATCGACGGCGTCATAACCGACATCACCTCGCGTATCCAGGCCGAATGTGATCTGCGCAAGGCCCGCGACGCCGCCGAAATCGCCAGCCGTCACAAGTCCGAATTTCTCGCCAACATGAGTCATGAGATCCGCACACCCATGACCGCCATCGTCGGTTACGCCCACCTCCTCACCTCGGGCCGCCCCTCATCCCAGGACCGGACGCTCTGGAACGCAAACATCAAACAGAACGCCGACTATCTCCTGAGCCTCGTCAACGACATCCTTGACCTTTCAAAAATTGAAGCCGGGCAGGTCGAACTTCAGAAGCAGGCCGTCAATCCCTGGAACATCGTCCAGGATCTCGGCACCCTCATGGCTCCCCGCGCCCACGACAAGATGCTCAAGCTCGACCTCTCACGCTTTGGAGATACCCCACGGGAAATCTGCACAGACGGCCCGCGCCTCCGCCAGATCCTCGTCAACCTTGTCTCCAACGCCATCAAATTCTCCGACCAGGGAACCATCGGCATCGAAATGTCCTCCGAACCAGTCCCTGGCACTGATCACACCGCACTGGTCTTCATCGTTTCCGACACCGGCATCGGCATTGACCCTGACAAAATCAGCCATCTCTTCAAGCCCTTCTCCCGCATCTCCGACGGCACGCCCGGCGGCGTCAGGCCCGGCACGGGCCTGGGCCTGGTCATCGCACGGAATTTCGCGCGAAAAATGGGCGGCGACATCACCGTCGAATCCGTCCCCGGCCAGGGAAGCCGATTCACCGTCAAAATCGACGCCGGGCCCGCTACCGCCCTCGCCTTTGTGCCAGACACTCACGAACCCCCCTCTTCCCCTGCACCCTCCGGTGCTTCTCAGCCACAAGATGCACTCACCGGCGTGCATGTCCTGGTCACAGATGACAACCCGGACAACCAGCGCATCATCCAGTTCATGCTCGAACAAGCTGGCGCCACGGTCGATCTTGCCTCCAACGGATGCGAAGCCACTCAAAGGGTGCTCAGCAGCGAAAACCTCCGCAAAATCGACATCGTTCTCATGGATATGCAAATGCCCGTCTGCGACGGATACACCGCCACCCGCACCCTCCGCAGCCAGGGGCTAAACATCCCCGTCATCGCCCTCACCGCATACACCATGGCGGGCGATCGCCAAAAATGCCTTGATTCAGGCTGCACCAGCTACCTCACCAAGCCCGTTGTCCCCGACGTCCTCATCAGCGAAATGCTCAAGTTCCTTCCCACCGCCAAAGCAGCTTCCCCTGCCCGCGGCCCTGCGGCCCCTGCCTCCAACCCCACACTCTGCACCATGTTGGCCAACCCCCGCTTTGCCAAGCTCGTTCAGGAATACGGCCAAAGCCTCAAGGAGACCCGCACTCAGCTCCTGCTCCATATCGCCGATGCCCATCACGAGTCCATGCGCATCCTCGCCCACAAACTCAAGGGTTCTGGCACAAATTACGGGTTCCCCGAAATCACCAGGGCCGCAGCCGCCTGTGAACAAGCCGTCAAGAACGAGCTTCCACTCCAGCAGATCAACAACGCGGCAAATGCACTCATCCGTCAAATCGACAATGCCATGCTCGCTATACCCCTCCCATGAGCCGATGAGTCACGATCCAAACCTTCGCTTCTTGAGACTGGATTAATGTATCATCAGGTATATAATTAAGGTGGTTCCCAACCCAAAAGGCCGGTCATGCCAGCAGGACGCCCCAGAGCATTCAACACAGACCAGGCGCTAGACGCCGCGCTCAGGGTCTTTTGGAAACGCGGCTATGAAGGCGCTTCGCTGCCCGAATTGACCAAGGCCATGGGCATCAACCGTCCCAGCCTCTACGCCGCCTTTGGCAACAAGGAATCGCTTTACAAAAAAGCCCTTGATCGCTATTCCCAGGGCCCGGCTTGTCATCTCCTTGACGCACTTGAAGAGCCCACTGCAAAAGCGGTCGCCGAACACCTCCTTTACGGCGGGGTTGAACTCGCCACCAACCCTAAAAATCCCCCCGGTTGCCTCAACGTCCACGGCGCGCTCGCCTGCGGCCAGGATGCCGAAGCCGTGCAGAAGGAAATGATCGCAAGGCGTGTCTCCTACGAAGCCAAACTCGTTGAACGCTTTGAGCGCGCCAAAAAAGAAGGCGACCTTCCCAAATCCACCCATCCCGGCGATCTGGCCCGCTTTGTCCTCACCATTACCCAGGGGCTTTCCGTCCGCGCCTCCGGCGGCGCCTCGCGTGAAGAACTGCGAAAAACCGTCGCTCTGGCCCTGGCCGCCTGGCCCAGATAAAAACTGTACGATTCGCCAGCTACCTCTTCTTATGGCTTTCTATTTCCATTGAGCTCCGACAAACAAAAACCGCGCCTCTGCAGGCGCGGTTTTGTTTGATTTGATCTTTGTGCTGGCTTATCAGCTCACTGCGCAGCCGAGGGCTGCGTCGCCGGAGCTTCCTTGGGAATCGCCGCACTGGGCGCAACCACGGCCGGCGGTGTTGCCGCCGGTTGAGTGCCGGCCGGCAGCGGCGGAAGCTTTTTCAAATCGGCTTCCGACTGGCTGAGTTTCTTGGCCTTTTTAGCTTCCCTGGCTTCCTCAGCCGCCTTGTTCTTGGCTTGATTGGCCGCGGTCCTGGCCTGGCGTGCAGCCATTTCCTTCGCCTCGGCTTCCGCGTCTAATATCGGCATCGGACGCACAGTATGCATGAATGGCCGTTCAAACGGTTCCTTGCGGAAACGCTCCACCGGGCTCGCGCTGCGTGCAAGCTGGGCGATGTAGTCGCCTGCGATGCCCAGCAGGATGCAACCTGCTGCCGCAAGGCATGCCGCCGTCTGGCGCGTGCGGCGCACCGCAAGCTGTGTGTTCTCATTGGGCTTGGATGCATAAGCCGCGCCCACAATCTTCAGGTAGTAACCCGCCGAGATCGCGCTGTTGACCACCGCAATCACCACGATCCACGGATGATCATGGGTCAACGCGGCGCCGAAGATAAAAATCTTTCCAATAAAGGTCGCCAGCGGCGGAAGCCCGATCAGCGAAAAAACACCGATCGCCATCACCGCGCCCAGACGGCGGTGTGACCGGGCAAAACCAGCAATATCGTCCAACGTCTGCGCTTCTTCGCCGTTGACGCGGATGCAACTGAGAACGCCGAACACCGCGATGTTCGCCAATCCATAAGCCAGCAAGTAGAAAAGCAGCGCTGCCACGCCATTGTCCAAGGCCGTAGGCTTCACCATGGCGTTCACGCACACCAGCGCCACCAGCATGTAGCCCGAGTGTGCGATGGAACTGTACGCCATCATCCGCTTGATGTTGTTCTGCAGCAGACCCAGGAAGTTGCCGAAGCACATCGTCAGCACCGCGAAGATGAGCACAAGGTTGGTGATGTATGCCGGCAGCGGCCATTTCATCGTGTTCAGCAGGATGATCAGCGCCACAAACCCGGCAACCTTGGGCACAATGCTCAGGAAACCGGTGACGGAAGTTGCCGCCCCCTGATACACGTCCGCGGCGTAAAAGTGCATCGGCACCGCGGCGATCTTGAAGAAGATGCCAATGAACGCCAGTGTGAAGCCCAACATGAACAAGGGCGAAAGCTGCCCGGTCGCTTTGATCGACTCATTCACCTGCGCAGCGATCGAAACCATGGAGTCCGGGTTGTCCGCCAGCAGCACGGTGGTGCCTGCCGCGCCATAGATGAGCACGAACCCGTAAAGGAAAACCGCCGCGGAGAAAGCCCCCAGATAGAAGTATTTAACCGCGGATTCCTGCGCTTCTTTCTTGTCCTTGGTGATGGCGATCATCACATAAGTCGGCAAGCTCACCAATTCCAGCGCCAAAAACAGCCATATCAGGTCATTGGCGCCTGCCACCAGCATCACGCCGGTCAGGCTCAGCAGCATAAAGGCGAAATATTCGCCCCGAATCACATTGCCCGCATCAAAAACCTCGGAAGATTTGCCGTCTTCGATGTCCCCAGTGAGCTTAAGCTCCGTCGGAACCCCAACGCCCAGCGCAATCAGCAACACCCCAAGTAACACAACCAAAAGCTTCACAAAACCTGCGAGGTCCGCCCCCGCAATGCTCACATACGACGAGATATAGCCCAGCAAATTGGCCCGCAAACCGGAATTGACAATCAAAAGAAGCACGCCCAGCAGCACAACCGCCGTCGTCACTGCCGAAGCCGTCTTACGCACGCCGGATGACTCAGAAAACCGCGTGAAGAAAATCACCAGCAGCGCAATGGGCAGCACGCTGGCGATGGCCACCACCTTGGTCAGGCTGGTGAATCCTTCGATTGCGCCGCCGGAAATCAGCAGTGTGAGGATCGCCGCCCAGGGGCACAGGAGCCGAACCTTGGCGGACTTGAACAGGCCCATGAACAAGATGACCGTCGCTCCGACGAGCAGGACGATCTCTGGCCCTAACATTTGAAGTTTATCGATCATGGTCGTGATGTCTCGGTATCCAAAGGCCTTTTTAGCCAAGGCCCGGGCTTCG
>CAZGOM010000122.1:0-5684 GCA_964527265.1 uncultured Phycisphaeraceae bacterium | reverse complement strand
CATGGTCGTGATGTCTCGGTATCCAAAGGCCTTTTTAGCCAAGGCCCGGGCTTCGCTGACAAATGGTTCAAGGGTCGGTCAGGTCAGGGACTCGGTTGAGTCGTGGGCGCCGGTTCAGGTGAGCCGGTGGAAACAGGGCTTGGTGCGGTCGTCGGCTGCGTGGCCGGTGCGACTGCCCCAGACGTATCTTTGTTGGGAATCAGGTTGCTTTCATGCGGCGCAAGGATCGTCGCGGGCGCCACTTTGCTGGGGTCTTCCTTGGCAGTGCGCTTGTGATTCTCGATCTTGGCTCCCTCAGATTTGGTTCCCTCACCCTTGTCGCCAACGGCTTTCTCAACCCCTGCCTTATCGGTCACGGGCTTGTCGGCCTTGGGCTTCTTGGGCTTGGCGGCAGGCTTGGTGGTGGCTTCAACAGCTGGTTCTGTCGATTCGATCAGCCGTATTCTCGACTGCGGCCCAGCCTTCATATTGGCTTCCTGCTGGGCGAAGGACATCGTCTGGCTCAACGAGTTGATCATCGTGCTCGGCTGAAGGCCAAACCAGAGGCAGCCAATCGCCAGAGGAATCACGATGATCAGTTCACGCACGTTCAAGTCTTTGACTTGATCCAGAGCAAGACGTGCGCCAGGGGCGGGGGCGACGTCGTGCGTCGGGCTGGCAATATCAGATCCCGCGCCCAACACCGGCAAGCGAAGCGGTCCAAAAACCACTTTGCCCAGCATGTGAAGCATGTAGATCGCTGAAAGAATCACACCCAGCGTGGCGACGGTGGCCAGACCGATGCCCCAGTGCGACCAGGTCGCCTCAGTAGCCGCCTTGACTTCAGGTGTGCGCATTGCGCCAAAGAAGCCGGATTGAAATGTGCCGGCCAGGGTCAGGAATTCACCCCAGAAGCCGTTCAAACCGGGAAGACCGATATTGGCCAGCGAGAAGAAGACGAAGAAGAACGCCCATACCGGCATGGCCTTGGCCAGCCCGCCGAGCATCGGCATCTCATCGGTCTTGAAGCGTTCTTCCAGCATCCCGATGCAGAAGAACAGGCCTGCGATGGTAATGCCGTGGTTGATCATGTAGAACGCTGAGCCGCTCATGGCCATGGCATTCAAACTCATCAGACCCAGCACGCAAAAACCAAGATGGGAGATTGACGAGTAAGCCACCAGTTTCTTGAGCGACCGCTGCGACCAGCAGATCATTGCGCAGTAAAGAATGCCGGCCACGGCCAGAATCCCCACGATCCAACCATACTGAAGCACCGCATCGGGCGTCAGCGGAAGGACCAGGCGGATCATCCCGTACAACCCCATCTTCGCTAAGAGAGCCGCAAGGAACACTGATCCGGCAGTCGGGGCCTGGGGATAAGACGCGGGCGGCACGCTGTGGAACGGGAAGATCGGAATCTTCACTGCAAAGCCAAGCATCAGCGCCAGGAACAACAACCCTTGGGTAGAGGCAGGCAGCTTGCTTACCACCATCGGCAGTTTCTCAAGCTTGAACGACCACATCCCGGGATCGGAAACCATCTCCGGCGGTAGCGTCGAGTAGAAGTACCCCAGATACAAAATCGCCGCCAGCGCGATCATCGACCCTGCAAATGTGTACAGGAAGAAAGTCTTGGCGGCCTGCTGGCGCTCATGCCCGCCGTACACGCTGATCATGAAGTACATGGGGATCAGCGTGAACTCAAACGCGATGTAGAACAGAATCGCATCCTGTGCAGTGAAGGTCGCAATCAACGATGCGATCAGGAGCAGATACCAGACGTAGAATTCTTTGACACGGAACTTAATCGAGTTCCACGAAGCCAGCACCCCCAGAGGCGCCAACACCGCAGTTAAAAGCAGCAGCCACATTGAAAGCGCGTCGGCACCGAACGAAAGTTCCACGCCAAGCTGGCGGTACCACATGTTCTCGACGCCCTGATAGGTGGGGAATTGCCATTCCCACGCCTTATCCCATTCAAAGCGGCAGCCCAGGCTGACGGTGATCCCCAGCACCAGAAGCGACCACGCCAGGCTCACCCACCGGACGATGCGGTCGGTCCCCGGGAAAACGGCGATCGCCATGGCGCCAAAGACAGGCACCAGGAAGAGTAACGGAATGACAGGGATGTTTGGCATAGAAAACGGCTTACCCGTTGGAGTCTTGAAGGTTCAAAGGCTTTTTATTTGATCAGCTGGTAGACGAGGAACGCCACCACCGCAAGGCCGAAGCTCATCCCCAGGGCATAACCCTGTAGCGAGCCTTTTTGGCCGATCCTTGCGATGTACCCCAGGCCTGAGGGCACCGCGCCCACAAGGCTGACAAGGTTTTCAACCACGATCCGGTCGAACACGAAGAGCAGATTGCTCAACTGGTTGAGCGGACGCACGATCAGGCAGTCGTAGATCTCATCAACATAAAGCTTCCCACTGAGCAGTTTGACCGGGAAGGCCAGTGCCTTCGCCGCGGCATCACCCGTGGGCCGGCTGAACCAGTGCAGCCACGCCGCAAGCAGAATGCCCAAAAGCGCAACCACGCTTGAAATCACCATCATCTGGCCATGGCTCACCACATGATGCACGGCTTCCCCTTCCGCCGCCTGCACCTGCGCAAAACGCGCACTGGAGCCTTGGATCACCGCCTGAACTTTGTCATGGCAGAGATATCCGAAGGCCAGTGATCCAATCGCCAGAAGAACCAGCGGGCCGTTCATCAGCCAGGAAACTTCATGTGCGTCCTGGTGGTGTTCCACTTTGATACCCGATTCCGCATGGTCGGTTGCGGCGGGGGCATGGTGGCCATGGTCATCGCCCATCTCATATTGCGTCGGGCCCATAAACACGCGGAACCAGAGACGGAAGGCGTAAAACGCTGTGATAAACGCAGTCAACAGGCCCACAAGCCCCAGAACCAGACCCAGTCCGGCATGCTTGTCGTAGTTGAAGGCAGCCGCGAGGATCTCATCTTTTGAGTAGAAACCGGAGGTGAATGGGAAGCCTGCCAGCGCCAGTGCGCCGATCAGCATCAAAACCCCTGTCACCGGCATCTTCTTGATCAATCCTGAAATCTTCGACAGGTCAAGCTGCCCCGCAAGTGCATGCATCACACTGCCGGCGGTCAAGAACAAAAGTGCCTTGAAGAACGCATGCGACACCAAGTGGAACACGCCCGAGTAGGCGCTCAGGACGCCCACACCCAGGAACATGTACCCAAGCTGCGACACCGTCGAATAAGCCCACACACGCTTCAAGTCATTCTGCGCCAGGGCGATCACCGCCCCCAGGATCGCCGTCAGCGCACCGATCACGGCCACCGTTGGCAGAGCCCATTCAGAAAGCTGGAACACCACACTCAAGCGGGCAATCAGGTAAACGCCGGATGTCACCATGGTGGCCGCATGGATAAGCGCGGAAACCGGTGTGGGGCCTTCCATCGCGTCGGGAAGCCACACAAACAGGGGGAATTGTGCGCTCTTGCCCAGGGCTCCCATCAACAGCAGGAACGGCGCGATAATCGGCAGGCAAGGGAGCACCCTTACCACTGAATCGTAATTCCTCACCGCGTCGATGATAAAGGGAGTGGCTTTCGCTTCGGTCAACACCGCCAGCGCTTCAGTGCCGTGGTTGAGAACGGCCTGCGCTGCAGGAAGGATGACCTTGAATTCCACAGAACCAAACAACCAGTAGATCGCAAAGATGCCCAGGGCAAAGCCAAAGTCGCCGATGCGGTTGACGATGAACGCCTTCTTGGCCGCGGCCACCGCAGAGGGCTTCTTGTAGTAGAACCCGATCAAGAGGTAGCTGGCCAGGCCCACGCCTTCCCAGCCGAAGTAGATCAGCACCAGGTTGTCCGCCATCACAAGGCAGGTCATGGCCAGAATGAACAAGGAAACATAGGCAAAAAATCGGGCATAACCCGGATCACCCTTCATGTAGCCCGCCGCATAAACCGCGATCAGCGTCCCGATGCCCGTGATCACTCCCAACATCAGCATCGTCAGCGGATCGATGAAAAACGAAACATTCGCCGTGAAACCCGACTCCATCTGCAGCCAGGTGAACAGATGCACAATCCGGCTCGACAGATCCGGAGTCACATTATCAGCCGTGTACAACGGGGCAGACCCCAGCGCGCACACCTTGAACACGATGGCGAAAGATCCCAGTAATGCCAGGATCGTGAACACGGGCGCCAGCACGCGCATCGGCCGCACGATGCAGCAGATGCCGCAAAGCACCATCGCGAGTGCTGACAAGACCGGGATGTATTTGACGATTTCCATCTGCATTGAATCCAAAGTTCTTTATGAAAGCCAAACCTTACCGACGCATCGGGACCGTAAAACCGATTAGCCCGACATCTGGCTCCAGGACTGCGCATCCAGCGTGCGGTTACGCCTGAAGAGGTAGACCACCAAACCCAACGCCAGCGCGGACTCTGCCGCTGCAATGGTGAGTACGAAGATCACAAATGTCTGCCCGGTGGTGTTCCCATGAAACGCGCTGAACGCGCCAAGCGTAATTGCCACGCCCTGGAACATCATTTCCGTGCATAGAAACATGATGATCAGGTTGCGCCTGGTCAGAAATCCAACGATTCCTAGGACGAACAGGACCGCCCCGGTGATCAGGTAGTGGGATAAGGCCAGGGTTTCCATTTGCCTTGTTTCCGTGTGTGGTAGAAGGGAATCGGTCAAGCCGGCGCGCGCCGGGCTGGGGTCTGCCGTCGGGATCAGTGTCTCGACCCGGGAGCTTCGGTTTCCACACGTTTGCGTGCGATCACCACGGCTCCAACCAGTGACAACAACAGAATCACGCCCGCCAGTTCCAGCCCCAGCGGATGGTTTTTGAAAAGATCGACGCCTACCCGCTCAGAGTTGTCCAGCTTATTTTCGCTCAGCACATCGCTGGTTTTGGCCGCTTCAAGCGCCTTGTCAGACAATGTGCTGCTGGTCCCCGGCATCGTGTAAACCAGCGTTGATTTCCGCTGGGTCAGCGTTTCCTGAATCACTTGCGTATCGCTCAGCCCTGCGGTGACTGCCACCGGTTCCATCTTGATCAAAAGTACAGACAGCAGCAGAGCCAGAAGCGCAAACCCGACAACCGTTCCCAGGATCGGATCCTTGGCGTTGTTGTCGTATTCCGCCCCGCCGAGCATGCCCGTCTCTTTTTCCACAACCGGGTCGCCGGCTTGAGACGCCAGCATGATCACAAACACGTAGGTCACAAGAATCGCGCCACCGTAGATGATCACCATGGCGAACGCGATGAATTCCGCATTCAAAGTCAAAAGCAGGCCCGCCGAAGCCAGCACCACCATGATGAACCAGAGCGCGCTGAAAACCGGCTTTTTATGCGTGATCACCCGCACCGCGCTGCCAATGGCAATCGCACTGAAGATGTACTGATAAATAAACGCAGGCCCATAAAAGGCCAGCGTCGTCTCCGCATGCCGGGCCAGATAAACCCACAGCCCACCCAGCGCAGCAGCACCAAGCACGGCACCCACCTTCGCAAGGCTGGGTTTTTGCCGCGGCATGATCAAAATCAATGCCACCGCACCCACCACCGTAGCGATGTAAATACCGGCCTGATAAGGATTCAGATTAGGGGTACCCATTGCGAGAGTACCACCTGAAGTAAGGCTAACGGCAAGATGTCCGAGACTGCCCATTGAAGTCACCACCCTGTCCGCCAGGCTCC
>CAZGOM010000121.1:0-16575 GCA_964527265.1 uncultured Phycisphaeraceae bacterium | reverse complement strand
ACGATCATCATCACGGACGAGGAAGAGGAAGAACTCTACCCCGGTCTGCTTGAGCGCTACGACCGCGGTCGTGGCACCGGCTCGGGCTCTGGCCCGCGCAGCGCAAGCGTCGGCATCAACTAAGACAACCCCACTATTGAATAAGCGACAAACCCCGGTTATGCCGGGGTTTGTTGTTTTGATGGGTGTGATGGTTTGAAAGCGCAACGGGATTTTGGAGTTGGGTAGAGCTAGAGCATTTGTCATAAATAACCGCCATCAAGAGAACTCCACCGCCTCAGCCTAGTCCTCCCTGAGAGCTGATTTTTCCCTACATTTACGAATCGAGGATGTAAAAGGGGAGGTGAAAATGGGTTTCATGTTGGTGAGAGGTGTGCGGGGGCGTGTTGGAGAGATTCGGGCTTCGCCCGAACGCTTGCTTGCGCTGCGCGCTAACACGGCTGGGGCATTTGCAGGCACATTGGCAAGATGTGGGGAACGATCAACTCTGATGGGGAGGGGGGCAGAAATGCGGAGATTATTTATGACAAATGCTTCTAGGGATATCGGAAAAAGAGGTGGATTTTTAAACAAGATGCTCAAGATTTGAGGAGAAAGTCAACTAAAATAATCAGCTGAATTTTCACTAGTCATAAAGTTTGATATTCTGTGTGCACCCCCTTTTTCTGGAAAGTCGAGAGGATTTCTACATGGCGAAGAACTACAAGGATTTAGGCGTTTACAGTGATTTGGCGGCTGTTGCGCAGAAGGCTTACAAGCTTTACCCGACGATGAAGCCGGGGAAGAAGGCGCAGGCGCAGGTCAAGTCGTGGCTGGGTTGCGAGCTTGGGCCGGCGAAGGCACTGAAAGTAAAGGTTGAAAAGAAGTGGACGAAGGATGGTGTGGATGGGGAGTTGATCACGTACTCGGTGGGTTATGGCCCGCGCACGGAAGCTTACTACCTGCGTCCTGCGGGGGTGAAGGGGAAATTGCCGGGTGTGGTGGCGCTGCATGACCATGGCGGGTTTAAGTACTACGGGAAGGAAAAGGTTGCTGAGGGGCCGGACGCCAATCCGGACATCATCAACAAGTGGTATGGGAAGGCGTACGGGAACCGTCCTTTCGCCAATGAAATGGCGCGCAAGGGTTTTGCGGTGCTGGTGAACGATTGTTTTTCATGGGGAAGCCGTAAGTTTCCGCTTGGCGAGATTACTGAATGGGACCGGATGCAGGGGGAGGCGCTGCACGCCAAGAGCCCGATGGAGCCGTGGCCGGGGACGAGCATGCCGGCGGATGTGAGCTTGTATGCGTGGAGCGCGGTGACGCATGAGCACACGATCCAGAAGTATTGCCATGTGCTGGGGACATCGATGGCGGGCGTGATGGCGTATGAGGACAACATTGCGGTGAACTATCTGCTTAGCCGCAAGGATGTGAAGCCGGGCGGGGTGGGTTGCGTGGGTTTGTCGGGCGGCGGTTTGCGCTCGACATTTTTGCAGGCGACGAGCGACAAGGTGAAGGCTGCGGTGGTGGTGGGGCTGATGTCCAGCTACCCGGGCTTGCTGGACCATAACGTGGTGACGCACACATGGATGATGTACCCGACGCCGGATTTGGCGCGGCATGCGGATTGGCCGGACCTGGTGGCTTGCCGCGCGCCTTCGCCGCTGCTGGTGCAGTATGACAAGGAAGATGCGTTGTTCACGCTGGCGGGGATGAAGGAAGCAGACAAGAAGATTGCGGCGCTTTACAAGAGCGTGGGCAAGGCGAAGAACTATGTGGGCAAGTTCTATCCTGGGCCGCACAAGTTTGATGTGCAGATGCAGGATGATGCGAGCAAGTGGCTGCATGAGCAGCTTGGCTGAGTTTTGGGTTGATTGACAGTTGAATAGAAGGCCGGGCTCTCGCTTGCGGGAGCCCGGTTTTTTGTTTCCGGGCAGAAGCTGGTGGTGGACTGAATTCAAAATCTGGAAACGACAAGCGCGGCGGCATTTGAGAAAGGGCTTATGGGGCAAAAGACTACAATCCACAGCCTATGCGCATTGCCGTGCTTAACGACGTTCATGGGAACCTCCCCGCTTTTGAAGCGGCGCTGGCGCACGCCCGCGAGCATGGGCCGGATTTGATGGTGATCGCGGGGGATCTGGTCATCGGCGCACCTGACAGCGCGACATGCATTGAGCTGGCGCTGTCGCTGAATTGTCCGATCATCCGCGGGAATCACGAGCGTTACGTGCTGGACTACAAGACCGAGCGTGCGCATCCCACGTGGTTGGAGGAGCGGTTTGCGCCCATGCATGAGGCGCATGAGCAACTGACGCAAAAGCTGCTGGAGAAAATCGCGCGGTTTGAGACGCGGCTGGACCTGCCGCAGGCGCCGGGCGTGTTGTTTGTGCATGGCTCGGCGCGCAGCGATGTGGATTCAGTCAAATTGTGCACGTCCGAGGAAGAACTGGCCCAGATGTTTTCCGGTTGCCAGCAGCGGTTGATCGTGCGCGGGCACAACCACATCGGGCAGGTGCGGGTGTGGGACCAGGGCCGGATGATTGTGACGTCCGGCTCAGTGGGGATGGCGCTGGATGGGCACCCGACAGCCCAGTATCTTTTGCTTGACCAGACGGCATCAGGATGGCGATTCACGCATCAAAGCGCGGAATACGACCTGGGCGAAGTGCTGGGGCGGTACCGGGACACCCACTACGTCGCCAAGGCGGGGCCGATGGGGCGGCTGTTTATGCGCGAGGTGATGACCGCCTCGCACCAGGTGGTACCGTTTCTGAAGGCGTGGAAGGTATGGCAGGAAAGCGGTGAGCGATTGTCGCTGGGGCAGGGCGTGGAGCGGTTTTTGAATGCGTTTTGACTACGCCGCCAGGGCGGGCTCTAGCTTTTTGATCTGAAATTGATTGACGATGAGACCCAGGAAGGCGCAGGCGGCGATGGTGATGGACATGGCCAGGGCGGGGTGTGCGCCGATTTTGCTCATCATGAAGACGGCGATGGCGGCGATGGTGAATTGGAGGGTGCCCATGAGTGCGGAGGCGCTGCCGGCGCGGCTGCCGTGCGGGGTCATGGCGAGGGCGGAAGAGCTTGGGAGGATGAAGCCGATGGTGCAGAGCATGGCGGCCAGGGGGAGGAAGGTGGCGAGGAGCGCGAAGGTGGAGGTACTGCCGTTAAGGGAGACGGCGATGAGGGTGAGGCCGGCGACAAGCTGAACGATTTTTGCTGCGCGGATGACGCGGGTGGGGTCTGCGCGGCGCAGGAGGCGGCCGTTGATCTGGGCGGCGGCTACGAAGCTTGCGGCATTGGCGGCAAACAGGAGCGAGAACGCGCGGGGCGAGAGGCCAAAATGCTCCTGGAAGATGAAAGCCGCGGCGGCAATGTAGGAAAAAAGGCCAGCGAGGCTCAGAGAGCTTAAAAGGGTGTTGGTGAAGAAGACGGGCTCGAAAAGGCAGGTGAGATAGCTTTGAGTGATGGCCCTGGGGTGAAGGCGGGTGGCAGTGGCGGGGTCATGGGACTCGGCCAGGAGGAAGACGACGGCCAAAGAGACGAGGAAACCGACGGCGGCGACGACATAGAAGATGGCGCGCCAGGAGGACCAGGCGAGGACGGCTGTGCCGAACACGGGAGCGAGGATGGGAGCCAGGCCGGTGACGAGCATGAGGTTTGAGAACATCCAGCGTGCGTCTTCGGGCGGGAAGACATCGCGGATGATGGCGCGGGAGATGACGCCGCCGGCGCATGCGCCGACGGCCTGGAAAAAGCGCATGGTGATGAGCCAGCCGATGGTGGGTGCGAGTGCGCAGCCGAGGGTGGCGAGGAGGAAGACGGCGAGGCCGAAGTAAAGGGGGCGTTTGCGGCCGTAGCGGTCTGCGATGGGGCCAAAGAAGAGCTGTCCGATGGCGGCCCCGGCGAAGAAGACGGCGAGTGTGAGCTGGACGTTTTCGTTGGAGGTGGCGAGGTCTTTGACGATGGTGGGGAGGGCGGGGAGGTACATATCCACGCAGAGGGGGAAGAAGGCGGTGAGAGTGCCGAGGATGATGACCAGGAGGACGGTGGATTTTGTGGATGGCTGTGTGGCGGTGTTCATGGGAGATGCGTTTTTTTTAAGGTGGGGAAATGGTAGCGGGTATGAGGTGTCAGATCAAGTGATTATGCAAATGTTGTTTTAACATATAAATTGGGCCTGGGTTTTGGGAAGATGATCCCAGGGTCTGGTCGGGTTTGCGCAAAAAAGGCTCAGGTGAGGGACAGTCGAGAATATTTTGCTGGTCATTGGTATGTGATTCGCGGGAAGTCGGCGTGGATTTTTTGGCGTTGACGGTGGGGTGAAGAGTGGGTCGAGGGAGCGAAGCTGGGTGGTTGGCGTGTTGTGGGCACAAGGAGATGCCGGTTTGAGCGGAGTACCGCCAAACCGGCAAGATCCTCACTTTACGTTTCGGGCTAATACAACGCTAGAAAAAGAAATGTCGCATTCCAGGCATGACTAAAGTCCAGTCAAAAACGGGCGAAAAACAAGACATGCTCACGCAGACGAGAGCATGGCACACAGAAATGAAACGTCGTAGCGTTGTAGTACTAACCCAAAGGAAGGCAGGAGGATTAATTGACGACGGAGGTGGTGGCGGCGGGGAGGTGGAGGATGGGGCCCTGGTCGGTTTGGAGGATTAAGCCGTGCTGTGGGTCGATGTCGAGGACGGTGCCGGAGGTCTGGTTGTTGTTATAGGCGAGGGTGATGTGTCTGCCGAGCTGGCCGGAGCGGGTGCGCCATTGTTCGCGGAGCCAGTCTGGTTGGGCGGTGTGGATGTAACGTTCGAGGAGGGTGAGGGTGCGGGCGAGGAGGGTGAGGCGGTGTGTGTGGATGCCGGCGATGTGGAGGGAGGTGATTTTGTCGTTGAGTTCGGGAGGGAGGGAGGCGAGGTGGTCGGAGGTGATGTCGACGTTGATGCCGATGCCGATGGTGTAGGCGGTGAAGGGGGTGTTTGGTCGTGTGGATTGTTCGACGAGGATGCCGGCGAGTTTTTTATTGGCGATGAGGATGTCGTTGGGCCATTTGATGCGGACGGCTGCGGGGGGGATGCCGGGGAGCTCTTCAAGGGCGTGAGCGACGGCGACGGAGGTGGCGAGCATGAGGCGGTCGGAGGTGATGGGTTGGTGTGGGGCGGTGATGACGGCGGTGCTGAAGGTGAGGCATGTGCCGGGGGGGGCGATCCAGGAGCGTCCGAGGCGTCCGCGGCCTGATTCCTGGAAGTCTGCGGCGGCGAGTGCGCCGGCGGCTTTTGTGCCGAAGGCGTTGATGAGGCGGGCGATGGCGTCCTGGGTGCTGGAGGTGCGGCTGTAGACTTCGACGAGGCGGGGTGTGTCGGATTCGTTGGGGGCGAAGGCCTGGAGGTAGTCGCACCAGACGCCGAGGCCGGCGGAGGTGAGGGTGAGTCTGCCGTCGGGGCGGTTTTCAAAGAGGCAGCCGGAGGCTTGGAGGGTTTGGAGGCTTTGCTGGAGGGCGGTGGGGGTGGTTTGGAGTTCTTGTGCGAGTTGAGAGAGGGAGACGGGTTCTTCGGCTTGGAGGAGGAGGCCAAGGAGGGCGGTGTCGATGGCGGGCGGGCCGAGTGAGGGGTGCATGAAGATGGGTGCTGGGTATTGGGTCTTGGGTTCTGGTCAGAAGGAGCAGATTGGGGTGAACGGTGTTCCACGTGGAACATTTAGGTTTTTGAACGGGTGATTTGAGTAAGTGAAGGGTATCCCTCGACAAACTGCCTATCGGATTTTTCAGGCGTCGATGTCCATGCCCAGGTCGAGGGAGGGGGCGGAGTGGGTGAGGGCGCCGATGGAGATGCGGTCGACGCCGGATTGGGCGATGACGCGGACGGTTTTGAGGGAGACGCCGCCGGAGGCTTCCAAGAGGACCTGGGGTGCGATACGGTTACGCATGTCGACGGCCTGGGAGAGCTCGACGAGTTGGAAGTTGTCGAGGAGGACGATGTCGGGCTTGGCCTTGAGGACGCGTTCGGCTTGCTCGAGGGTGTCGACTTCGACTTCGACGAAGGCGGGTTTGGGTGAGAGGGCCTTGGCGCGCTGGATGAGTGTGGAGATCTGGCGGGTGAGTTCCGGGAGGGGGATGCGGGCGAGGTGGTTGTCCTTGACGAGGACGGCGTCGAAGAGGCCGATGCGGTGGTTGATGCCGCCGCCGCAGAGGACGGCGTATTTGGAGAGGCCGCGCAGGCCGGGGATGGTTTTGCGGGTGTCGCAGATCTGGGCTTTGAAGCCGTCTGCTGCCTGGACGTAAGTTTCGGTGGTGGTGGCGATGCCAGAGAGGAAGGTGGTGAAGTTCAGGGCGACACGTTCCATGGTGAGCAGGGAGCGGTGGGGGCCTTTGAAGCGGGCGATGATGTCACCGGTGTGGACTTTTGAGCCGTCGGGGATGAGGAGCTCGCATTTGATGGAAGGGTCGTAGGCTTTGGCGATCAGGGGGAGGAGGGCGCCACCGGCAACACGGCCATCCTGGCGGGTGCGGATGACGGCCTCGGCGGTGGCATCGGCCTTGATCATGAGGACGCCGGTGAGGTCGACGTGCTGGGGGCCAAGGTCTTCGTCGACAGCGGTCTGGACAAGGGCTTCCAGCTTTGCCGGGGTGATGAAATGGGTGATGTCGGGAAGAGAGACGGGAGACGTGGCGTGGGTGTTCATGGATGCCTGGGGGTGGAACCTTGGGGATCTGGGGTTATTTTAGCGGGGTGGGGGAAGAAAGGTAAAAGGGATAAGGTAGAGGGTATAAGTTCAGACAGAAAAGGCCGTGCGGTCAGCGTGGGGCGGTGGCGGGCTGGGTATCGAGGGGTTGGGTGGCGGTTGGCTGGGTTTGTGCGGCGGGGGGATAGGCGAAGTGCATGGCGGATTTGTAGATCATGAAGGCGGCGGTGATGGCGGTGGCGGTGTACATGATGATGTTGAACCACTTGTCGGTCATTTTCTTGTTCATCCAGGCGCCTAAGAGGGTGCCGATGGGGATGAGGGGGAGGAACCAGAGGGAGTCGAGGAGTGTTTCTTTGGTGATGAAGCCCAGGACGACATAGCTGGGGACTTTGGCGGTGTTGATGAGGAGGAAGTACATCAGCAGGGTGCCGACCATGAGTTTCTTGGGCAGCTTTTCCTGGAGGAGGTAAACGGTGACGATGGGTCCGGCGGCGTGGTTGATTGTGGAGACGCAGCCGGCGAGTGCGCCGACGCCGAACCCGGAGGCGGGGTGGGCTGGGAGGGTGGGGAGCTCGCGGCCGGAGAGGCGGTAGGCCTGGCCGAGGACGACCAGAAAGCAGATGACGCCGACGATGAGGTTCATGACGTTGCCGAAATCGGCAGGAACCATGCTTTGGAGGCCGATGAGGATGCCAGTGCCGATGCCGACGCCGACGATGGCGCCCCAGAGGAGGGGGCGGAGGCGGGGCCAGTCCTGGTCGCCGATGTAGTGGAGGTTGGAGAAGATGTCGCAGGCGATGAGGACTGGGAGGGTGAGGCCGAGCATCTTGTGGGAGCCGGTGGCCAGGGCGGTAAGGGGAATGGCGAGGATGCCGATGCCGCCGCCGAAGCCTGCTTTGGAGACGCCGGTGATGAGGACGGCGGTGCCGACACAGAGGAAATAGAGCCAGGGCTCAATGTCGGGGGGGATGGTGGGGTAGATGGATTGGAGGAAAGACATCGGAAGAAGGGTACAAGGGATAAGGGAAAAGGTAAAAGGCACGAGGGGGCAGGGGGGCCGGAAAGGAAAGGTGGATTGAGATATGATTTGAGGGCCTATGACGCAGAGCCCATCCAACCCGGTCGGTGATTATTTCCGTGACATCAAAGATACGGTGGTGAGCATCGCCATCGGGATGCGGATTACGCTGCGGTATATGTTTTCGAAGCCTGTGACGGTGCAGTATCCGTTTGAGAAGATTGCGTTTGCGCCGCGCTACCGGGGGA
This sequence comes from uncultured Phycisphaeraceae bacterium, assembly GCA_964527265.1. Classification (GTDB taxonomy): domain Bacteria; phylum Planctomycetota; class Phycisphaerae; order Phycisphaerales; family Phycisphaeraceae; genus CAZGOM01. The sequence goes on along the minus strand of CAZGOM010000121.1, from coordinate 8,646 downwards.
TTCATGAGTTTGAGGCGGATAAGTGCATCGCCTGCGACCAGTGCGCGAAGGCTTGCCCGGTGGATTGCATCTACATTGAAAAGAGCGCGCCGCGGAAAGTGGACAAGGCGACGGGGAAGGCGGTGGGGGGGGATTTGATCCGCTACGCGATTGATTATCAAAAGTGCATGTTTTGCGCGCTATGCACGGAGCCTTGCCCGACGGACTGCATTCACATGGGCAAGCTGCACGACATGTCGGCGTATTCGCGCTCGGACATGGTGGTGGAATTTACGGAGCTGGATAAGAAGGGTCAGCGGACGCCGCTGCCGATCTGGATGGATCGCAATGCCGAGAGCATTCCGTGGGTGGCCAAGGAGCGCGAGCGTGTGAAGGCTGGGCGGCTGGCGACGGATGAGGCGGATATTCCGTCGGTGTGAGTTTTTCGTGTGTGTGCCGGGTCGTTTAAATCAGTGCTTTCAAATACCCCTTGCGCGATCCGAAGGAAAGGGACTGCGGGTAAGGTAGTCTGCTTTAGCGGAGAGCCAGTGACTGTTTTGGGCGGGCTGTTGCTTGCGGGCGAACGCAATGATGTTGAATGGTCTTGCGGCTTGAATTCCCTGAATATTCCACCCTGTGGCGTCCAGCATTTGAGCGGCCAACAGGCTGTCGAATACATGATGATGCGCCATGCGATGCAAGATGTTGTTTTCGAGTGTCAACTTTATGCCCAGATCGCGCGGGAGAGGAAGCGCCAATGAAGGGTCGCCTAGCTCTATTTCCTTAAAATGTGTTTGATCGTCTTCGCCTGTTCCGCGGCGAAAGTCTTCCTGGATGTGTTCCAGTGTCGTCACAGGGCGTCTACGGTCGCCAGTGCCGTCGCGATGAGGGACGACCATGACCAACCATCCATTGGGTTTGAGAACCCTGTTCCACTCTTTGAGTGCTTTGAACGGATTGGCGACATGCTCGATGACGTGCGAGCTGAGTAGAACGTCATAAGTTTCATCCGCAATGCCGTCGAGCGAGGCGGCTTCGCGCAGCCATTGCCGCCCAGGCGGCTTGTCGGGGGCGTAGCAATATGCACCGTTGTCGGTGAGCGCGCCTTCCCACATGGTGTTGTTACCGAAATTGATACCGTCCAAGTGGCTGATTTTCTGGTAAATCGGCAGCAACGACCCATTGCGGAAAATGGCGCTGGGCCCGCCGATTTCCACGCCCGACAATCCCTGAAGTTGTTCGTCGAAGTTCTTCCAGATCGCCGCTGGACGGCCAGTGAGCTTGCGTAATACAACCGTGCCCGCTCCGTATAGCCCCTGAGAGCGCAGAAGTTGGCGAAGTTGCAGAAAGGTGTTCATCATTTTTAGAGGCTCTGAGGTTGCGTGGGAGCGCAACGCCGCAGGTGGGGTTCGTTATCGATGAGAATACAGGCAAGTCAACAGGGTGCAAACCTGATCTGAGGGAGTTGGAGGAGTGGATGGCGGTGTTGAGCGATAGGGTTTTCAGAGGATGAGAGGTGGTTGGGAATTAAGGAGAAAAAGGTCGGATGTCCACATCGTTCATCGTGTGAAGTATTAGAAAGTTGCCGTGACGCTGAAGGGCGTCACAATATTAGGTCCATTTTTTTCATTCTGGAAGACCCGAACTTTGCAATCTTCACTATTGATTTTCGACGACGATCAGGGCCAGTGGGGCCCGCTCAACGACTTGCGGCCGGCCTTTGATTTCCGTGTGGGTGCGCAGACGGTTCGAGAGACGGTGGAATCAATCCTCGGGCGCGCGGCGCAGACGCTGGTGGTGCCTGCCCGTTTGGCGGCGATCACCTCCGAACGGGCGGCTGGGCGGCTTGTGAATAAAGTGGGGGATGGCCAAACGCCGGTGCTGGCGATATCCGGACGCTGGCTGGGCCTGGCGGGCGGGGACGATCTGGCACGCCTGTCATTGGGGGAAGCCTTGGTGCAGGCGCGTGATGGAGAGATGGTGGGGGCGCTGATGACGCGCGCAGATGCGCAGAAGGCGATGGAGAGCGGGGATTGGCGGTTGCCATCGGCCATCCATCGGATCATGGATATCGACACGGTGGCGCGCAGGCCGTGGGATATCCTGAGGCTGCTGCCGGGGTCGATTCAAAGTTCGCTGGAGCGAAGCCGTCTGCCGGTTTTAACGGAGCGGCCGGGTGTGATGAAGCATGGGGGGTACACAGCGCGTGTGGCGGCGAGCGCGCGGGTGCATCCGATGGTGGTGTTTGACTGCACGCTGGGGGATGTGGTGGTGGAAGACGACGCGACGATCGGGTCGTTCACGCTGCTATCCGGGCCGTGCTACATCGGGCGTGGGAGTGTGATCGGGCCACACGCGACGATCCGCACCAGCACGGCGGTGGGGCCGACGTGTGTGATTTCCGGCGAGGTGGCGCACTCGATCATCGATTCCTTCAGCAACAAGGCGCACGCGGGCTATCTGGGCAACGCACTGGTGGGGCAATGGGTGAATCTGGGCGCCGATACCAACGTGAGCAACTTGAAGAACACGTATGGCAGTGTGCGCATGCAGCTTGAGCCGGGAGAGGAGGCGCAGGACTCCGGGCAGATCAAACTGGGGCCGGTGATCGGAGATTTTGTAAGGACGGGGATTGGGAGCCGAATCACGACGGGGGCTTGCATCGGGACGGGGGCGATGCTGGCGGTGTCGGGGATCTCACCCAAGTATGTGGAGCGGTTTGCCTTTTTGACCGACGGCACGCCGGACCGGTTTGATGCGGATCGTTTTGTGAAGGCGATCAACAAGGCGATGGTGCGGCGCAAGCAGGTGATGTCGCCTGGGGTGGAGCGGCGGGTGCGGGAGATGATCGGTTGAATGCCGGTTTCCGGGCCCAGATGGGGCGGCAGACGGGGGCGCCCCACCGACAGACCTTGCGAAATGCCGCGGCGGGGCGGGCAGTGATTTCATTCTAATGCCTTATTGCGTTCATTTTTTTAGAGTTGTGTAAAAGATTGATGACTCGTGGAAATTCCAGGACGCTTCGCAGCAGCGCTGATGACACACCAAAACACCCGGCTTTGAGGCCGGGTGTTTTGGTATTTGGAGTTGATGAATGGGATGGCTTAGATGCGGTGCTCTTTGTTGTCAGAACGGAGGCGGTAGCGCTTGGCGTCGAGGTTGTGGTTTGCCTGGATGTAGCGGGTTGTGCCGTACTGTGCGCGCATGAGGATGCTGGAGGTGATGGCCTGATTGGCTTCGATGCGGACGCCTTTGAGGAGGGAGGAGTCGGAGACGCCGGTGGCGGCGAAGAGGATGCGGTTGCCCTTGGCCAGGTCGTCGGCGTGGTAGACGCGTGCGAGGTCTTTTTCGGTGACGCCCGAGGCTTTGAGGGAAGCGCGTTCTTCGTCGTCCTTGGGCCACATCTGGCAGATGATGTCGCCGCCAAGGCACTTGATGCCGGCGGCGGCGAGGACGGCTTCAGGCGAGCCGCCAGTGCCCATGTAGACGTCGACGCCGGAGTCGGGGAGGGCGGGTGCGATTGCGCCTGCGATGTCGCCGTCAGAGATCATGCGGATGGCGGCGCCGGTTTTACGGACTTCGGCAATGATGTGGCCGTTGCGTGGGCGGTCGAGGATGGCGACGGTGAGATCCTGGAGACGTTTCCCGAGCTTGAGGGCAATGATTTCGAGGTTGTCCTGGACGGGGGCGTCGAGGCGGATGCGGCCGGGTCCGACTTTGACCTTGGGGCCGAAGCTGATCTTGTTCATGTAGAAGCTGGGGATGTCGGCCAGCGCGGTCATGGGGTCGATGGATTCATCTTCAAGTGTGCATGCGGCGATGACGCTGATGGCGCCGGGAAGGCCCTTGGAGACGATGGTGGTGCCGTCGACGGGGTCGAGTGCGATGGCCATGCGGAGTGCTTTGGTGCTCCACATGCCGAGTTTTTCGCCTTTGAAGATGCCCGGGGCGTTGTCTTTGATGCCTTCGCCGATGGTGACGGTGCCGGCGATGTCGACGGTGTCGAAATGGCCACGGATGGCGTCGCAGGCGGCGAAGTCTGCGGCTTCCTTGTCGCCCTTGCCCATCCATTTATAGGCGGCGAGTGCGGCGGTTTCAGTGGCGCGGATGAATTCAAAGCCGAGGACGCGTTCGAGGTCGTAGCTGGTGGGCTGCTTGACGGGGTCTGCCATGTGGCGCTCCGGTGAGATGGATATGTGTTTTTGAGTAGGAACCTCAAAAGGAGCATGACTCTAATCAAGTTGGGGTGTTAAAAGCCAGAGCAAAATTTCGAGAAAGTGTTCAATTACGTGGTAAAAGGTGGGAATTGGCGGGAATCAGGGGTAGGCGTTTTGACGCATCGGGGGTGTCTGGGTCCTTTTCTCCTCATTTGCTTATTTGAAGGAGATGATGCCGACGGCTTAGACAAATTGAAGGTCGCGGCGGAAATCGCGCGGGGTGCGGCCCAAGTGGGACCGGAAGACGCGGGTGAAGTAGCTGCTGTCGCAGAAACCCGAGCGCTGGGCGATCTGGGTGATGGGGAAGTCGGTGGTGAGGAGCAGGTCCTTGGCGTGTTCGATGCGCAGGCGTGTGAGGTACTTGCCCGGGGGAATGCCGGCGACCTGGCTAAAGCGTTTGCAGAGATGGGTGGGGTGCAGGGCGACGGCGTCTGCGATGTCCTGGAGGTTGATGGGGCGGTGGTAATTGTCTTCGACAAAACGGATGGCGTTGGCGATGGATTGTTGGGAGTGGCCGGCGTTGGGGTGGTTGTTTGATTGGTTGGCTGGGCGATCGGCTTGAGCGCGTTCGAGGATGGAGAGGAGTTCAAGGAGTTTGGCTTTGGCGAGCATTTCAAAGCCGTGGCGGCGGGTGACGATCTCGCGTCTGATTTCCTTGATGGCGGACTCGGCGGCGAGGCGTGCGGCGTGACGGAGGTGGATTTTGTATACGAGGCCGGAGGAAAAGCGCTGGGGCTGGCCGGCGAAGAGGCCGAAATTTTTTGCGGAGTTGGAGGCGCTTATGAAATCTTCAGCGATGAGGCGGGGGTAGAAGATGATGTTGTAGATGGAGAGGTGTTTGGGTGATTGATAGCCGTGCGACCAGCCGATGGGGACGACAAAGACGTCGTTTTCGACGAGGTCGTAGATGACGGCTTTGCCTCGCGGGTCGCGGTGGAGGTGTTTGCCGGAGCCACGGACGACGAGGACGATTTCAACAAAGTCATGGCGGTGTTCCGGAGAGCCTTCGCGCTCTGCGAAGGTGGCGGCCAGGGGGAAGGTTTGACTTTGGAAGTAACGTGAGCCGTGGACGGTTTGAATGGTGCTCATCGGGGAGTGTCCTGATGATGGCGGGAAGGTGCGAGGGCGGGGTGAGGAGATCACAGATGGATGAAATGGTCCATATTGTACCCGTGGTTTCCCGTGATTAAGGAGAAGAGTGAAAGAGAGGTGACTAAGAAAGTCCTGTTTTTGGCGAATCGGGTTATATCGTGGCGTGAAGGGTATGGGCTATGTTTCAGGGTGTTGACTGCGCTTGACGCTTAAGCAGTGTGTTTATGGTCAGGACGCGGAATTCATTTTGGAGAACGACTGATGTCCACGCATGCGCAGACGATTCCGGCCGGCTTTGAGTACAGGCAGAAAACGTTCCGGGTGGAGCAGACCCAGGAGATGGCTCAGGCGATTCATGATGATGGTTTTGTATTGATACCCAATGTGCTTTCGGGGCAGGAAGTGGCGGAGATGCGGGAAGCGATCGACCGTCTTAAGCCGTTTGGATTCGATTCGATGGACAAGACCCATCACTTCAAGTGCGTGTTCAACCGCGAGAAGATTTTTCTGGACTGCATCGACCGGCCGGGGGTGATTGAATTGGCCGAGGCGACGATGGGGGCGGAGTGCCACATCATCGGTGAGACGGCGTGGCGGAGCTATCCCGGGCACGACAACTGGGGCCCGCACACGGATCGAATTTTCTTTGAGCTATCGCCGGAACTGGCCGCGGATCCGCGAATGCGGGTGCCGATTTATCTTTGCACGGCCCACTTTTACCTGAGCGACATCACGATGGAACTGGCACCGACCTGGGTGATCCCGGGGAGCCATAAATCAGGCCATGCGCTGCGCTGGGGGAAGAAGGAAGGGAGGCCGACGTATAACGGGCGCGAACTGGAGCCGGTGCTGTGCAAGGCTGGAGATGTGCTTTTTTTCCGCAGCGAGCTGTGGCACACGGGAAGCAAGAACGCGACGGAGGACCAGGTGCGGTATTTGCTTCAGGTGCATTATTCGCACCGGTTTGTGGCACAGCAATTTTCGCCTTATCTGACGTTCCAGTTCAGCAACGAGGTGCTGGCGAGTGCTACGCCGCGGCAGAGGCGACTGCTGGGTGAGCATCGGCAGGGGTCGTACGATTGAGTGCGAGGCTTGGGGAGATTTTTACGTTTGATGGCAGGAGTCTGGTGGTCCTTCAAGTCAGAAATGATGAATACAAGCAGAGAAGAAAAGACATGCTCACGCAGACGAGAGCATGGCACGCAGAAAAATCGATCCGTCAATTGACAATTGAAAGACCACCAGTGCGATGAGCGCGCATGGCTGATGTTTCAGGGGTTGTTGTCGTAGTTGGGATTGAGTGTGATGGGGCGGTCGAAGAAGCGATAGTTGTTCCAGTTGTAGAGGCGGAAGTCGACATGGCCGTCGACGAATCCGAGGTTGATGCCGCTGCGGCGATGGCGCCGATCCACCAGGTAGATGACAGAGGTGACGTCTGTGGTGACATTCGTGCGGAAGTCAGGCATGCCCTGGCGGTTGTTGACTTCCATGGCGAGGATGGTGTTGGAAGGAAGAAGGATGGAATCGAAGCGGCGGTAATAGACGGTGGAGTTCATGTTGAGCATCCACTGGTTGCCAATATAGGCGGGTACGTTGACGTAATAAGGGGAATCGGGACATCCGCGGCCAGACCAGTAGAACTTTTTAGCGTTGTAAGCGCGGTCTGTAGTCGAGCGAGACACGCGGTAGCTGAAGTAAGGATCCAGGCCCATCAACTCAGGGTATCCGCTGTAGGCATTGCTGCCGACGAGCCAGTTGTACTCGCCTCCCGTGGAGAGTTCCATGGATGCGGTGGAGGTTTGGGGGGGGCCAAAGAAGCGGTTGTCATTGGCATAGTAGATGGTGGTCACGACGAGAGAGCGCAAGTTATTGGTGCATTGGAGCTTACGTGCCTGGTCGCGGGCGGCGTTAAGGCTGGGCAAAAGAAGGGCCAGCAGGAGGGTCATGATGGCGACGACGACGAGCAACTCTACGAGTGTGAAGGCGCGGTTGATTTTCATGAATCTTCTTCTGTGCAAGAGGCGGGTAAAAGCAATCACGAGTTGGCATCGCCTATATCACTCATTGTACTCATGCATTGTAAATAAACCAAGGTTGTTTTTCTTGGTTTTTGTATCGGATTTCTGGGGGTAATATGGGGATTTCAGGGCGATTGAGAGGAAGCGGAGGATTGAAGAGTGAGGTGGGAATGGGAGATTTCAAGGCACAGTCAAGACATGGCTTGAGCGATGAGGCCGCGCTCAGGCCGTAGGATCTCCCCTGTTTTTGGGCCCCAAGAAGGGTGGGAAGTGGGTGGCGGGCCTGGCCGTTCACTTATGTCGGGATTGTGAGGCGATTGGGAGCCGGCGGGACGCCAGCGCTGCCGGATACAACGCTAGAAAGACAAATCCCACATTTCAGGCATAACTAAGCCCGGTGAAAAGCGGGCGAAAAACAAAGACATGCTCACGCGGACGAGAGCATGGCACACAGAAATGCACCATCGTAGCGCGTTGCAGTGCTAGCTAAGGAGTTTTTCCAGGTCTTCGCGGGTGAGAGACTTGAGGAGGTTTTCCTCGCCGCCGACGATGGCGTCGGCGAGCTTGCGCTTGTGTTGCTGAAGCTCGGCGATGCGCTGCTCGACGGTGTCCTGACAGATGAGGCGATAGGCGAAGACCTTGCGGTTCTGGCCGATGCGGTGGGCGCGGTCAATGGCCTGGGCTTCGACGGCGGGGTTCCACCATGGGTCGAGGATGAAGACGTACTCGGCGGCGGTGAGGTTCAAACCCAAGCCACCGGCTTTCAAGCTGATGAGGAAGACGGGGCAGAGCGGGTCGCTCTGGAAGCGCTGGACGCGTTCCTTGCGGTTGCGGGTTTGGCCGTCGAGGTATTCATAGACAATGCCGTGCTTGTCGAGGCGTTGCTTGACGAGCGCGAGCATGGAGGTGAACTGGGAGAAGACGAGCGTCTTGACGCCTTGCTCGATGAGAACGGATAGGCGTTCCATGAGGGTTTCAAGCTTGGCGGCTTTTTCCTCAGAGCGAGCGGCATCGATAAGGCCGGGGTGGCAGGCGGCCTGACGCAGGCGCAGGAGGGCTTCGAGCACCATCATGGTGCCGGCGGGCTGGGCGGGTTTGGTGCCCGGCTCGGCGGCCGGCCCTGCTGCTGCGGCGATTGCCGCGGCCGCGTCGCCCAGGAGGGCGGTCTGGTAGTGCTTGCGGAGCTGGTCGTAGAGGCGCTGCTGTTCGGGCTCCATTTCGCAGTAAATGGTCTGCTCGGTCTTTTCCGGGAGATCGACGAGCACCTGCTGCTTGGTGCGGCGCATGACAAAGGGACGGATGGCGCGGGTGACATTGAGGACGGTGCCCTGGTCGATGGG
>CAZGOM010000120.1:2316-16616 GCA_964527265.1 uncultured Phycisphaeraceae bacterium | reverse complement strand
GCCAGGCGCTGCGGAAGCTGACGGGAGCGATCAGCAAATCGCGCTGCATCGTGATCTTCATCAACCAGATTCGCGAGAAGATCGGTGTGATGTTTGGGAGCCCGGAGACGACGACGGGCGGGCGAGCACTGAAGTTCTATGCATCGCTTCGCATTGATGTGCGCCGCACGGCGTCGATCAAGGATGGCGAAGCAGTGGTGGGGAACCGGACCCGTGCGCGCGTGGTGAAGAACAAGATTGCGCCGCCGTTTCGTGAAGCGGAATTCGACATCATGTTTGATGAAGGGATTTCCGGGTCGGGTGATCTTCTGGATCTTGCCGTGACATGTGAAGTGGTGCAGAAGTCCGGAGCCTGGTTCAACTTTGGCGAGACGCGGCTTGGCCAGGGGCGTGAGAATTCCAAGAAATTCATCAAAGAGAACACAGAATTGTTTGAAGAGATCAAGAAAAAGGTGATGGAGAAGAAGTCACCTGACTTGGCGAAGGCGGCGGCGAGCACCCCGGCAGGTGGGTTCTCTGAGGATGAGCCGGAGACGGAGCCGGAGGCTTGAGGTTGAAGTTTTGAGACGATTGATGAGAACAATGCAAAACCCATGACCTTGCAGGACATGGGTTTTGTATTTTGATGCAGTAAGTGATGTGAATGCTGCGTTATCAGGGCTGGGTGAGAGTGGCGTGAGATATTTTTGCCAAATTTGTTCATCAGAAGGGGCTAAAAAAGGCTTCGTAAAAGGGTGAACTTGTGCGAATTAGGATGAGATGCGATGCGATGTTGATTTGGACGTTTTTTGTGTGTATTCAAAAACCTTTTTGTTGCGTTAAGCAGAAGAAGTGTTTACAGTTACGTTGGAAGAAGTACGATTACTTTCTAAAATCAGATCCTGTAAGAGAGGAAGTTTTTATGAGTGCATCCATGTTGTTGCAACGTCGTTTTCGCCGAAATGCAGGTATCTCGATGATCGAGACGCTGCTGGTTCTGTTTTTGATCGCCATCGTCATCTCGTTGTTGCTGCCAGCCTTTTCATCGACCCGGTTTAACACGCGCATCATGCTTTGCCAGAACAACATGCGTGAAATCGGGCGCGGATTCATGGACTTCGCACAAGCCAATAAACAACGCCTCCCAGGAAATACGGACACCATCCGGCCTCAAGATGATCCGCGCCGCGCGAGCTGGCTGTTTTGTTCGGTTGGCCAGAATCCAGCGTATGCGACTGCGCCCCAGTCTGGGACGTTGTACGAATTTACCCGTCACAAGAAGCTCTACCGATGCCCCTCGCTTGAGGTGGGAGAAATCAAACAAGGCAAGGGTTCCAACGGGATGTTTGACTACGGAATGCTTAATGCGCTGTATGGGGCTCGGATTGATACCCTGCCGCTTACCGCTTATTTTCACTACCCGACAGAAAACGTCAAGAATAAGCCCATTTCGAAAAATAAGTTTCAAGTCCTGCTGACTCCAATTCTTATGGAGGAAGATCCTTCCTGCAATGTGAACTTGAACAATATTGAGGCGGACTTTTCCAACTATGACCAGGTGGCCAATACGCACCGGCGTGTGGGTATCGGACTTCCGGGAGCGGCGGCCAACTATGTCGCATCTGATTGCAGTGTCCAGACGATTTATCGCGATGGATTCCAGCAACAAGCCAACCATATCTGGGCGTTTAATGCACGCTTCAACGCGGCTTGCTATCTGGGGTGGTATGGCCCTTCGTACATCGGGCAATGGGATGATGGTGTCAGGGCCAATGCTCTGGCGGCCCTGGGCGACGTTTCGCCCAAGCCAGCAGATGCTACGGGCATCCCTTACCGAGGTATGCGGGTTGCGAAGGGTGATCTTCCGAGTTCCGTACCGCAAGCCTGGGGCTATTGATGCGAGAGGCTGATATTTAGCTCAGCGAAAACGACCTGCTTTGCAGGTCGTTTTCGTTTCGGCGGCAAACGCCTGATTTTCGTGACGGTTTGACATCTGCAAAGACGTGAATCAGTAAAGATGGTTGTGTAAGCGCCAACGTGAGAAATTAATCAGCGGCTTCAAGGCCGAAGTCTTTGACTTTTTTATTGAGCGTGTTGCGGTTGATACCCAGAAAGTCTGCGGTTTTGGTTTTGACGCCGGCGTGCTGGTCAAGGGCTTCGCGGATGAGGTGTCGCTCGACCTCGGTCATGACCATGGTGTAAAGCTCGCCGACCTGCTCAGAGTGATTTTTGAGCGCGTGGGCGGCCATTTTTGAGGCGAGAGAATCGAGGGATTCTTCGCCGGTGTCCTTGCGGCCCTGCTGAGCGAACATGCGGATGGAGAGAGGGAGGAGGTCCTCAGTGAAATCATCTGAACCGGAGAGGACGACAGCGCGCTCAACCATGTTTTCCAACTCGCGGACATTGCCGGGCCAGGGGTAGCGCAGGAGGGTGTTTAAAACCTCGCGTCCGATGTGCTTGAGGCTGCGGCCGTTTTCGCGGTTGTAGCGGTCGAGGAAATGGTCGATGAGGCGGGGGATGTCCTCGCGGCGATTGCGCAGCGGGGGTAGGTGGACGGTGACGACGTTGAGGCGGTAGTAAAGGTCTTCGCGGAAGTTGCCTTTTTTGACTTCGTCTTCAAGGTTGAGGTTGGTGGCTGCGATGACGCGGACGTCGATTTTGACGGTGCGGTGGTCGCCGACGCGCTCAAGCTCGCGCTCTTGCAGGACGCGCAGGAGCTTAACCTGAAGCTGGCCGTCGAGGGTGCCGATTTCGTCGAGGAAGATGGTGCCACCATCAGCGGCTTCAAAGCGGCCGATTTTGTCTTTGATGGCACCGGTGAAGGCGCCTTTGACGTGGCCGAAGAGTTCGGATTCAAGGAGCTGCGGTGAGAGCGCGCCACAGTTAACGCGGATCATGGGCTTGTCTTTGCGGGTGGGGGCGTTGTAGTGGATGGCGCGGGCGATGAGTTCCTTGCCGCAACCGGTTTCCCCCAGGAGGAGGATGGTGGCTTTGGAGTTTGCGACCTGGCCGATGGTGGCCAGGACATCAAGCATGGCCTTGGAGGAGCCGATGATGTTGTCGAAGCGGTATTTGCGGGTGAGGTTTTCGCGGAGGGACTGATTGACCTCGATGAGGTGGTCTTTTTCCACCTGCATGAGGTGGTGGACACGGATGGTCTGGGAGATGGAGCCTGCGATGATGGTGACGAGGCGTGCGTCGGCGTAGAGGGTGGGTTCATCGACGAAGAGTTTGTCGATGCTCATGGCGCCGACGACTTTGATGCCGGACTTGATGGGGACGCATATGAAGCTGATGGGCGGCTGATATGCGGCCGGGCTGTCGGGCGAGGTGGCGAGGTTGCGGCTGCCGGTGCGGTTAAGGAAGCCCTGGGCCTTGCTGACATCAGGGATGACCTGAGGCTGGCCGGAGCTCATGACTTTGCCGGTGACGCCTTCGCCCAGGGCGTATTGGCCGCGGCTGATTTCATCGGAGGTGAGGCCATACCCGGCAACGATGCGTGCCTGGGTGATGCCTTCATCCCAAAGGACAAGGGAGGCGCGCTGAACATTTAACCTTTCACCCAGGAGAAGCATGACGCGTTGGAAAATCTGGCCCAGTTCAAGGCCATCACCCAGTATCTGGCTGATCTGTTCGAGGATGTCTAGTTCTTGTTCGGCGCGGTCCATGTGTGCTTATTAAATCACCAATCGGGTAGAAAGGAAAGTTTGCTGATCGGGAAAGTCTGGATGATTTCTGTATTTTTCGCAAATATGGTGCGTAGTTCATAGGCAAAAGGGGTTGTGAGAGTAGAAAAGAAAAATGCAAAGGGGTTTTGTCAACAATTCCAAGTCTAAGATTGGATGGGATTTAGGTTTAAAATTGAGGTGATGAATGGATGGCGCAAGTCAAGGTTTTGGTTTAAACGCGGTGGGCGGGAGGCCCAAGATGGCTTTGAAGCGTTTGGCGAAGTATTTGGGATCATCGAAGCCGACCATGCTGGCAACCTGCTTGACAGGGAGGCCGGTGGTGGCGAGGAGTTCCTGTGCGCGATCCATGCGGAGGTGGTCAATGTACTGCATGGGGGCCTGACTGGTGGCACGTTTAAAGAGGCGGCAGAAGTTGGCGCGGGAGGCATTGCCGGCGTGGGCGAGGTCTTCGAGAGTGATGGGGCGGTCGAGGTGATTGACGGCCCAGGCGAGGGCTTGCTGGATGCGCGGATCTGCGGCAACGCGGCCGGGTTGCTGTGGGAGGGCTTGAGCAATCATGAGGATGGCGCGCTCCAGCGCGTTTAAGGCGAGTTCTTTGGCAAAGGGAATATGGGTTGAGCGGCGGAGGGAGTCGGCTTGTTTAAGGACTTCGGCGGCGGGGAAGAAGTCGCGTGTGCCTTGGCCTGCGACGCGCCATGGTTTGCCCTGGAGAATGGTGTCAAGCCATGGGAGCCAGTGGGTGCGGGGCTCGAAAATGGTGTAGACGACGGACCAGGGAGCGGGGCCCGGGACTTGCCAGTATTGGTTGATGTTACGGGAGAGGAGGAGCATGTCGCCGGCGGCATTGAGGTGGTGTTGTTCGTTGAGGTAGTAGTCAGTGGAGCCTTCGAGGGAGATGGAGAGAATCCATTCGGGGTATGTGCCGCGTGAGTGGATGCCGGGTTTGGCCAAAACCTGGCCGGTGGTGAATCCGATGGATTTGGGTGCGTTGGCTTGATGATTGGATTTGGCCATGATTGAGACGATTATATCCCATAGATGAGACGAACAGCGGTTTTATTGGGGAACCGCAGGGGAGATGATTCTATGCGTTAATCGTGCGTTTTATTTGAGATTCATGGTTCTTAAGCCCAACAGGAGATAAAGCCGTGCAGATAGAAAGCGAGCAGATCGTGCCCCAGGTGCCGGTGTCGAAGGAAATATCAGAGAAGTTTCTGGGCGACTTCCACCGTGATGGTTATTCGATCATGCGCAATGTGTTTTCGCAGGAGGAGTGCGCGGATTTGCGGGCGGAGCTGGATGTGATTTTCGGGCAGAAGGAAAAGTACACGGCAAGCCACAACCTTTATGGGGACATTGTGGTGGCGCGGCTGTTTGAGCTGTCCAACAAGTTTCGGGACATGCTGGTGCGTGAGCCGATCATCTCGCTGGTGGAGGAGCTTTGCGGGAAGAACTGTCACATCATGGCGAACAATGCCGTGAGGAACGGGCCGGGGCGGGCGATCTCGGGATGGCATACGGATCGTGATCCCGAGAACACGGTGGAGTTTCCCTGCCCACCGGGGATGGAGCGGCATGATGCGCGCTACACATTGCCAGTGCTGCGGCTGACGGTGCAGATCTATTTGAGTGATGTGTTGAAGGAGGAAGATGGGCCGTCGCAGTACATTCCCGGGAGTCATTACGCGGGGCGTGATCCGGTCTGGGGGCAGACGCCGTCATTTGAAGGACGCGGCCCTGTGAATGTACTTGGGAAGGCGGGGGACATTTACTTTCACAACGGGCAAAGCTGGCACCGGGGTGCGCCCAATACGGGGACCAAGACCCGTTACCTGCTGCAAATGTCGTATTGCCAGAGGTGGGTGGCGCAACGGTTTTACCCGTTCATTGATTACAAGATGCCGGAGCATGTGTGGGAGGGCGCTGGGGAGCGGTTGCAGCGCGTGCTGGGGCGGCATCCCAAGGGGCCGTATGGGTGAAGAACGTCCAGAGTCCTGGGTCTGGAGTCCAGGGTCGAAGATTCCGCCAAAGCAAACGAGATTGGCGGTCTACAATGGGTCACGCGATTTGCGTGGCCCTTTTTATTTATGAGGTGTCTTATGCGTGGGATTTTTTCGTTGATCGTGGGGTTGAGTGTGGCGGGTGCGGCGATGGCGGGAACGTTTGGGGAGGATACGAAGGTGGCGGATAAGGCTGGGGAGAAGCAGGCGGAAGTGAAGCGGATTCCGGTGGCGGGGCTTTCGTCGGTGTACCACCACAATTCGCATTCGGATGTGATCATCAGCCGCACGATGCAGACGTATACGCTGGATGGGAAGGGGGAGTGGCCGTCGGTGGAATTGAAGAGTTTGTTTATTGATCAGCCAGACGGATTGGAGAAGCGCGCAGATATCGGGAAGAAAATGGCGGCGGATGCGGGAGTGAGGCTGTCGCCGACGATTGCCGATGCGCTGACATTGGGGACGGGGAAACTGGCGGTGGATGGGGTACTGCTTATTGCAGAGCATGGGAAATATCCCAGGAATGCAGTGGGGAATATCGAGTATCCCAAGCGGCGTTTTTTTGAAGAGGTCGTGAAGGTGTTCAAGGAGTCGGGGCGGGTGACACCGGTGTTTATCGACAAGCACCTGGCGGACAATTGGAAAGACATTAAGTGGGTGTACGACACGGCTAAGGAGATGAAGATTCCGCTGATGGCGGGATCGAGCCTGCCGGTGACGTGGCGCAAGCCGGCGGCGGACGTGAAGCGGGATGCAGAGTTGAAAGAGATTCTGGTGTTGTCGTATCACACACTGGATGCATACGGGTTTCATGCCGTGGAGATTGCGCAGGCGCTGGCGGAGCGGAGGAAGGGGGGCGAGACAGGAATCGCCAGCGTGCAGACGCTGTCGGGAGAAGCAGTATGGAAATACCTGGAGACGGAGAAGCTGGACCCGGAGTTATTTAACGCGGCATGGGATCGTTTGCCGCGCAAGCTGAATGGGAAGCGGAGCCTGCGGGATGCGGTGAAGGGGCCGGATCTGTTTATTTTTGAGTACAAGGATGGGCTCAGGGCGTACATCCTGACGATGAATGGGGCGGTGGGAGAGTGGACGGCATCATGGAAATACAAGGATGAACAGGCGCCGATCGAATCGACATGGTTTTATACGCAGGAAGCGCGGCCGTTTTTTCATTTCGCCCTGCTTTTGCAAGGTGTGGAGAAGATGATGCAGACGGGAAAACCGACGTGGCCGGTAGAGCGGACGCTGATGAGCTCCGGCGCGCTGGATGCGGGACTGATTTCCAAGAGCAAGGGGGGCGTGAAGATCGACACGCCGGAATTGCTCATTGAATACAAGAGTGATTGGGATTGGGTGGAGCCGGCGCCGGCGCCGGTGGATCGGGCGATTGAGGGGCAGTAAGCCGGCCGTTGCCGGAGTCTCGCGTCCAGGGTCCAGAGTCCTGAGTCGAAGAGAAGAGGTTTGGCTCGGACTCAATAGCTGATTTAGAGGGTGGGGATCCAATAAGACTCAGCCCGGCTTCGGGCCGGACCGTGCCATCTGGAATGGATCAGCCTTCGTATTTGAAGATGAGGTCGTACATTTCGCCGTGGACGGTTTTGGCGACGCCGGGGTCTTTGACCATGGCGGTTTTGATCGATTCGCAGGTGAAGGTGGCATCGTAGTTGCTTTCGACGGCGCGGCCCATGCCCTCGAGGACGACGAGATCGACGGGGTGTTTTTGGATGTGGGCGAAGAGTTCTTCGGAGATGCGGGAGAGGTCGATGAGAGGCGTGCCGCAGCCGGAAGGGATGGCGCGGAGCGCGCCGGAGGACCAGGCGTCGGCGAGAGGTTTATCGAATTTGAATATGCGGGGGAGGAGGGCGATGAGTTCGGGATGCGTGATGTCGTTGAGGGCGGGGGTGGTGTTGGAGGTGATGGTGACGGATGTGCCGCGCATCAGGAGGAAGCGGGCGAAGGGGAGCATACCCAGAAGGACATCGGGACCGGCGTTATCGACAAAGAAAAGAGCGTGTTTGTGGGGCGTTTGCAGGAGGCGGCCGGTCCAGGCTTTGAAGGTGTCGATGAGCCAGGGGCGGTGTTTCAGCTTGGCGCGGATGTCATGGAAGTGGACTTTGCCGTCTTCAAAGAGAGCGGCGGTTTTGGTGGCGCCAAGATCGTAGATGTTGCCGGCGAAGACTCCTTGAGCGATGAGGTAAGGCAGGTCGTGCTTCGGAGCGCTGTCGAGTTCATTTAAGAGTGCCGGGAGCAGGGCGAGAGAGGATTCATTTTCGTTGGTCTTGGCCAGGAGATAGGGGTCGGGGAGACCCGCCGCGCGGAAGAAGCGTTCGCGGTCTTCACAGATGGTGAGGATGGAGAGATGCCGGGTGGTGTCGGCCCAGGGGGTGGGACGACCGGCCTCAATGTCGTCAATGTAGGACTGGAAGGCGTGGTTTGCGTGCGTGAGGGATTTTTCGAAGGCCGGAGTAAATGTGTGGTGATGGAGGGCTTGTTTCTTGGCTTCGGCGAGTGTTTTGGGAAAGTGGACGCGGAAGAGGCTGAGCCAGTAGGTGAGGTCGTCGTGGTTGTGGCGGAGATTATGCCGACAGGGGCGGTATGTGGAGGGATTGGCGAGGAGGGGCAGGGTAGGCATGGGCGCTTCGCGAGAAAGTAGTGGATAGATAGAGAGTCGAGAGTAGAAGGGAAAAGGCATGGCGCTAAGAAGCCGATCCGTGGCACTCAGTCGGCATTACAGGACGGCGAAATTTTTGAGCATGGTCAGGCCGATGAGCTGGGACTTTTCCGGGTGGAACTGGGTGGCCCAGACGTTGTTTTTCCAGACGGAGGAAACGAAGGGGCGGCCGGCTGGGTATTGGCAGCGGGTGGTGGCGACGGCCTGGGTTTTTTCGTCGGAACGGACGAAATAGCTGTGGACGAAATAGACTGAGCAGTTTTGCTGGAGGCCGTTCATGAGGGGGTCGGGGCGGTCCCAGGCGAGGGTGTTCCAGCCCATATGGGGGATTTTGTAGTCGTCTCCGGGCTTGCGAGTGAACTGGACGACATTGCCTGGAAGGATGGCCAGGCCGGGGACAGGGTGTGCGTTGTCTGCGGCACCTTCTTCGGAGCCGGTGAAGATGAGCTGCATGCCCAGGCAGATGCCTAGAAAGGGTTTGCCGGTGGCGACAAAGTCCTTGGTGTAGGTGTCCCAGCCTCGGGATTTAAGCTGCTCCATGCCGTCGGCAAAGGAGCCGACGCCGGGGAGGACGAGCTTGGTGATCCCGTGGGTTGTGGCTTGATCGGGCTGGCTCATGATTCGGGCCTGGACGCCGAGGTGTTCAAAGGCTTTTTGAACGCTGCGGAGATTGCCCATGCCGTATTCGATGATGCCGATCATTCTGGTTTCTTTCGGGCCGCTTTGGGGGATTACTTTCCGGCGGCCTGTGTTTCGTTGAGGAGGACGACGATTTCAACGCGGCGGCTTGTGGCCTTGGTGGAGCGTGGGCGGAATTCACCGAAGCCCGCGGCATACATGCGGTTGCCGGGGATGCCCTTGGACTGGAGGAAGCGATGGACGGCGGCGGCGCGTTCCAAGCTGAGGTCGAGGTTATCGGTCCATTTGCTCTTGGAGATGGGGTCGGTGTCGGTGTAGCCTTCGACACGGATGGTTTTACCGGCATAATCCTTCTTGAGGGCAGCGGCGATCTGGTCGAGAGTCTTCTTAGAGGAGGACTTCAAGTCAATTTTGCCAGCTTCAAAGAGGACATCGCCGGGAACGCGGATGGTGATCACGCCGGGCCCAGTGGTGACTTCAGTGCCTTCGATATCGCTGAAGGGATTCTTGGCGGGGGTCGTTTCAACGACACGGACAGGAACAGGTTTCTTAGTGGCTTCGGCCAGGGCGGTTTCAGCGGCCTTCAGGTTGGCTTCGCTCTTGGCGAGCTCAGCTCGGGTGGTATCGTTTTCACCTGCGAGGCGGGCGTTTTCGGCGGCAAGGGCGTTGCGTTCGTTGGTGAGGGCTTCGAGGGCCTGACGAGTGCGGTTGAGCTCTTCTTGAGCTTCGCGGTTTTGCGCATAAAGCTGTTGGCGTTCTTCTTCGAGCTTGGGCCCACCTTCACAGCCTGCAAACAGGGCGGTGACGCCCAGGAGGCCGACAAAGAGAATGGAACGGGAAAGACGAGTGGTGGTTTGCATGCTGGTCATAGAACAATCCTTTGTGTCAGGCGAGCCCGGCTTCCTTGCCGGTACGCGAAGATTATACCGGGGAAAGGTGGAAGGTAAAAGGGATAAGTATGAGGGAATTGGTTGGTTGTTGGTGAAGGACAGAAGGCATAGAGAGATGGCTGTTTATGTGGGAAAGAGACAGCCCGGCTTTGTGGGCCGGGCTGCGAGGGATGGTAGGGGATGGCGTTATTTTTCTTTGAAGTTGTCGACGAGGATTTCCTTATGGACGGGGGAGGGTTTTGAGAGTTTTTTGTCCTTGGATTCCCAGATGATCCAGAAGTAAAGGGGGATGCCAGGGCGGAAGCCGGTGACGAGTTGGCCGGGTTTGATGCCGTTGGCGACCATGTTGACGGCGCCGGCGCCGTCGGGATAGGGGCTGCAATAGAGGTAGTATTTGGCGGCGTCTTCGACGGGGTCGAAGTGGAAATGCATGCGTGTGCCGTCGTAATAATGGGTGGGTTCGGTGAGTTTGGTGATTTTTGTGGGGGCGCCGATACCTGCTTTTTCAAGGTCTGCGATGGGGTTGGAGAGCTTGATTTCGCCTTTGGGGGCGGGCATGCGGAGTTTGCTTAGGCGGATGGCTTCTTCTGTGGCATCGGAGGGGTTGGCGTAGAGGGCGGAGAGCTTGCCGAGCTGGATGATGTCGGAGGGGACGGGTTGAATATCGTTGACGTACATGATGTGTGTACGCTGCTCAATGATGATGGAATCGAGTGAAAGAGGGAGTGAAACGACGCCTGGAATGGTGTCTTTGGAGCCACCGGAATAGCACCACCAGGTGGAGCCGTTCTTGCGGTATTGGTCGTAGCCTTCGTTGCCGGGGAGCTCGAAGGTGAGGTAGCGCCAGCCGTCGAAGTTGAATTGGGACCAGGAGTGGACGTCGTCGCAGTTGTATTGGTCTTTAAAGCCGATGGAGTGGAAGGTCTGGCCGTTGGCGTCTTTTAGGACATAGATGAAGCGGCCCCAGTCGGAGTTGCCTTTGACCCAGAGGCCCAGGTGGGAGGGAGCGCCGGGGATGGGGACGGGTTTTTGGGAAGAGGGCTTGAGGACGTTGTACCAGGGCATGAGTTCGTGGACGGCGTCTTGTCTGAGGAGCTTGGACTGGAGGACTTTGCCGTGCTTTTCGTCTGACTGGATGGAGGATTCGAACTTGCCGGGGTAGTGCATCATGGCCCAGTGGTTGTTTTCGAGGGTGAGGTCGCGCTGGTTAGAGAATTTCCATGTGCCGTCGCCGAGGTCGGCGAGGGGTTTGGCGTCGGCGGGCTGGGTGGAGTCGGCGTTGTAGGGTTCGCCGAGGGTGATGGCTTCAAGCTTGTTTTTGGAGGCCACATAGATGACCGAGGGATCGGTGGAGAAGGATGCGTTGGCACCGGCGATACGGGGAGAGACGGGGTTACTCATGGAATCGACGGCGGCGTAATCGTTGCCGGGGAGGTTGGCGGGGCGCTTGCCTTGGAGGGTCCAGAGGGCGTAGACGTAGGAGTTATCGGGTTTTTTGAAGCGGAGGCAATAGGTGGAGAGGGAGCCTGTGGGGACCCAGCCGTCGAAGTTTGCGCCGTTGAGCTGCTGGGTCATGGTGGCGTAGGCGGCGTAGGCGGGTTTGGGGTCGCAGTAAGGGATGCGGCGCTGGATGCCGCAGCCGCCGTAGTGTTCCGCGCCGTAGTAGGAGGCGCAGTCGAAGGCGAACCAGGAGGAATAGAAGCGGGTGACACCGTGGGCGATGGAGAGGAGGGTGCTGCGGTGGTAGATGTCCATCTGCTCGCGCCAGGTGACGGCGCCGGGCTCGGTGGGGACGAAGATGCCTTCACAGTATTGGAGGCGGGGATTGGGGATGCCGGCTTTCTCGAATTCCTTTTTGAGGTAGTAGAGCCGGTGGATGGATTGTTCGTGCATCTGGCGTTCGGGGATGCGTTCAAAGCCGGGGATATCGATGCCGGAGCCGTCAATGAGGTCTTTGGGGAAGCCGGCACGGAGGATGGGCCAGACGAAGCCGGGATCGCCCCAGGGGATCATTATTTTGACGCCGGGGAATTCCTTGCGGACGGCTTCGGCGACGATTTTGGAGGTGTGAAAGAACATGGCGAGGCGTTTTTGCTCGTCCTCGGTGAGTTCGAAGGGTTTTTCACCCCAGTAGTCGGGGATGTTGCCTGCACTGAGGCGGGAGGAGATGTGAGGCTCGGGGAAGAAGTAGATCTCCTCGGGCATGAGCTTGGGGTCGATCTTATCGCGGTACTTGTGAAGGGCAGCGAGGACGGTTTCCAGATACGGCTTGACCTTTTCCTGGTCCAGGGGAATGGTGAGAGTGACGGCTTCGGGTGAGGGATAGACGGGTTTGCCGGGGGTGCGCGGGGCGAGGCTGTCTGGCGGGACGGTCCAAGCCTGGGGGGCGACTTCCCATGCGCCGGCCTGGGTGGGGGAGAGGTGCTTTTCGGCCAATTCCCAGGCGAGGACTTGGGCGGGGGTAGGGGCTGGGGTGGAAGTGTCTTTTGCATTTGGATCGGTGGTTTTGGCGGCTGCCTTGCGGACAGAACCGATGCCGGTGCGCGCGCCGGCCATGACCATGAGGCGGAGGATGTTTTCGGCCTTGGGGGTGTAATGCCCGCCGTTGTAGGACCAGAAACCAAACAGGACGCCTTTGCCGTCGGTCCAGCGCGTGGAGCGGGTGTCGGGGGCGAGTTTTACGAGGGAGCGGTTTTCGGTCCAGGTGTAGGCGGAGAGGCTATCGCTTCCGGAAACAGCGTCGAGGGTGAGGATGGCTTTGACATCGTGATAGCCATACAGGGAGACGGGGAGAGCGGCGGAGACCTTTGTGGGGGTGTCGTCGGCGGGGAGTGAGACGGCGGCGGTGACGGTTTTGGTCTGGGTTTTATCGAAGCTGGTAGCGGTGAGGGTGAGATTGCCGGTACGGGGTTTCCCAGAGCGGTTGGCGAGGGTGGCGGTGTAGCCGGGGGTCTGGTCGCTGGCCCAGACGTGGCCGAAGGAGTCGGGATTAAAGGCGAAATCAACGGGTGCGGATTCAAGCGTGGCGGCATAGACATGGACGCCGGAAGGGAGGCCGGCGGGATGCTGGCCATAGGAGATGGGGTCGGGGTAGGAACGGTAGAGCTGGACTTTTTTGGTGAGCTCCACTTCAAAAGTGTCCAGGTCGGAGAAGGCGGAGAGCTGGCCTGGGTCGAGGGGAATGGTGACGTGGTAGAGGTTGACGGGCTTGCCGTTGACGAGCTTGGTGGCGATGGGGGTCGCGTCGGTTTTGGCTTTGGCGATGGCGAGGGGGGCTGTGCCTTCAAAATTGATGTGGAAGCCGGCGGTGGGGCGGTAGAACTGGGCGGTGACGATGGGGACGCTGTCGGCTTCGCCATCGCTGGCGGCGATCAGGTGAAGGGCTTTGTAATTGCCGAAGGGGATGCGCAGTTGAATGCGCGCGGGATCGCGCTGGTCGGCGCCGCCCAGGCGCGGGCCGGTGGTGGGGATGTAGCCGGGCTGGGTGTTCTGGCGGAGGTAGCTTTTACCCAGGTCGATGTGGTCGTTGCCTTCGGGGTTTTTCCCGGTGAGGGCGAAGGGGACGCCGTCGATCTTGCCGGAGGCGGCATCAGTGGGCATGGCGGACCAGTCGACGGGTTTGCCGTCGATGAATTCGGAGGCGTTGGCATAGCCGCCGATGGGAATGGCGGTGTATTTTTGCGGGTTAAGGGGGGCATAAGGTCCCCAGGTGACGTTCATGAGCTGAGCGCCGGGGGCCATGGTGATGCGGGCATGGCCGCTGAGTTCCATATTGCTTTGGGTGCGCGCGGCGACGAGGCGATCGTCAATCCAGATTTCAATGCGGCCGGAGGTGGTTTGAATGCGGAATTCAACCCATTTGTCGTTGAGTGGGGGGAGGGTGCTCATGTCGAGGACGACGCGGTTGCGGAAATCTTCTTCCCATCCGGGCATGACAGTGTTGTAGGCCCGGAGGCGGTACTGCATGGTGGTGGGGTTTTTGGTGTCCCAGTCCTTGGAGAGATTACGGGCGGTGTCATCGACAAAAGCGGGGGAGCCCTGGTAGCGGGTGGTGACCATGATGATGTTTTGAGCCAGGTTTCCCGAGAGGGCGAAACCAGTGAGCTTTTCCTTCGCGTCGGCGGGGTCTTTGATGCCGATGCTGACATCCGCGGTGGTGGGTGGTTTGCCGTCGATGCCGGGAATGCGGAGATAGCCCTGGACGATGGCATTGGCGGGGAGGGGAGCGGCGGTGGTGATAGAGAGGCGTTTGGTGCGGGCGGTGATGATGCCGGGGCCGGACCCATCGGGGTTTTCAGTGGTGACGGTGTAATCGCCGGTGGCTTGCCATGCGGCTGCGGCGCCGCGGAAGACGGGGTCGATATTGGGGGCGGGTTCTTTGGGGGGTTCGGGGGATGTGGCGGGGGGTTTGGGAGCGGGCGCTTGGGGT
>CAZGOM010000120.1:0-2306 GCA_964527265.1 uncultured Phycisphaeraceae bacterium | reverse complement strand
CGCGGGCGGGGGCGCGGGGGGGGGGGGGGGGCGGGGGGGGGGGGGGGGGGGTTGGGGGGGGGGGTTGTGGGGGGGGGGGGGGGGGGTTGGGGGGGGGTTTTGGGAGCGGGCGCTTCGGGTGCGGGTTTGGCGGCCGGAGCCGGGGCTGAAGTGGAAGTGGCGGTATTGAGAGTGGGAACGGCAATGAGGGCGGCGAGGAGCAGGGTGGTGGTGCGACTGTTCATCTGGGGTTCCCGGTGAGCGTTGAAGGTGGCGTTATGAGTAGGAATGTAGACAGTTTTGGTTGAGAGAAGTTCCCGTTGGATTAAAATAAAGAACGTTCTACTGTGCGAATATATTGGGTTTACGGGCAAGGGCACGCAGGGGCGTGAGGGGGGTGTGTTGAATGGGTTACAGGGTAGCAGGAGGCGGGGGGATTGAGATGTTTGAATCTATCGCGTTTATGTCGATTGATCCTGTTTTGGGTTGCGCGGCTGTAAAACAGAACGGGGTAGCGGTTTTTGGCGTCTGGTGGGGGTGGGTGTGACAGGCGTTGCTGAAGGGTGTGGATTGGGTGTTTTATAAAATAGTGTAAATTTTATTCGTTATCGTTGATTTATTTGTAGTTATATTGTATAATATGTCGAATGTGATTGCGCGTGTTTATAGGTGAGTGTGTTTTCTCTTTTTTTCTGGAGGTGGGTTGTGGCGGATTCTGGGAACGGCAAGAGTGTTGGGCGGGCGAATGGGAAGCGTGTCAAGAAGCGGCGGAAGGGGCCGTTGACGCGGGCGATGGATCGGAAGCGGGCGAAGCGGAAGCAGCGGTTTTTGAAGAAGTTTTTTGAGCGGGGGATGGTGAGCGTGGCGGCCAAAGAGGTGGGGCTTTCGGACAATTCGCTGTTTTACAAGTGGATGAAGAATGATCCGTTGTTCGCGGCGAGTGTTGCGGTGATCAGGGAAGAGGTGAAGAAGCGTATGGATGCCGATGGCCGGCGGCGGACGCGGGAGCGCATGCATGTGGTGTTGTATTACGGCGGTTTGCCGATTTTTTATCCAGGGGGGCGCAGGCCGACAGAGGTGTGTGGGTGGAGCGATGCGTATTTGATGTTTCGTTTGAGGATGATGAAGCCGGAGGTTTATGGGAAGGCGTAAGGGGGGAGAAGAGGCGGAGTTTTGACTGGATTGAGAGGATTTCAGAGTGATTAAGAGGATTGGGAGGCATGTCGGCTCATCCGGGCTGCGCCAGCGATTGATTTGGGGATTCACTCATCCAGTGGAGTGGTGGCGATGAGAACGATTTTAATCCGGTATTTTTCAGGCTGATAGCTGATGTCCGGTTTGTGGCCTGGGGCAAGTCTGAGGTGTTTCGCTGGTTGAACGCTGTAGGGCATGAAGAAAATCATGCTTCAGTGATTCATGCGTAAAAATAGACGTACGTAAGAATATTCGCGCGTTCGAGGAACGTGGGATGAGTACGTATGTTTAACGTTACGATGCCACAGACAGGGTGTGGTAAAAACCGGAGTTGCACCATGACCAAAATGACTGTCGTCGAACATAATCAGGATGAAATGTACGAACTTTTAAAAGATGAGAAAGGACAATTTTTTCTCTCCATATTATGCGGAGGTGTTGGTGTCTATGAAGTCTACATAAGACTTACGCCTGAAGACGTAAGCGATTATTTGCGCAACGGAACTGACTCAATTACGCAATTGTCTAATAGAATTCGACAGAATCCGACAGCTTTCGAGGATCAGGTAGTTACAAAGCTTCCTGAGAGATAATTTTGAACAAGATCAACATTGGCGAACTCGATTTCAATGATGACTATTCATATACGCACCATGGCGTGCTTTTCTCCGGGGTCGCGTACGAACTCGATGAGAAGGGTAGAACTATTGCCGAGATGGCCTTTAGAAAAGGCGTTCAGGATGGGATTTCAACAACGTTTTTCCCGTCTGGCGCAATTCAGATTAAGAAACATCTTCGCTTCGGTGCCCTTCACGGTGAGAGTCATGAATGGTTCGACAACGGAAAGTTAAAAGAGCGTAAATTAGGTGAATTCGGAATCCTGATCGAACGCGACTCGTGGAACGAGAAGGGAAACCTTGTCTCGACATACCGTTTGACCGAAGAGGATAAGAATTTTAAGACGCTTCAGATCCTTCGAGTCGCAAAATGGGAAGAGTAGCTTACTCGTATCTTCCTGCTTCCAAACATCTTGGTAGGAACTGCACTCATCAGCTCACCGAAGACCATCAGGCGCCTGTGGTCTGCTCCCAAAAATTGGTGCCAGATGATATGAGAGTCTCTATCGGGGCGAA
>CAZGOM010000119.1:0-16727 GCA_964527265.1 uncultured Phycisphaeraceae bacterium | reverse complement strand
CGGCTGTTTCCCCACCCATGCGTAAACAGCATCGCACCCGTATTCGCCCCCACCCGCTCCGGCTCAAACACCGTCGCCGTAATCCGCTTCGGGCAATCCTTCGTATTCACCGACATAAAGCTGATGTCATACCGCTTCATAAGCGTCCTTCCCACAAGCCCTTAAATTGTCAACCTCATCCCACTCTTGTACATCTTGCCGATTCTGTCAAAGATCCCGCCTGCCGCTTACCGTTCATCCTCAATGATTTCCTTCGTTTTTGCAATATATCCTCAAGCACCCCATAAAATCACGACGTCCTACCCTCTTAATCACATTTAATCCTCTTGAATATCAGTCAAAAACTTGCTCCCTTATCAACAAAATTGCAATATTAAAAATATATCTTGCAAATTTCTCCCGCTTCCATTAACCTCCTCCACATGCCCACTCCACGACCCACCGCCCAGGAAAAAATAAAGCAGCGCCTCCTCCAGGATCTCGGCGACAAGTGGCCCGTCGGCTCAAAGCTCCCACCCATCCCAGAACTCGCCCGCGCCATCAGCGCGGGACACCGCAACACCTTCCTCGCCCTTCAGGAACTCGCTCGCGAAGGCTTCGTCCTCTCCAAACCAAAAGCCGGCACCATCGTCCTCAAGTCCCCCTCCCAATCAACAACCCCCGCCTCACCCCGCACACCCATCGCCGTCCTCTGCGGCATTCAACCACTCGACGCTGTCGCCGCTCCCATCGTCCACGCCTTTACCCAATCCATGCAGCGCCTCGGACATTCCGTCGACCTCCTCCTCGCCCGCCCAAGAGACTACGACCTCTCTGCGCGCCGATACGCCCAGTACGGCGCAGTCGCCATCGTCCAGCCCGAAGCCTTCCCCATCACCCTCCGCAAAGACCAGCCCGCCATCCTCATACAGACCGTCACCAATCTCCACATCCACGGCAATTCAAACTTCGACGTCGTCGCCCCCGATGAGGAACACGCCTCCTCCCTCGCCGGTCTCCAGTTCCGCCTCGCAGGATGTACCTCCGCCTCCTTCGTCGGCGTTGCATCCCACACCAACCCTGCCGCTTACGATGCCACCTCCCTCACCCGCCTCCGCGGCTTTGAAGCCGGCTGGGGCGAGCCCATCCCCGCCCAGCACCGCTTCATCACCCGCTCCTACGGCGAAGGCTCCGGCGCACGCTGCGTCATGGACTACCAGTGCCTCACCCGCCGCCCCGAAGCTGTCTTCGCCGCCAGCGATGAACTCGCCATCGGCTTCGCCATGGGCGCTCTCGCCATGGGATTTGAACCCGCCCGCGACTACCAGCTCATCGGCTTCGACGCCCAGCCCCGCGGCCGCGAAATCTCCGGCTGCCCACCGCTCACCTCCATCTCCGTGCCTCTACACGACATGGGCACGCGCGGCGCGCAAATGCTCGCTTCTCGCCTCGCAAACCCCGCAAAACGCTTCGAACGCGTCCTCCTCAGTTGCGACATACACCTCGGCCAAACCGTCCGCCCAACACAACTCATCCCCTCCACTTGATCTCACATCCTCCGCAAGCCGTCCAGAACAGGAAGCCCCCATGCCTGCCAGCCAACCCATGCCATCAACCTCCCTCAAAAGTCCAGATGCCCCAGGCCACCGCCTCCGCAAACCCATGCCTTCTCACGGCCGCATAACGTATGCCCTCTTCTCCCCTTCGAACCTCTTAAACAACTCTTCTCCTCGACAGTCTTCCTCTTCGACCCGGGACGCAGGACGCAGGACTCAAGACCTCTCACCCCTCTGGGTGTCATGGGCCGGATTCCGATCCGACCCATGTCTTCTCTTCGACACTCTTCCTCTTCGACGCAGGACACAGGACGCAGGACACAGGACAGCCCTCCTCCCCCACGCCTTCACCCTCATCGAAGTCCTCGTCGTCATCACCATCATCGGCATCCTCATCGCACTCCTCCTCCCTTCCCTCGCCAAGTCCCGCGCCTCCGCACAACAGATCGCCTGCCAAAGCAACATCCGCGGCAATATGCAGGGCGTCTTCATCTACGCCGACAGCTACAAGCGAAACCTCCCCGACGACGGCGGCACCACCGACTTCTACTGCAACAACCTCTCCAGTCCCGGCGGCATGACGCACACAAAGCCCTCTGGCCTCGGCAGCCTTTATTACGAGGAAATCATCGGCAGCATGGCCCCCATGTACTGCCCCGCCGAAGCTCCAAACACCTTCTACCTCCTCTCCAAGGCCCGCCCCATCGCACTGGGCTATTTCTCCAACGCCGCCACCTTCCGCCAGCGCGTCAACGCAGGCACCGTCGATAACTTTTACAGTTACGCAGTCCGCTTCAAACGCTGGGATGACAACGGCCAGCGCCCCGCCCTCTCACCCGTTGCCCTTAACGCCCGCGACCCCTACCTCTACAACTTCGACAGGGGCGCGCTCGCCACCTATCCCCGCGTCGCCCTCATCTCCGACACCTTCCTCCAGAACCTCTCCTGGGCCCCCGGCACAAACTACACCGCCTTCTACCACCAGGACGGCTTAAACACCGCCTACTCCGACGGCAGCGCAAAATTCGTCTTCGACCGCGGCGGCAAAATCAAAAAACTCCCCACCACCTTCTCCTCCGGCTTCGACACCATGCGCGCACGCACCGAAGACGTCTTCGACGCCCTCGACGGCGATATCGGCTACGACCCCTTCGCCTACGTCGACAACCTCTAACCAATCCACCCCAATCAGCCAAAGATCGTCTTCCGATCAGACCGTGCCTTCTCCTCAACTCTCTTCATTCCTCGACTCTCTTTCCTCCTCGACCCAGGACTCTGGACTCTGGACTCTGGATCCTGGACTCTGGACCCGGGACTCGGGACCCAGGACTCTGGACTCGGGACTTATTACCCCATGCTCAAACTAAAAACCCTCCTCGCCGCCCTCGTCTTCCTCCTCCCAGCCATCGCGCAAGCAGCTGAGCCTGTCGTCCAATACTACCCCGACCCAGTCCCCCCCCAAACCATCTTCGCGCCCAAAACCCCCACCGCACCCACCATCGACGGCAACCTCTCCGACCCCGCCTGGAAATCCGCCTTCACCATCGACCGCCTCCAGACTCCCGCCGCCGGCGACACCACCGTCAACACCACTGTCCGCGTCTGCTATGACGATAAATTCCTCTACCTCGCCTTCGACTGCGAAGAACCTCATTTCGATAAGCTCAACTCCCGCGCCGGTGCCGGTGAAGACAAATGGCCTGATAACTGTGTCGAAGTCTTCATCGACCGCAAACGCCGAAAAGCCGGCTATTACCAGTTCGTCACCAACGAACGCGACGCTCACAACGACTACGGCCCCGGCCAGGACATCAAATGGAACGGCGCATGGACATCCAAAGCCGCCAAAACTCCCAAGGGCTGGGCCACTGAAATCGCCATCCCCTGGGCAGACTTCGGCTATCCCACCGCCCCTGTCCCCGGCACCGTCTGGGGCATCAACGTCACAAGGGAACGCGCACTCCAGGCCTCCGACAAAACCTCCGCCTCTGTCGAGCTCGCCACTTGGGCCCCCATCTCCTCCTTCGGCGCAGTCGCCGGTTACGGCCTCCTCCACCTGGGCTCAAAAGAAGACGCCGCGGCGCTCCCTCCCCCCTCCGCCGCCTTCTTCGCCACACTCGATAAATCCACTTACACCACGCTCGATCGCACCGCCCTCCTGGCTCTCTCCCTCACCACTGGCAGACCCGCCGACACCACCCTCACCGCCAGCGTCCTCCCCAAATCCAGTGAAACGCCGCTCCGGCAATTCACCCTCGATTCTTTGAAGTCCGGCACTCTCGCCCTCGACATTCCACTCAAAGACCTCCCGCCCGGCCAATACACCCTCGCCATTGATGCCCTTTCCAAAAATCAGTTTTCTTCCGGCCCCACCCAGATCCCCTTCGCCATCGCCGCCCCCGCCCAGATTCCCAGCACCAGGGGTGAAATCCCGCTCATCTCCAATCAGTCCGCCCCCGCCGCCCTCACCCAATGGCATGCCCGCACCGGCGTCCCGTTCCCCGAAGGTGCTCTCTGGGATGAGCAGAACATCACACTCCTCGCCGACGGCAAACCCATCCCCGTCCAGGCTGAAGTCCTCGCACGATGGAGCAAGAACGGCTCCATCAAGTGGCTCGGGCTCGACTTCCAAACCCCGCTCGACCCCAAAAAACAGCCCGACATCCGCCTCGCCTTCGCCCCTGACAAAAAACCCCTCTCCGGCGGATCCCTTACCTTCACCGAATCCCCCGAGAAGATCACCGTCAACACCGGCAAAGCCACCTTTGTCATCAAAAAACAAGGCTTCAACTTCCTTGACCAGATGACCCTCGACGGCAAAGACCTCATCGCTCCCCCCGCCCCCGGAGAGCTCCGCGGCCCATTCATGGCCGATGAATCCAACACCCGCTTCTGGGCCCAGGCAGACCCCTCCACCAAAGTCACCATCGAACAGCAGGGCCCCCTCGCCGGCGTCATCCGCGTCGAAGGCGCGCACGCAAACCCCGCCTCTCCCGACAAAACCCTCGGCCGCTATGTCATGCGCTTCTACTTCTACTCCGGCGCACCATACTTCCGCCTCCAGCACACCTTCATCATCGCCGAAGACACCACCAAAACCCGATACCGCGACATCGGCCTCCTCGTCCCCGTCAAAGGTGAAGATGCCCGCTTCGGCCTCCCTTCCGGTTCTTCCGATCCTCAGTCCACCGGTGTCTTCGACCAGAAACCCGGCACCCGCGTCAGCCTCCTCCAGCGCGACTTCAACAGCTTCGTCGTCCGTGATCTCACAAACCCCGCCTCCCCCGCAAACATCATCGAAAGCCAGCAGGCTCCCGGCTGGTTCGCCCGCGGCTCCGTCGCCATCCTCCTCCGCGACTTCTGGCAAAACTTCCCCAAGGAACTCGAAGCCTCTTCCCAGGGCCTCACCGTCCACTTCTGGCCCGGCCACGGCCAGCGCGTCCTCACCCCCGACCAGGAAGCCAGTCCCGAAAATGCCTGGCGTCTCCCCTTCGTCCACCAGGGTGAAGCCCTCGACTTCCAAATCCCCCAGCACTACCTCACCGGCCCTCTCCTCAAGGAATACGGCTTCGCCAAGAAAGTCGGCGACACCTACCAGCTCACCTACGGCGACGGCGCTCGCAATGCCAACGCCATGGGCTTGGGCAAAACCCATGACATGCTCCTCGCCTTCGGTCCGCAGGCCTCTCATGAAAATCTCGACGCGCTCCGCAACACCTTTGAATCCAGCTTCCATTTCCTCGCCTCCCCTGATTGGTTCTCCAAATCCCTCGTCTCCGGCCCCGTCGCCCCTTACAACCCAGCCCTCTTCCCCGTCGCCGAACGCTACTTCGCCGACGGCTTTGAATTCGTCCAGCGCCTCACCTGGGATCTCAACCACGCCTACGGCATGTTCAACTACGGCGACAGCTTCACCCTCGTCAACGAAACCTCCGACACCCTCCGCCCACGCTACTACCGCCTCTGGGCCGGCTATCACCACGGCCGCGCACGTGTCCCCTGGCTCCTCTATCTCCGCAGCGGCGACCCCAGATACCTCAATTTCGCCCGCGCAAACGCCCTCCATCTCATGGATGTCGACACCTGCCATTTCGCAACCCCCCAGTTCATCACCCATCCCAACGAAGCCGCACGCAAGGCCGTCGGCGGCATGGGCGATTACAAGGGCATCGTCCACTGGCACACCGGCGCCCGCACCGGCGAATACAACAGCCAGCTCGACTTCCTTCTCTACGACTATTACCTCACCGGCAACCGCCGCGCCTGGGACGTCATCGCCGAAACTGCGGACCTCGCCGTTCTCAACGGCAATGTCGCCCCCGAACGCCAGGGCGCAGGCTGCATCTCCATCTGGCTCGACTATTACAAAGCCACATTCAACGCCCCCGCCCTCCTGCGCATCGCGCAGGATCTCCCCCGCATGTACGTTAAACCCGCCTACGAGCACAACCCCGCCAGCATCACCTACGCCCCTTTCCTTGAGCCCTGGATCGAATACTCCCGCGACCCCGTCGCCACCGCCTTCCTCCTCCAGTTCGCCGACACCTACGTGAAGGAAAACCCCCTTCAGGGCAACGCCGGCCTCTTCGCCGGCGGCGCCGGCCGCCCCCTTGAATTCGCCTACCGCCTCACCGGCGATCCCAAATACCTCCACGCCGGCTGGGCCGCCATCAACGTCGGCCCCAGCCTCTACCAATCCCCTGCCGACCCTCAATCTCACATGGTCGACTGGCACGTCTACAGCTACACCGTTCAACAAGGTCTCTACCTCCTTAATTCCATTAAAACGCCGCCCACCGTGCAGGAAACGCCCTACAACGCCCTTGGCCCCACCGCCGAGCGCATCAGCGGCGCAAGCTCCTACGGCCTCACCCTCGCCTTTCCTGAAAAACAAGACACCGCCTTTACCGTCGGCGGCCGCTTCAGCGGCTACGCGCCCGTCACCCTCAAATGGCTCGCCCCCGACGGCAAAACCATCTCCCAATCCGTCATTCCCACCACCCAGGAACTCATCGACATCAAGCAGCCTGCCGATTCCCTCACCGGTGATTACAAACTGGAGCTCACCAGCAAAGAGCCCTTCTACTTCTACGACGCACGCAAGCTCTCCTCCCTCGGCACCCAGCGCTTCCTCGTCCCTGGAAAAAACTCACCCCACACCCTCGGCGCAGGCGGACGCTGGTACTTCTACGTCCCACAGGACTGTGAAGAATTCTCCATCACCCTCGCTCCCTTGGGCGATCCCACCAAGCGCGGCAACATCCAGCTCTTCACCCCCGACGACCAACCCGGCCCCTCACTCTCCCTCCCCTACGCCGGCAAAGACCAAACCCTCACCATCGAACCCAAACGCGCCGACCGCGGCAAAGTCTGGTCCATCGCCGCCTCCAACGCCTGCATCCGCGACACCCAGGGCATCCCACGCTTCTTCACCCCCTTCCCCAACACCGCCAAACCCTAGGCAGCGTGGACATTTACCTTAACCCGATGATGACTGCGGCGAACCAGACAAAGCCCATGAAGTTCTCAGCCGTCTTGTCATAACGCGTGGCGACCCAGCGGAACATCTTGATCGCCCCGAAAAAACGCTCAACTGCGTTTTGATGTTCATAGCGCAGTTGAAACATGCTCCATAGACAAAACACCAGTCCCGCTCACTGCAGAGGGCTCCTGCCCCCTCTTCGCGTTACCATATTCCAACCCATCCACCTCGCACTCCGGGAGTCCGCATGTCCGACACCCCCAATCTCTCTGAAACCACCCACACTCTCAATATCTGGGATGGCACAGAACTCTTCTATCGCGCCTGGAACCTCCCTTCCCACGACGCCAATCAACCCGCCCCCCGCCACGCACTCTTGCTCTTCCATCGCGGCCATGAACATTCCGCCCGCCTCGCGCACGTCGCCCAGGCCCTCCAAAAACCCGACACCGCCATCTTCGCCTGGGACGCCCGCGGCCATGGCAACTCCCCCGGTCGTCGCGGCTTTGCACCCTCCTTCTCCGCCATGGTCCGCGATATGGACTCTTTCATCCGTGCCGTCACCAAAACCCACAACATCGCTCTCTCAAACACGATCCTCATCGCCAACAGTGTCGCCGCTGTCGTCGCCTCCGCCTGGGTGCATGACTACGCGCCCCCCATCCGCGCCATGGTCCTCGTCACCCCCGCCTTTGAAGTCAAGCTTTACGTCCCCCTCGCCATCCCCGGCCTGCGCGCCTTAAACACCGTCAAGCGCGACGCAGTCATCTCCAGCTACGTCAAACCCGCCATGCTCACCCACGACTCCGACATGGCCGCCTCCTATGCCGCCGATCCCCTCATTTCCCGCGACATCTCCAACAACATCCTCATCGGCATGTATGACACCGCCCAGCGCGTCGTCAGCGACGCCGGCGCCATCCACACCCCGGCCCTCATCCTCACCGCCGGCTCCGACTGGGTCGTCAAGCACGCACCCCAGAAACGCTTCTTCAAAAACCTCGGCTCATCGGACAAAACCCTCCTTCATTACCCCGGCTTCCACCACGCTCTCCTCCACGAAAAAGACCGCGCCAAGCCCCTCGCCGATATCAAAGCCTTCATCGACCGCCAGTTCTCCGCTCAACCGGCAGACCATGCCCCCCTCGCCGTCCAGGGCGATCCCTCCACCCGCGCCCGGCACCACCAGCTTTCCCAACCCCTCGCCTTCTACAACCCACGCGCATGGAACTTCCTGGGCACCAAAATCTTCCTCCAAACCCTCGGCAAGCTCAGCAAAGGTGTTCGCATCGGCTGGCAGCACGGCTTTGATTCCGGCCAATCCCTCGACCACGTCTACCGCAACACCCCCAGCGGCATCACGCCCCTCGGCTGGATCATCGACAAGGTCTACCTCTCCGGCGTCGGCTGGGCCGGCATCCGCACCCGCAAGCAGAACATGGAAGCCACCCTCCACCAATGCTTCCTCTCCCTCCAAGCCGCGGGCAAACCCATCCACATCGTCGACATCGCCGCCGGCCCCGGACGCTACCTCTTGGATGCAATCCACGCCCACCCCAACCTCAAAATCACCGCCCTCCTGCGCGACCGTGACCCCGTCGGCCTTGAGGAAGGCCGCGCCATCGCCGCACACATGAACATCCAATCCGTCACCTATCAGCCCGGCGACGCCTTCGACCGCGCCCAGCTCGCCTCCCTCTCGCCAAAACCCACCATCGCCATCGTCTCAGGCCTCTACGAGCTCTTCCCCGACAACGCCATGATCGCCCGCTCCCTCGCCGGCCTCCACGACGCGCTTGAGCCCGGCGGCTTCCTCATCTACACCAACCAACCCTGGCACCCACAGCAGGAACTCATCGCCCGCTCCCTCCTCAACCGCGATCAAGTCCCTTGGATCATGCGCTGCCGCACCCAACTGGAAATCGACACACTCATCCAATCAGCCGGCTTCCAAAAACAATCCCTCCTCCTCGACGACCACGGCATCTTCACCGTCAACCTCGCCCAAAAACTCAACTCGCCCCCAACGGGTGCCACGGCTTGAGCCCAACTCAAACCGTGTCCCGATGGCCAATCGATATTCACCAATAACCCAATCTCAAACGCCTCCCCCTATTTTCGACACGCTTATTCTCTATCTCGACCAAACCCCAGGCCCTCTTCCCCCCATGCCTTCAACCCTCCCCGAAGCCTTCACACCCGACGACCCCGTCCCCCACCCGGATGAGCCCCTTCGCCAACGCCTCCCCTGGGCCCTCGCCTCCGCCATCTTCACCAGCGCCCTCTTCATGATCCTCTACCCTCTCACCGCGGCATACTCCACCCACCACCAGCAACCCACCTTCATCAAATTCCCCTGGGAAGAACCCATCCCTCTCGTCCCCTTCTTCGTCCTCCCTTACTGGTCTCTCGACCTCTTCTTCTTCGCCGCACCCTTCCTCTGCAAAAACCGTCAGGAAATCTTCCGCCTCGCCCTGCGCCTCTCCACCGCCATCATCCTCGCCTGCGCCGTCTTCCTCTGGTTCCCCATGCGCCTCGCCTGGCCACGCCAACCCGTCGACGGCCTCTTCGGCCCCATCTTCGCCTGGCTCCACGCCTTCGACGGCATCTGCAACATGTTCCCCAGCCTTCATATCGCCCTCGCCTTCCTCCTCCGCTGGACTTATCACCGCCATTTAAAGGGCCCCGCCCTCTGGGCCTTCCATATCTGGTTCGCGCTTATCTCCGTTTCCACCCTCCTCACCCATCAGCATCAGGTCATCGATCTCCTCGGCGGCCTCCTCCTGGCCGTCACCTGCTTCTACATCATCCCCACACCCCCGCCCGATTCCCTCAGCATGAGTCTCACAAAGCCCACCTCCCTCCAAAAAGTTCAACTCCTCCTCCCGCTCACCTCCCTGCTCTTTTTCATCCTCTGGCGCGTCTTTGACTCCCGCCTTCTCCTCGCCGCTTTCGCCGCTGGTGTCTTCGCCCTCTTCACTCTTTTTTACGACCAACGCGAACTCCCCTACCGCGCCCTCCCCCGCGCCCGCCTCCTCGGCTCCCTCTTCCTCCTCGGCGCGGCATCGCTCTTCCTCACCGCCTGGGCACTCGCCAGATTCACTAGCTTCGCCCTCCTCCTCCTCTGGCCCGCTCTCTCCCTCGCCCTCGTCTCCCTCGGCTATTTCCATGCCGGCGCCGACATCTTCCAGAAAAAACTCGGCCGCCTCTCCTTCGCCGCCCGCTTCTTCCTCCTCCCCTACCGCCTCCCCCTCTACCTCACCCGCCTCCACTACTGGCGTCAGGAAAACCAGCCCATCACACAAATCCTCCCCGGCCTCACCCTCGGCCCCCTCCCCCGCGATACCAAAACCATCCAAACACTACTCGACCAAAACTCCCTCCTCGTCGATCTCACCGCCGAGCACGGCACACCCAAACCCCTGCGCACACCCGACCTCCTCCCCATCCCTCTCATAGACCTGGCCACCCCCTCCCCCAAAACCCTCGCAAACATCGCCATCTGCCTCGATCATGCATCCCACAGCCACCCCGGCCGCCCCATCCATATCTTCTGCGCCTTGGGCTACGGCCGTTCCGCTGCAGTCGCCGCCGCCTACCTTCTCGCAAGCGGCCAGGCCCAAAGCGTCGACCAAGCCATCGCCATCATCCAAACCGGCCGCCCCCGCGCCCGCTTTCCCAATGAGGTCCGCCAATCTCTTCTTGACGCGCAACGTATCATTAAAAACTTCGACTCCCTATGACAACCCCCAACCCTGTACCCAATCTCGACCCCAACCGCCGACCCCTGGAAACCCGCAAGCACGGCTGGGCCATCGCCCTTGCCTCCCTCCTGGTCAAGCTCGGCCTCTCCCCTAATCTCATCTCCCTCCTGAGCGTCTTCTTCGCTGCCCTCGCCTGCGCCGGCCTTGTCACCTGGCAGCTCTTTCCCGGCAACCTTTATCCCCGCCTCGCCCTCGCCGCCGCTGCCGGCTGCATCCAGCTGCGCCTCCTGTGCAACATGCTCGACGGCATGGTCGCCATCGAAGGCAACATGCGCTCTAAAACCGGCGACCTCTACAACGAAATCCCCGACCGCTTCGCCGACGCCCTCATCCTCGTTGGCGTCGGCTACGCCGCCCAACCCCTCCCCCATTCCATAGAGCTCGGCTGGCTCGCCGCCTCCCTCGCCATCCTCACCGCCTACATCCGCGCCCTGGGCAAATCCCTCGGCACACCCATGTTCTTCCACGGCCCTATGGCCAAGCCCCACCGCATGGCCGCCGTCACCGCTCTCACCCTCGCCACCGCCATCTACCCCACCCCCCAAATCTTCTACTACGGCCTCATTATCATCGCCCTCACCACCCTCCTCACCGTCTACCGCCGCACCCGCCTTGTCGCCAACTCCCTCAACCGAAACCCCAACTAATCCCCCCTCCAAAATCTTCCGTCAGGACAAGATCGCCTTATCCTTTTCCAGCTCACTTTTGCGCAAACCACTCAATCCCAAACTTCCCCTGGTTCCGTCGCCTCAGCTTCTGATCCGCAATCCCCCAACGGCTCTTATCAACATCCCCCAGCGTGCTGCAGATCTCAAAGTAGTAATACGGATTATCCAAAAACCGCAGCCCATCCTTCTCATAGGAATCAGCCACCGTCGCTGTGTCCCCATTCACATAAACGCTCTGAAATGCCGCGCTCACCACAGGCGAACTCTGCGCATACACCTGCCCATCTTTGATCCACAGCGCCGCGATGTCCCGGTAAATTGGCGGCCCCTCCTCAGCGTAATCAATCCGAACCCGCACGGGCGACCCATTCCGTACGGCCGCGCACAACTCCTCCAGCGACCCCTTCAATGCCTTCCCCGCCCGGTCATGTCCATACATCAATGTCCAACCCATATCCGCCTCCATTTCATTTTTGCGTGAATATACAATACCAGCTTTTAAGTAAACGATTCAGTCAACATAGAAAATTCCATCAAATGGAATAAAAGCCAAAAACTAAAATTATACAATAAACAAACATATATCAACAAACAAAATAATCCCGCCAATGCCCCTAGAATGCCCCAGGATCGCATCCAACAAGAGGGGTGCTACCTCCCTACCACCCCCTTCCTTAAACCCCGCCATAAGCCAACTTCAGACAATCTCCTAACAACCTCCCCAGTAACCCTTCTCCTTCTCCCTCTTCTTCGCGTCCTTTACGGCTTCGTGGTTAAAAAATCCCTCTACCTCCCCCTCCGCCTCTTACTTATCCCTTATCCCTTCTACCTTTTACCTTTCCCCCTGCCCATCACTTCTCCGCCAGCGACCGGTAATAAACCTCCGCCGCACCCTCATACCCTGGCAGCACCGCCCAGCTCGGCTCATCCAGCACATTCTCACCCACACGCTGCCGCCGCCCAGGACTCGCCTGAAACATCGTCCCTCCGCCCAGCGCCACAAACGCACCCTCGCCACGCCCCTTCACTCGCACCACCGTCTTAAAGTCGCTGTCTTCCTGCGCATGCAGCAGGTCCGTCAGTTTCACTTCCAGCTCTCCCAGCGAATCCTCGCTCAACGCATGTTCCATCGCCACCGGCCCCACCTTCTTCTGAATCGTCCGCAGCATCTTCACCGTCTGCACCAGCTGCGCCAGCTTCTCCCGCTCCTGCGGTGAAACCTTCTCTAAGTCCACATACATCCGCTTCATCGCTGCCGGATCAAACCGGCTTCCCGCCTTCTCACTCTCCACCCGCCGCTCCACCTTCTGCGGCCCAACCATGTTCTCCGCCATCTCCTTCTTCCAATCACCGCTCCCGCTTTCCGCATAGTTATTCCGATCCTCCCCCACCACCCGCTTACCCATCGTCCCCACCGCCGGGTCCACATCCTTCCCCGTCACCCGCTGCCGCTCCAGTTCCCCTGGGAATCGCCGCGTGCTCTGGCTTCCCTCCTGCGGCTTATCCAACCCTCTCCGATCATCCGCAAACTTCCCGACATTGTTCCCGTTCGACCGCGAATCCTTCGTCCCATCCTGCGATGTCCCATTCACCTCCGTCTTGGGCGGCTGGTTGTTTCCCGTCGGCGCCCCGGCCGCATTTGAACTCAAATCCTCGCTCAGTTTCCCAATCTCCCCAGGCTCGTTCAGCCGCGTGTTCGTCTCCAGCGTCAGCGAGGCAAATCCCTCATCCGCGCTCGGCTCCTCCTTCAAGATCGGCCCCTTTACGTCCTCCGCCATCGTCTGGGGATCCACCGGCACCTGGTTGGGCTTCTGATCGCTTTGATTGGGAAACAACACCTCGTGCGTCGGCTTCTCGCCCAGTTTCATGATGCTCGCCTGCTGCATCGTCTTGTCTCCCGGCGCATTGAGCCCCTTCATCTCCGCATCTGTCATTTTGTAATCATTTTTCGCCACGCCCCCTGCCGGATGCACCATCGCCACCTGCTCGGCCGGCTTCTCCTTCATCACCACATTCTGGGTCTCAATCTCCGCTCCCTTCACCCCGACATCTTCAAATCCCTCCTTCAGCGCGACGCCTTCCGGCTGCTTCACCGCTCCGGATTCAACCACTCCCGCCACCTGCGCCTGTCCCGCATGCGCGTTCTTGATCGCCTGATACGTCTGCGCCAGCACCATCGCTGCTTTCCCCTGCGCTTCCTTGGCCCCGGGGAAATACCGACCGTCAATCGCCGTCGACGCCGCCTGGAAATAGCCCCCAAGCTCTGCCGACGCCAGCCGCGCCGCCCCCGCCTTATATGCCGCGATCACCTCTTTACGCGTCTTCAGCGCCCCTTCCTCATCCGGCACACTTCCTCGCTCCGCCACGCCCGCCAACCCTTTGGCCACCAACCCTGTCAGCGATGCCACATGCCCCTGCCGCGTTTTCATCGCCGCCATCATCCGCCCGGCATCCATTCCAACACCTTCCATCAATCCCCCCGATTCCTCCGCCAATCCCCCCTGCCGCTCCGCCAGATACCGCACCATCCCCACCATGTTCCGCTCCTCCCACCCCTGGCGGAACTTCACAAACGCCCCGTGAATCTCCTCCAGGCTCGCCCGCGACCGCGACATCGCGCTCAGCGCCTCGTTATACGCCGCCAGGCTCCGCTGCGGCCCGTCCATCCCCGCCACTGCTTCCATCCCCTGCACGCCCGCCCGCACATCCGTATCGTTGATCATCCCCAGCGACGCACCCATATGCTGCGCGCTCTGCGGCATCATCCGCACGCTCATCACCACCTCCCGCCCAAACGCAGCCTCCTCCCGCGCCAATCCCGCCGTCACCTCTGTCAGCCTCGCCTTCCAGGCCTCCGAATCCTTCCGCTCACTCCCCTCCGCGTCCAACACCTTCCGAGCCGCCATCGTTTTCACATACAGCGCCTCCTGCGCCTTCAAATGCGCCGCCAGCCGCGCCTCCACACGCAGCATCCGCTCATATTCCACCTCCAGCGCCGCCGCCGCCCCTCCCAGCGTCACCGTCACCGGCTCCCCTGCCGTCCATGCTCCTGCACGCCCTGGCTTGCGATCCCCCGCCGCTGGCACCAGTTCCACCTCCTGCCCATCTACAAAACCCAACTCCGCCAGCGCTGCGTTGTGATCAAACGTCCCCTGCTTAACCCCATCCCCCACCGGCCACGCACGCACCATCTGCCACTCCTGCCCTTCCACCTTCAACGCATCTCCCGCCGCCACCACCACCTGCCCCACGCTCGCCGCACGCGCAAACAGCCCCACTTGCGCCAAACCCAGGTCATCGCTCGCCTTCACCCGCCAACCGAACTTCTGCCCCGAATCCATTCCCGGCATTCCCTGCTCAAACACCAGCTCCGCCCGCGCCGGCTGATCCACGATCGCCCGCATCACATACCGCGCCGTCTCCCGCTCTCCCTCCGGCGTCGCCAGCACAATCTGATATGACACATCGTTCACCACTGCGAAATCCAGCCCAAAACGGGCCACATCAATCCGCTTCCCAGGTACATCCCGCACCGTGCCAGGCTCTGCATGCCGCAATTTCAGCCCCGAAGGCGTCCCGCACGCCGTCACCACCATCTCCACATGGCTCCCTTCAATCACTTCCAGGTCCCCCGTCGACGCCTCCACCACCTTCTTCTCTAAACCCGTGTATGCCGGAGCAATCACCGTGCTCGCAAACCCCTGCACCTGGGCAGCCTGCGGCACCTTGATCGTATAAACCTCCGACTGATGGTCCCCCGCGCTCACCCGGTACTGCGTCGTCTGCGTAAGCCCTGAAAGCGTAAATTGCACCACCGCCTTGTTCTCTTTCCCTGCCGTCACCATCGCCGGGTCAATCACCAGCAGATGCGCGACGCGCTTCTCTCCCGCGGCTTGGCTGATCTCCACCTCCTTCGGCACCTTCCCCTCCACCGTAATCGTCACCGTCACGCTCTGCCCGGAGCGCGCCTGAGTGTTTCCCGGAAGCACACTCAGGCGCGTCCGATACGCCGGGTCATGGTTCCCCATCGGATCAAACATCCGCGCCGCCGACGCATTAAACGCCGCGTTATTCGCCAGCCACATCCCAAACCCAACGCACATCACCGCACCGGCCACCGCAAGCCGCGCCAGCGCCGGCCTCATCGCCCGAGCCTGCTTCAGCCGCACGCTCTCCAATGCCGCAAGGTTCTCCTCCACCACATGCCGCGCTGCCTGCCCGCCCGCCTCCCGCGCAAGCTGCAGCGCATTGATCAACCGATTTCCCAATCCCCCCGGCATGCGCTTCTCAATTGCCAGCGCCACCTGGTCCACCGTCATATCAAACATCCGCCAGCGCCTCACCAGCGACACCGCCAGCCACCCCACGCACGCCACAAACACCCCCAGCGTCACCACCCGCGCTAACTGTGGCAGATGCACCGTGTGGTCGATGATGAACACCAGCCACAGATATCCCAATGTCACCGACACCCCCAGCCCCAGCGCCTCCAGAATCACAATCAGCTTCCACCGCTTGCGGTTCTCCTCAATCACCCCCACCAGTTTCGCCACTGACTCATGTTCTCTCCCGTTCGCTTGCGCCCCGCCCACTTCTCCCGCCTTAAAACCTTGCTCGTTATGAGGATCGTTATGAGTCAATGACATCGCCGCCCCTTTAAAAAAGGATGGTTCCACATTTATCTGGAATGACCCAGTCCAAACCTCAAAACCCGGGCATACAAAAACCCGAGCCTCAAAGGCACTGAATCAACCCACATCAACACCCATCCCCGAAAAATCTCGACCAATAGAACAAGACACGCAATCATCGGGTCAGCCGGCAAAGTTACCGACCCTCACAACCACTTCCCGTCAAAGGGGCTGTACACCCACTTAGTACGACGAGTTCAACCCCCATCTGTTCCAAAAAGATTTCAACCCAACCAAAAATAAATCTCTTTCCGTATCCAACTCCGCGTTTTCCTTATCTGACCTTCGCGTCTTCGCGACTTCGCGGTAAAGAATCTGCTCCTTTCTTCCTCTTCTTTCACCTCATCCTCTCACACCCCCGTCACCATATACGCCTGAAAAATCCCCGATTCCGTCGAGTTGAAAAACGCCGTCTTCCCATCCGGCGACAAGAATGGATGCGGGTGCCCCTTGTCCTTCCAGAACCGCGTCCGCGTATCCAACAGCCGCTTCCAGCTCTTCACCGCTCCCACGATCGGCTCGCCCAGATCCGCCACATAAAGATCCATCCCCCGCTCCAGGTTCGGGTTGTAGTCGATGATCATCCG
>CAZGOM010000118.1:0-16884 GCA_964527265.1 uncultured Phycisphaeraceae bacterium | reverse complement strand
CCGATGAACGACTACGGCCCCGTCATGAAGGGCATGGTCATCGGCAGCTTGGGCATCCTCCACGTCTTCCTCGCACAATTCGCGATCGGCGGCGGCCTGCTCATGTGCTATATGCAGTACCTCGCCATGTCCGGCCGTGAGCCGCTGGCACGCATCTTCGTCCAAAGCTACTTCAAAGCCCTCATCCTTGTCAGCTTCGTCCTCGGTGCCCTCACCGGCGTCGGCATGTGGTTCATCAGCATTCAGGTCTCCCCCGTCACCATCGGCATGATGGTCAAGCAGTTCCACTGGATCTGGGCCATCGAATGGACCTTCTTTTCCCTTGAAGTCGTCGCAGGCTACGCTTTCTACCGTTACAGCGAATACCTTTCCGACCGCACGCGCATGGCCACCCTCGTCCTCTACAGCATGGCCAGCTACATGAGCCTCTTCTGGATCAACGGCATCCTCTCCTGGCAGCTCACCCCCGGACAGTACGACTTCTCTCAAAACAGTCCTGGCAACGTCTGGCTCGGCTTTTTCAACCCCTCCTTCTGGCCCCAACTCATCTTCCGCTCGCTCGTCTGCCTCACGCTTGCCGCGCTCGCCGGCTGCATTGTCGTCAACACCATGACGGAGCTTGACCGCGAACAGAAAACTCGCCTCATCAACCGCTGTGCCCATTTCCTCCTGGGCATGGCCCTCATGCCCTTCATCGGCATCTGGTTCCTCTCCGTCCTCCCTGAAGACAGCCGCGGCTATGTCTTAGGCGGCAGCGCCGCCATGACTCAATTCTTCATGATCTCCGTCTGCGCCTCCATCCTCATCGGCGGTTACGCCATCGTCGCCCTCATCCGTCAAAAGCTGTATATCAACGGCGCAACCGCCACCCTCCTTCTCGCCCTGGCTTTTGGCGCCACCGGCGGCGGCGAGTTCGTCCGCGAAGGCGTCCGCAAACCTTTCACCGTCCGAAACTACCTCTACGCCAATTCCGTCGACATCAAATCCATCGAAAAACTCCGCCAGGAAGGCGCAGTCAAAAACGACCCCTACCCCCTCAAGAACGAATCCGACTACCCCAATTCCCAAATCATCCTCGGCGCAAAAAATTTCCGCTTCCAGTGCAGCGTCTGCCACACCTTGGACGGCGCAAACGGTGTCGTCGGCCTCACCGCCTCCTGGTCC
This sequence comes from uncultured Phycisphaeraceae bacterium, assembly GCA_964527265.1. GTDB lineage: Bacteria > Planctomycetota > Phycisphaerae > Phycisphaerales > Phycisphaeraceae > CAZGOM01. The sequence continues at coordinate 15,720 of CAZGOM010000118.1, read as the reverse complement.
ATCGAGCAGCAGCGGATGAACATCGCCAAGCTCCAGCAGACCAAAACCTTCATGCCCCCCTTCTCCGGCACGCCGCAAGACCTGGAAGCCGTCGTCCAGTTCCTCCGCTGGAACGCCGCCGGCAAACCCAAAGAATGGGCCCGCACTGATACTCTTTCCAGCGCCGACCGCGCACCCTACGAGCAAATCAAGGCCTGGCTTGACGAAGCCGGCACCAATCCCGGCATCCACCTCCTGGCCAAGCCGGCAGGCAGCCCTGACGCCGCCCCTGTCACCCCCGGCGTCTCCCCCACGCCACAGCCACCTCCCCGCACTGGCCCTGCGCCTGTACCAGCGCCCCCCATCTCCGCTCCCGCCTCGCCCGCTGCTGCATCCCCCGCCTCACTTTCACCCACTGAAAACACCGCCGAAACACCCGCCACCCAACCTGCAACCAAACCCGCACCCACCACCAAACCCGCACGAAAGGGAAAGCGATGACCAAGCTCTTCCCCCTCATGCACCCGGCCGCCACCCAGCTTTATCTCTGGCTCCTCATCGGCACGCTTGTCATTCATGTCATCTTCATGAACTATGTCCTGGCCGGCTCCATCTATCTCGCCTTCGTCTCCCTCTTCCCCGGCAAACACAAAGAACGCTACAACGCCCCCGGCGCCAAGGCCCTGCGCGACTGGATGACCTTCTACATCAGCGCCGCAATCACCGCCGGCATCGCCCCCCTGCTGTTCATCCAGATCCTCTATCAAAAGAACTTTTACACCGCCAACCTTCTCCTCTTTAACCGATGGATGCTCATCCTCCCGGTCCTGCTTGTCGGCTTCTATCTCTGCTACGTCATCAAAAGCAAGCGCGCCGCCAAACTCCCCTCCTGGGTGATCGCCATCGTCACCATCGGCGCAGCCCTCTGCTTCCTTTTCACCGGCCTGAGCTGGACGGAAAACTACCTCATCAGCGTCGCCCGCACTGAAACCTGGCAGGCGTATTATTTAAATCCGCCCAAATACTTCTCCAGCACCGAATCACTCTTTCGCATGGGCCTCTGGGTCATCGGCGCGTTCCCCGCCTTCAGCGTCATCCTCGCATGGCAGCTCTGGTACTACCAGAAGTACGACCGCGTAGAGATCCCCCGCTCCCAAAGCCGCCTCCTGGCTGCGCTGGCCGTCGGCGGGCTCATCGTCTCCAGCATCATCGGCTTCATCTACTTTTCCTCTGAACAGTACATCAACCAGGTCACCCGCCTCTATCTCACCAACACCACCTGCCGCCTCTACATCATCATCCTTGTCATCGGTCTGGTCATTACCCTGGCTGGATGGACCCTCCAATGGATGCGCTGGCGTCTCTGGGCTCCCGCCCTCATCATCGCCACCATCGGCAGCATCACATCCATCACAGCCGCCACAACCCTGCGCGAGGCTGTCCGCGCCCATAAAGTCCAGCTCGTTGATTTCTACGACCAGCACGAGCAAGCCGCGCAGATCGGCGGCCTGGGTGCCTTCATCTTCTTCTTCGCTCTAAACACCCTCTGCATCTTCACCTGTTTCCTCATCGTCAGACAGGCTTTGAAAAACAAGGCCAACAAACCCACCGAACCCCCAAAAACCAGCTAAACTTATGTCTGCTGTCTTGACACAAGACGCAGGACACAAGACGCAGGACATTCCCCCCAATGAGCTGGATCGAAAACCGATTTGAAGAAGGCCTCATCGTCACCAGCGTGGACACCGCCATCAACTGGGCGCGCTCCAACAGCATCTGGCCCATGACCTTCGGCCTCGCCTGCTGCGCCATTGAAATGATGTCCTTCGGCGCATCCCGCTACGATGTCGACCGCTTCGGCTCCGGCGCATATCGCGCCACCCCCCGCCAAGCCGACCTCATGATCGTCGCCGGCACCGTCACCTACAAAATGGCATCCCGTCTCCAGCGCCTCTATAACCAGATGCCTGACCCCAAGTACGTCATCGCCATGGGCGCATGCACTGTCGGCGGCGGCCCCTACTTCAAGCACGGCTATCACGTCGTCAAAGGCGTGGACCTCATCGTCCCCGTCGATGTCTACGTCCCCGGCTGCCCTCCGCGTCCCGAGGCCCTCATGGAAGGCCTCATGCGTCTCCAGGACAAAATCCGCCGCCAGACCATCGCCCGCGAAAAACCCCTGCCGGTCATCATGCCCGCCCAGCCCCTTATCACCCCGCCCTCCCCCGGCCTCGCAGACCTCGCCCTCCCCGTTCAACCCGCATAACATAAGACCGGTCCATCTTCGCCCGGCAAGGACGCCGGAGCTGCTCCGTGAAAGGAATCCCCACGTGACCATCCACCGCACACGCCGCCTCGCCCGCATCTTCGCCGCCTTCGGCGCAGCAGCCCTCGTCACCACCAGTGCGTTCGCCCAGCCCCTTCAGGAGCAGGCACGAAAGATCATTTCCACGCAGCTCAAATCCGGCGGTGAATATTCCATCTATGCCGAAGACCTCTCCAGCGGCAATGTACTCTTCAGCTTCTCTCCCGAGCGCGCCGTCGCCCCCGCCAGCAACCTCAAGATCATCACCTCCGGCTGCGCCTTAAAAACCCTTGGCCCGGATTACGTCTTTAAAACCAAGCTCATCCTCGTCAATCCCGAGGACTGGAAAAACATCCCCCAGGGCACCGCCGTCACCCACCCCGCGCAAGGCCCCTGCATCATCGTCCGCGGCGATGGCGACCCTTCCTTCGGTGACGAAAAAGTCCTCCAGGCCGCCGGAACAACCCTTGAAGCTCTCCTGCAAATCTGGGTCGATCAGATCAAGAAAGCCGGCATCACCAAGATCGACCGCCTCATCATCGACGACCGCGTTTTTGAACGCCTCCAGATCCACCCCGACTGGCCGGCCGACCAGTTGGAGCGCTGGTATTGCGCCCCCGTCGCCGGACTTAACATCAACACCAACTGCTTCGACATCACCGGTTCTCCCACGCGCCCCGGCCAGCCCGCCAATATCAAAGTCGCCCCCCGCTCTCCCTTCCTGGCCATCACCAATAAAGCCGTCACCGGCTCCAAGGAAACCCTCGGCGTCATCGTCGCCCCCAACAACGACCTGACCATCCAGGGCGTCATCAAGGACGCACACGAAGAACCCGTCAACGTCACCATGAAGGACCCGCCGATCTACTTCGGCCGCCTCCTGGCCAATCGCCTCGTTGAAGCCGGCATCACCGTTGCCGCCATCGCCCGCCCCACCATGGAAGACACGCTTCCCGAGGGCAAAACCATCCACATCATTCAAACTCCCATCGCCGAGGTCTTAAAGCGCTGCAACAAAGACTCGCAGAACCTTTACGCCGAGTCTCTCTTAAAGCGCGCTCTCCACGAAATCACCGGTAAGCCCGGCTCCTGGTCCGATGGGAAGCTCGTCGTCACCTCCCTTGGCAAAGCCATCGGCGCTGACGCCAACGACGCCGTCATCGCGGACGGCTCTGGTCTCTCCAAGCACAACCGCGTCACCGCCCGCCTCATGGTCAAAGTCCTTGAGATGCTCTACAAGGACCCCAAGCTCGGCCCCGTCTTCGCCGACAGCCTCGCCGTCGGCGGCCAGGACGGCACGCTGGCCAAACGCTTCAAATCCACCGGGGCAATCATCCGCGCCAAAACCGGCACCATCAACGGCGTTTCATCCCTCTCCGGTTATGTCACCGTCGGCCAGGGCGCTGCCGAAAAAACCGTCGCTTTCAGCTTCATTTTTAATAAAATCAGCGGCGCAGGCGAAGCTAAAGCCACCCAGAACCTCCTTGTCGACCTCATCGCAGACAAGCTCGACGACGCACCCAAGAAAACCTCCGCCAAGCCCTGATCTCTCCACCCTCGGGTAAATCACCATGAAATACCTTTGCCTGGGCTACTTCGATCCGCAAAAAATGGATGCCCTCTCTCAGCAGCAGGTCCAGGCGATCATGGCTGAATGCCGCCCGCACCTCCATGCCCTCTACGAAACCAATCAGGTGGTGGCCGACATCGGCGTCGCCCTTGAATCCAAAACACTCTGCCGCGTCAACGGACAGTTGGTCATCACTGATACTCCTGCGCCCCAATCCGGCGGCATGATCGGCGCGGCTTTCCTCATTGAAGCCGACAACATCGCCGACGCCACCCGCCTCGCCTCCCTCCACCCCACCACCCAGGTCGCTGCCGGAGAAACCCTCGGCTGGCGCATCGAAATCCGTCCCGTCCATCACTTTTACACACCGGACGCAAAATCGATCCCTTCAGAGCCTGTCAACCGGATTCTCGAAGCCTATAAACAAGCCGTCCTCGCTCAGGACATCGACGCTCTCATGAGCCTCTATGCCCCCAATGTCCGCATCTTCGACGCCTGGGGCGTCTGGTGCTACGAAGGCGCCGAAGCTTGGCGCAAAATGGTCCACACCTGGTTCTCCACCCTCACCAATGAACGCGTCGATGTCACCTTTGACGATGTCCAAATCACCCAGGGCAACGACCTCAGCACCATCACCGCCATCGTCACCTATGCCTCAACATCCACTGTCGACGGCAAAAAACTCCATGCCATGCAGAATCGCATCTCTTGGACGCTCAAGCCCGAAAACTCCATCTGGAAAATCACCCACGAACACACTTCCGCCCCCGTGGGATTCAAAGATCAAAAAGCCATTCTCCAACGAGGGTAAATCGGGAACGCCGGCGTCCCGCCGGCTCCCAATCACCTCACCCTCCCGGCATAAGTGAACTGCTCCCCGAGTCAGCCTGCTTCAATCACATTCCCAAATAAGCATTTTCCGCTTCACCGCTTCAACTGCGCATCAATGAACTCATACGCCGCCTTGCGCCCATCCTCCGGAAAATCATGCGCAGAATCCGGATAGACCGCTTGCAGATTCTCCACCTTCCCAAATGCCTTGTACACCGGCTGCACCTGCGCGATCACATCCTTCACGCCGCTCACCTCGAAATTGTCATCCCTCACAGGTGACACCGCCATAAACGCGCGCGGCGCAAAACTCGCCACGATGTCCGTGAAATCAAACGGCATGTTCTTCGCATCCGACCCATACTCCGATGCAATCCGCGGCATATACCGCGCACTCGTCCAACCCGTCAGATTTCCCCCCATATACTTGCCGAATCGCGTAAACCCGCAGCATGACACAATCACCTTCAACCGGCTGTCGAATACCGCCGTGAACATCGAATTGTGCCCACCCAGCGAATGGCCGATCACCCCGATTCGCTCCCCATTCACCTCCGGCAACGACTGCAGGTAATCCACCGCACGCATGTTGTTCCAGATCGCCTTCATGCTGCCCGACTGATAATCCCCTCGCTGGGTTGCGGCTTGAAAATCATATGGATATTCCCCGAAACTCGGGTAATCCGGAGCCAGGCACACATATCCCCGCTTCACCAGATGCAGCCCATACTGCAAACTCGGCTTCCCGCCCACACCCGCCGGCTCATCCTTCCCGATATTCGTGGTCTGATGAAGGCACAGCATCGCCGGCATCTTCTTCCCCGCCACTGTTCCATCGGGAATCAGCAGCCACGCCGGCACCCGGTCTCCCTTCTCCACTGCAAAGCTGACCTTCTTTCGCGTATATCCCTCCAGCTTCTCTTCCGAAATCACCTTCACATCCAGCGGCACCTTCCGGTCATCTCCCGGCAGCGGCCCCATCACTTTTTCCATCTTCTGGCGAACCATGTCTTGCTCCGTTTGCTGCCCTGCCATCGCGTAGGGCAATACCAACAAAAAAACAATCACCGCGGCATGCTTCAGCATTCGAATTTCCCTTCCCTCACTCAGCCCACCGGCGGCGCATCAAGGGCCACGATTTGCAACCGGTATAACCCGCCATCGTCATAAATCCCAGGCAGCGTCTTATTCACCACCACCACCGGTGTGGGTATGCCAATCATCTTGAGTCTTCGGTAGCTCCCGATCTTCGTCGCCGCGCTGAAGCCAAAGGCTCTGTCATCGCCCGGCATCCCGCTCACCAGCCCAATCGACACGCTCACCAGTTCGCCCGCCGCCACACGCCCAATGGTGAACGCATCATCGCGATTGCTGGTTACCGTAAACGACTGCAGCCGCGCACTCGGGTTCGTAAAGTCCGATTTGCTCATGGGAAGCTCTCCCACGGCGAATCCCTCGTTCACGCCCACAAACACGCTCGTATCCATGAACGATCCCACGCGGATCGATCCCACATGTCCGGGGCTCCGAATCACGCTCGACCCGATCATCTTCGCCACTGTCATGCTTCCCAGCAGAACCGCTGTCGACGCCTGGCCGACGCCGGTCACATAGACGCCGCCCATAAAGTCACCCAGCCCGCCTCCACTCTGTGCGCTTGAAATCAAGATCGAACCGATCTTAGATGCCACGATGTCGCTTCCCGACCAGCCTCCGGCGCGCAACGACTGCAGCACGCCCTCCACCTTCACATTGGATTCATTCATCACATGGTTTTGAACGACGTACGAATTCAGGTTGCCCTTCACCGTCAGTTCAAACTCATCCGCGCCCTCCACGGTCACGTTTCCAGCGTTCCCATTGATGTCCCATTCGCTATCCATCACCAGCCCGCTGATCACCGCTGAAGCCAGCAGGTTCCCGGTCGTGGTGACCGTCCCATCAAGGTCGATAAGGCCAAAGAAGTCCGCCGGCAGCGCGGCTTTGCCTGCTGAGGCTGCACGCCCTGTCACACGGAGCGTTCCAATTTTGTCGGCATAAAGATGGCCATCATGCCACTGAGCCACCGTGATTGAACCGATGGCCACGCCCGGCGCAGTGATGTCCCAGTAATCCGTGTACCCCGTCGTAACGCTGCCGATCTTCACCTGCGGCCCACCGAAATAGGCGTAGACTGAAAATGCCAGCCGCTCCAGCGAGCCCGACGTCACGCTTCCTACCGACCCCGTCACCTGGATATCGTGTTCGCGCCCGTCCACGCCGTGGAGCATCCCCGCCACACGCAGCGTGCCCAGCGTGTTGCCATTGCGCTTATCCAGGTTTCCATGCAGGATCACCTGCGCATCGATATCCCCCGTCAAGGCCGGCAGCATGGCTGATTTGGCCCGCCCCGTTACATTCAATAAATTCAGCGTCTTGGCTTCGATCGACCCCCCGGTCCAATGCGCCACCTGAATCGTGTCGATGTTGCCATTCACATTCACCATGCAATCGATCGCCTTGCCCACCACCGTGAACGACCGCAGATCGCCGCCGTCCTCCCCATGCACATGGAACACCTCGGCGTCCTTCCCGAGCCATACCGTGCCCACATTCCCCAGCGACTTCAAATCCACATGATTGACAAACCCCGCCGCCTTGAACGATTTGATCGCAAGTGCGTTGTCCGCCAGGTCAAACCCCTGCGCATACACATCCATGTCAATCACTCCCCCGTCCGTGGGCGCATAGCCCGTCTTCGCGGCCCGCGCCACTGCGCTGAAGCTGACGATGGTGTTGGCGTTGATCTCCCCGCCGTCCCACCCGCCCACCGTGATCGTACCCGCCGCGGCTCCCACAAACCCGTCCTCGTTATCCCCTCCATCTTCGTCTTCATAACCCGCTAATAGCGAGCTATCCACCACTTCACCCCAGACTGTAAACGACCCAAATCCATCTTCGAAGATAAAGTGCGAATCATCGGCACTCCCCAGTGAAATCGCGCCGATATACCCCTGCAAGTCCCATGTGCAGTCATATACCTCGCCTGCCACTGTGATCGAACCTACGCCCGGCTGGCCCAACGGCCGTCCCGTGTTGTACGTGAAGATGTCCACCGAAATGTCACCCGCCGCAAATTCCTGCGTCGCCGTCTTGGCCTGCCCCGTGATGTTCATCGAGATGATCGAACCTGTGAAAAACTCATCCAGTTCATCGTTCAAATCCAGCCAATCCACCGCTTTGAACATCCCCGTGTACCCGTCGGTTTCCAGATGCAGGTCATTAATCCGCCTGAATGTGAAATCCGTCCGCGTGTTGATCGACCCCCCAATGTCCACAAAGTGCTCGTCTTCCCCAACCACATCCCTCATCACCAGCGAAGCCAGTGTCCCTTTCACTTCAAAATCACCATACAGATCCACCTTCCCCGCCGAAAATGCATTGAGCGATCCATGCACATAAACATCCTCCAGCGCCGTGAACCCCGTCCCCATCCCCTTGGTCTTGCTCACGTTGATCGTCAAGTTCGATGCCCGCGTCGTCTCTTCCAGGTCCAGGTCAAACAGCACATGCGTCCGTGGATTGAACGAAATGCTCCCAAACCCCGGCCCCGTCAGCGCGAACACCACCGTGTTCCCTTCTTCATCGATAAACGTCCGCTCCGCCAGCGGCGTGCTCTTGTTAAACGTCACTGTCTTGCGTTCCAGCACATCCCCGGTGATGGTGAACGTGAACGGGTCCATGCCTTCCACGTTGTTGGGAATACTTACCACCCCGGTATGCAGGCCGATCCCCGCCTCCCCTGACAGCGCAATCCTCAACGTCCCTGTCTCACCCGGCTCCAGCATCCCCGGGGTGCTCACCAGCGTGAACCCTTCCGGCACCTCAAATTCCCCAAACTCCAACGCAATGTTCCCCCCGTTGCTGATCTCAAACTCATGTTCGTGATACCCGCCGTCGGAATCGACATCCCCGAAATCTGTGTAGTTGTCGTGGGACGTTTTCGTTGATCCGTTTTCAACCGCCTCCCCATCCCCCGTCACCGTGATCTCCGCCGCTTCCACGGCTTCAAACGTCCGGATGATCAGCATCGAGCCATCCGTCATCATCGCCCCGTTGTACCCCGCCCACGCCGCCGTGAATCCGCCAAAGCCATCCAGCCCCAATGCCGGTTTCAGCTCTCCGTGATACCCATCCAGCGTTGAACTCACATCAAATGACGACTCTACCTGGTGTGTCTGATCCCCCAGTTGTGCCGCCCTCACCACACGCCCGTTTTCATCCTCCACTTTCGATACACCCTCCCAGATCACCACCGCCGAACCATTGGGTGCAAACCCCACGCTCGGGTTGAACTGGCTGTAATCCGACTCCCCGCTGATCCGCACCGCATCCCCCAGTGGCTTCAAATAGGAATCGTAGTACCGCCCGAAAACATTCCACGGCTCGCCGTCGGACGTCTGGTCCCACGCAAACAGGTAGTTCCCATCCTGATCGATATCAAACGAATAAGTGGGTGAATGCCCGCCAATCGCCTCAAACACCGCAGGTGCCTCCACCATCAGCGTCGCGCCGCCCCACTTCTTCCCGTCAGGCGACATCCGCTGCAAAAAGATCTCCGCCACCCCTTGTTCCCGATCCTCCCGCATCCATGAAATCGCAAACTCACCCTCCACTCCCTCTTCCACCCGCGGCAATGTCATCCCACGGCTATCCACATTCGTGCTCACCTGTAACACACTGCTCATCTCGGTCCCGATGTTCGTAAATGCCTGCGCAAACACCCCCACCGGCAGCGATCCCCCCTCCACCTCCTCATCCGGCGCCGTCTGATACCACGTCACCACATACCCGCCCTCCTCCAGCCCCGTCACCTCCGGCATGGACGCACTCCCCGCGGGCGTCGAACCGATCTCAAACGCCGCTCCACGCGCCACCCCTTCCGCGTCATACGCCCGCCCGAAAATCTCCATCGGACCATCCACCTCCGAACCGTTCCACACCACCAGAAATCCGCCATCCGACCCATGCGCCACGCTCGGCATGAAATTCGACCCCTCCAGCGAATAACCCGACACATCCAGCAGATCAGACGGCCCCATCCCCTTAAACACCTGCTGCGCCGCTATCCCCTGCCCCGCTTCCGTGTTCGACATCCACGCCAGCACAAAGCTTCCATCCACCGTCACCGACACCCCCGCCGGAGTCGACGCGCCCGACGCTATCCCCAACTGCGGCCCCACCGGATTCAACGTCGGCACCGACATTAACTGCCGGCCCTCCAGCGCCTCCAATCCATGCGAAACACTCCGCTCCGACCTCCGCAGCCACCCCTTCACACGGTCAGCCAGGGACATGACGGAACCAACGGAAACCGATACTGCGGTAGTTGCCATGGTGCGTACTCACAAAAAAGGTGGAATGTTTAGAAACCTGGTCAGGTCAAAACCAAGACGAGTGTAGCACCAAACTCCCAATCCACGCACTTCCCGTAATAGCAAAAATTCAACAGGACCAATAGGGCCAATGGACCATACTCACTGTCGTGTCAATCCTGGTTTGCTGTCTTGGGCGATTCCCTAACCCCATAAAAAAACCATGGGCCGGCAATCACCGGCCCATGGCTCTAAATCGTACAAACTCAAATCATTTCGAGAAAGACTTCAACGCATCATTCGCCGCGTCCTTGGCTGCCCCGCCAAAGTCGCTGGCTTCCTTCACGGCTTTATCAAAAGCCGCCTTAGCGCTCGCGCCAAGCTCATCCAGCTTCCCGTCTTCCTTCACCCCGTCAGACTTCGCCGAAGCCAGCGCCGCCTTCAGCTTGGTCAGTTCCGCTTCGGCCGGCTTCAGGCTCGCCTGGATCTTGTCCTTAGTCGTGTCCGTCGCCTTCGATGCCTGTGTTTTCAGCGCCGCGATCTGCTTTTCGCTCGCCGCCACAAATTCTTCATATTTCTTCACCGTCGCGGCCTGTGCCTCGGTCAGCTTCGCGCTCGTAGACGACGATTCCGTCGCCGTCGTGCCTGTCCCGGTCTTGGACGCTTCCGGCTCTTTCTTGTCGCATCCCACGAAAACACCCGCGGAAACAACCAACGCCAATGCAATGATGCTACGGTTCATAACGCAGACTCCCGATTCAAATGAGGTTTAGGAACGTCAGCCGCACAGTATAGAGTCAAATCACCTTCTATATTCCACCGTGCGTTATCATCTTCAAATCACTCCTCGCAGCGCATCACTGCCCACTTCCCGCAACCCAGACCGCCCATGACCCAAACGCCCCAGACAATCTCAACCGCACCCGCCAACCCATCCCCTTGCGCCCCTGAATCCCCTTCCATTCCAGGCTCCTCTCCCGAAAACCGCTTCCCCCGATCTCTCCTCTTTCTCCTCATCGCCGCTCTCGCATTCGCCGCGCACTTCCCCGTCTTTTTCAACAAGTTCGTCAGCTTTGATGATAAGGATTACATCTACAACAACCAGATGGTCGAACAAGGTTTCAACCTTGTCACCCTCAAGTGGGCTCTCACCGCCGTCGTCGTCGCCAACTGGCACCCCGTCACCATGCTCTCTCACCTCCTCGACGGCCAGCTCTTTGGGTTAAACCCCGCTGGCCACCACGCCGTGTCCCTGGCTCTCCATGCCATCAACGCCATCCTCCTGGCCTACGTCTTTAACCGCTTCACCGGCTCCTTCTATCGCTCCATCGCTGTTGGCGCGCTCTTTGCCGTCCACCCGATGCACGTCGAATCCATCGCCTGGGCCTCCGACCGCAAGGACATGCTCTCCTTCGGCTTCGCCATGCTCACCCTCCTGGCCTATAAAAACTGGCTCGAAGCCTGCGCTGCCCATACCGCAAAAGATTCTCGCGCACTCACCCGCTACGCCATCATGCTGGGCGTCTATCTCCTCGCCCTCCTGAGCAAACCCACCGTCATCACACTCCCCGCACTCATGCTCCTCCTTGATTTCTGGCCCTTAAACCGCGCCATCCCAACCGACGCCCAATCCGGCTTCCGCCCCGCCTTCAAAGCCTATCTTCACGCTCTCCCCCGCCTCATCTTTGAAAAACTCCCCATCTTTCTCCTCACCTTCACCGCCTCCGTCGCCGTCTTCTACGTCCAGCGCGGCGCAGCCGCCGTCGTCACCGCTGACGGCCTGGCCATCAGCGCCCGCCTCGCCAATGCCGTCTTCTCCTACGCCCGCTACGTCGGCAAGCTCCTCTTCCCCCATGACCTCACCATCATGTACCCACACCCCACCTGGTGGCCCGCCGGGTACATCGCCGCCTCCGCCGCCATCCTCATCCTCCTCACCGCCTTCCTCTTCTACCTCGCAGACCACTTCGACAAACGCTACCTCCCCGTCGGCTGGCTCTGGTTTCTGGGCGTCATGGTCCCCATGATCGGCATCATCCAGGTCGGCGCCCAGGCCATGGCCGACCGCTATGCCTACATCACCTTCCCTGGCCTCTATCTCCTGATCGTCTGGGGCGTCTCCGACCTCCTCGCCCGTCTCCGCACCCCACCCCACATGGCCAACTGGATCGCCCCTGCCCTTCTCGCCGCCGCCGTTATCCCCCTGGCCGTCCTCGCAAACCTGCAATCCCGCCATTGGGCCAACAGCGAAACCCTCTTCACCCACGCCATCGCCGTTGCCAGCCCCAACCCCCTCGCCCAATGCTCTCTGGGCAATGAACTCTCCCGCCAGGGAAGATTTCAGGATGCCGTCCCGCACTTCCAGGAAACCCTTCGTCTTGAACCCACTTATGCCGAAGCCTGGGGCAACATGGGCACCGCGCTCATGAGCCTCGGCCAAACAGACCAGGCCGAAGAGGCCTACGAAAAAGCCCTCGCCCTCAACACCACCCTCATCGAGCCCCGCCTTAATATCGCCCGTATCTACATGCAAAAGCACCAGGACGCCCAGGCCGAAGCCGTCTTCGCCAAGCTCGCCGCCGACAAACCCGAAATCCCTGAAACATTCTTCTTCATGGGCCACCTCCGCACCCGCCAGAATAGACTCACTGACGCACTCGCCCTCTTCGACCAGGCCATCGCCAAAAACCCCGCCTACGCCGACGCCTACAACAGCCGCGGCACCATCAAAGCCCGTCTGGGCAACGTCCCAGCCGCCTATGAGGACTTCCTACGTGCAGTCCAGCTCAATCCAGACCTCGTCGACGCACAGGAAAACCTCAAAAAAGCGAGCAGCTTCCTTAAACCTTAAGCCTTGCCCCTTAAACCTTGAATGCCTTATTCCGGCCTTTACGAAACTCTATGACAAAAGCCCGCATCTTTCTGGTAATTCTCCTTTTCGCCGCCCTGGTCATGGCTTCCCATTCCCCCATTCTTTCCAACGGTTTCATCAGTTTCGATGACAGCACTTACATTTACGGAAACCGCATGGTCCAACAGGGTTTCACCCTGGAAACAATCAAATGGGCCTTCACCTCTGTCGTCGTCGCCAATTGGCACCCCGTCACCATGCTCTCCCACCTGCTTGATGGCCAGCTCTTTGGCTTAAACCCCGCCGGCCACCACGCCATGTCCCTCCTGCTTCACACCGCCAACGCCCTGCTCCTGGCCCTTGTCCTTTTCAGGCTCACAGGCGCGTTTCATCGCTCCATCGCCGCGGCAGCCCTGTTTGCAGTGCATCCCATCCATGTCGAATCCATTGCATGGGCATCTGAACGCAAAGACCTGCTCTCCTTCGGTTTCGCCATGCTCACCATACTCGCTTACAAACACTGGCTCGACACCCAAAAGCAACTCGGCTGGAAACACCTCCGCGCCCTCGCCTCTTATGCTCTCCTTCTCACCTTTTTTGCCCTGGCGCTATTGAGCAAGCCCACCGCCGTCACGATCCCTCCTCTCTTGCTCCTGCTGGATTTCTGGCCTCTCCAGCGCTTTCCTGCCCAAAGCTTCCTGCCCGCCGTCAAAGCCTACCTCCGCGCCCTCCCCGCGCTCATCCTTGAGAAACTTCCGCTCTTGGCCCTCAGTGCGATCGGCTCATTCGTTGTCTTCATGGTTCAACGTGAATCCGCCGTCGTCGAAGCCGCAGGCCTCCCCGTGGCTCCCCGCATCCTCAACGCCTTTGTTGCCTACGCCCGATATCTCCTCAAGCTTCTTATCCCCTACGACCTGACTCTGCTTTACCCCCATCCCACCTGGTGGCCCATTCCCGTCGTCATCGCCTCCATCCTTCTCCTTGCCGCCCTCACCTTCGCCATCTTCTGGGCTGCCTCCCGCTACGACAAACGTTACCTGCCCGTGGCCTGGCTCTGGTTCCTCGGTGTCATGATCCCCATGATCGGCATCGTCCAGGTCGGCGAACAATCCATGGCTGACCGCTATGCCTACCTCACCTTCCCCGGCCTCTACATCCTCATCGTCTGGGGCGCTGCCGACCTCCTCAGCCGGTTCAAATCCCCCGCTGTGGCCCCTTCACTCTTAGTCTGCGCCCTTGTGCCCCTGGCCATCGTCTCCAATGTCCAGTCCCGCTTTTGGCGCGACAGCCAGACCATCTACGCCCGCGCCCTCCAGGTCACCAGCGCCAACGCCCTCGCCATGACTCTCTTTGGCAGCGAACTTCTCAAGCAAAACCGCCCTGTGGACGCCCTCCCCTACTTTCAAAACGCCACCCAGTGCTCACCCTCATATGCCGAAGCGTGGAGGAACCTGGGTAACACATTGAATGTCCTTGGCCGAATCACAGAAGCCCAGCACGCATACGAAAAAGCCCTTTCCGCCGACCCAAATCTCATCTCTGTACGCGCAAGCATCGCGCTTATCTACAATCATCAAGGGCAAAGCGCCCAGGCCCAGGCCGTCCTTACAAAACTCATCGAAGATCATCCCGAATCGCCAGAGCCCTACTACGCCCTCGGCCGCTTTGCCGCCGAGCGCAATCAGCTCGCGCAGGCCCTTGAATTCTTCGACGCGGCAATCGCCCGCGCCCCAGACTACGCCCAGGTTTACAACAGCCGCGGCACCGTCAAAGCACGCATGGGCAACATTCCCGCCGCCTACGAAGACTTCCTCCGCGCCGTCCAGCTCAATCCCGATCTCATCGACGCACAGGAAAACCTCAAAAAAGCACAAAGCGTACTCCAACCCAACCCCGCCCGCTGAGAACGACTGCGTTCTCAACCCTCGCAAACCCCCTCGCAACTCTGGAAACTCGCAGCGATTCACAGCGAGTTGAGCGAAGTCGCAATATCCCCAGCTAATCTCCGTCCTCCTTGAGGATCATATTTAACAATTTTTAACCCGATAATGACAAACACAATCCCCTTCTTTTAGATTAACCTCCACCATTCCTGACGCCTGCCCGGTCCCTACTCCCTGCCCCACTCCACAAAACCTCTGCAAAATGCCAAATAACAATCCTCAGGAACATTCAGCCTTTAGTCGCATCCAACAAAGACCTATTGGAAACCTCAAGATGACCTCAATCAAGCTGCCTTCGCTCAAAAAGCCCCTCTCCATCCTCCTCTCGGCGCTCGCCGCCACCGCCCTGGTCGCCGGCTGCGCCTCAGGTCCTCAGGCCCAAGCCCAGGAAGCAGCCAAGCCCACTCTCCAGTCCCGCTTCCCCCTCCCCCCCACCAGCTACGTTCCTGAACAACTCCCCGTCTCCCTCCCCCCCGTCCTCCCCGGCCCAGCCCCCGCCCAGGACACCACCATCGTCGATGTCGCCGTCGCGGGTACCTCCGCTGCCGATGATCTCACCATCGCCGGCAAGCAGGCCGCAAGCTGCGTCATCGTCACCGTCGCCAAGCCCGGCCCCTATGAAACCATGGCCGCCAATGAACTCGCCCAATACATCGGCATCATGACCGGCCAGACCCTCAAGGTCGTCACAGCAGACTCCGCCGACCTCAAGTCCGCCAAAGCCCAGATCTACATCGGCGAAGCCGCCATCGCCGCCAAGCCCGCACTCGCTGGCCGCCTCACCGCCGCCGCCAAGCCCAACCCCACCCTTCGCTCCGACGCCATCACCCTCCTGCGCGAAGGCTCCGCCCTCTACCTCGCCGGCAACAACGATGAATCCCACTACT
>CAZGOM010000117.1:0-17174 GCA_964527265.1 uncultured Phycisphaeraceae bacterium | reverse complement strand
GCAGCGCAATCACGCCTGGCCGGAATATCCTGTTCCATTCCCGCCACTTGGGGCCACCGACCTGGAACATGCAGTACGTCGCGTAATAGGTGAAATATTCGTCATCCACCTTTGGACCGTTCTTTGCGATCAAATCCGCAGCTTTGACCACCATGCCGTCTTCCAGCCCGTAGCCCAGAAAAAGCCGACAGCACATCGCCACGGAAGTCATTGAAATCCTGGGGGAACCACTTTCGGTGTACCCAGCCTGGCCATCATCCAGGGTACACACCTTCAAATACGTGTGAACCTTGAGCACTGCATCCTCAGGCACCGTCAGACCCGCCATCATGGCGGACTTGATCCCCATGATTTGAAACCCCGTCACCGATGTATCCGCCCCAGCTCCGCCGTAGCCGTAGCCCCCATTCGGGCTGGATTGCGACACGATGAAATCCAGTAGTTTTTGCGCGGGCTCCTTGTATTTCTCATCCTTAGTCAAGGCATACGCCTCGCTCAGAACCATCAGTGAAATGCCCTGTTCGTAGAAAGTCACGGCATTCATCGCACCCGTGCTGGTGTTTTGTTTGCTCAAAACCCAATTCACTCCACGATCCACCTGCGCGCTGAATTGCGTTTTGCTCGCTGGGTGATGGCCCTCGCCCAGCAGAACCAGCAGGCACAACCCCGTCACACCCAGATCGTTGGCCACCGTTGCGCCAAAGGCCTTGGAATCCCAATGCCCATCGACGCTCTGGGCGCCAACCAGCCAGCGCACCCCCATTTCGATAGCGCGCTCCACATCTGCCGATGCGCCGTTGGCCAGGCGCTGCGCGCGCCCTGCCACGCCTCGGGCGCCAAACCCCCCAGAACCCTTGCGCTTGAGGATCGAACTCAAATCAGGTGCCAGCGATGGCACATTCAATCCATCTTCTGGAAGTGAGGCGCCGAAATTTTTCGCCTCTCCGGCAGGCTGATCTTTGCGCAGTTCCGCCAGTTTCGCTTCATCGACAGCGATCGCTTTTTCAGACACTTTGCTCTCGGATTCGGTCCCCTCGTCAGTTCCGGAATTCTTGGACTGATTCTCCGTCCGTGTCGGCGGACCTTTTGAATTGCCGGTTTCTTTGCCTTCATCCGCGGCGCCGCGGCCATGTCCGCGATCACTTCCACCGCGCCCGCGTCCTGATTTGGCCGTGCCCGACTCCCCTTCGCCCCCACCCAGGCCGATGGCGCTGGTCGTTTTTTCAGGTTGGTTCTGTCTGCCCGAAGGGTTGCTCCCTCCCGATGAACTTCCTGAACTCCCCGAGTTTGAACCACCCCCGCCCACGATGGATGAAACACCCCAAATCAGCGCAATCAACAGCCCAATCGCACCTGCCCCAATCCCGATCATCATGATGGTGGACTTGAACTGTTTTTCCGCACGTGCATCGCTCACGGGGCCATGCACGTGGACTGGCGCCTGTAGATCGCTGAAAGGGTCAAACGTACTCTGTTGACCGTTTTTTACCCCTGTCCCGCCCTGCGATGCTCCCCTTTCAGACCCTGTACCACCGGACGCTACCCCCGGACCAGCACTTGAACTTGATGCGTCGTCCGCCGCCTCCGCGGATGCCGGGACACGGATATTCCTGCCGCACAAGGGGCATGGCATATCCCGCGGCTCCGGCTTATCCGGAACGCTTGCTTTGTACCCGCACGAGCAATGCACCTTCGGCATGCACACTTTCCAAAAGATCTTATTTCACAGATATTAAGACTTTAATTGAAATTGTATATCACGACTGAGTTTTGCATGCCAATATCCCACGGTACCATAGGCCTCATGCGAACCAACCGGAGGCGGCATGTCTGAAAACCAGGAAACCCAAACCGCCGGCGATTCGCCTCAGGCAGGCATCCACGAGAGGCTTTTGCCCTCTATCATTTGCCCCCACTGCCATCAGAAATTCAAGTACGAAGACACGCTCTGGGTCGCCACTCATATTGATTTGAAGGGCGATCTGCTCGCCGGGGGCACGGCCATGGCCCGTTTTCGCCCCACCCGCTTTAATGTCTCCGGCGAAGCGCTCGACCCCAAGGGCTCTCCGTGCCGCGAGATGGCCTGTCCTCACTGCCACCTGATTTTCCCCCGGATCCTTCTGGAAAACGATCCGCTCTACATCTCGATCATCGGCGCACCGTTTGCCGGCAAAACCACCCTCCTGGCCTCTATGATCGCCCAGCAACGCATCCATTTCCCGCGTGATTTCGCATTGGCTTTCGGCGATGTCGATGTTTCCGGCAATGCCTTTTTCGAGGCCAACGAAGCCACCATGTCCCCCACCCCCATCGCCGGGAGCAGAAAAATCCCGCCCGGGATCACTCCCACTCCCTGGCCAGGCAACCACTACCTCTGGACCAAACAGAAGGAACAGGAAATTTCCCTCCCCCGTCCGCTTCTTTTCATGGTGCGGCCCGAGGGTGTTCACCCCAACGCCAACAACCCGGATATCGGCGCGCGAACCGTCTGTTATTACGACAACGCAGGCGCCAATGTCCTTCCCAGCGAAGACCCCAAAGTCCACGCCACCACGAGCCATCTCAACCGCTCCAAAGTCCTGTTCGTTGTTTTTGATCCCTCTCAGTCGCCCGGTGTGCGCGACAAGCTCCTTCGCGCCAGCACAGACCCGCAACTCGCCCGCGGCCCCGTCAACAAACAGGAAAACGTCATCCGCGAAGCCGCCACCCGCATCAGGAACCAGCAGGGCCTCTCCGCCTCCCAACGCATTGAGCGCCCGGTCCTGGTCGTAATGCCCAAGGCTGATCTCTGGCTTTCCCTTTTGGGCGAAGATATCTCCAAAGAGCCGTATGTCGCTCCCGCCCCAGTCGCCATGCAGTCGCCCACCAGCATCAAGTGCTGCCGCCTTGACCTGGCGCGCGTCGAAGGTCTTTCAGACAAGCTCGATGCATGGGTGAAGGCCAATTCGCCGGAAGTCTATGCCGCGCTTAAGGAATCCTTCTCCAGTCTGCGCTTCATTCCCGTCACGGCAACCGGCCATTCTCCCGCCCTCGCCGCTGGTCGATACACATTTGATACGCAAATGCTCACGCCTCAGTGGGTGTGTGTCCCTTTGCTGTATGCTTTTGCAAGGTTCTCCACCACCATGGTCGTGGGCACCGGCGTGGCCGTATAGCTCCGTAAACAATGGGAAATCGATGGCTCAGGAACTGCTTCTAACCTACGCAACCAACGGCATCAGGACCGGCACCTCCGGGTTCTGCACGGTCGGCCTTACTCAAGGCACACCTGCCCCGGTCGTCGACACCCTGGAACTCCTCTCCGGCTATGAACTCCCTCTTACACTTCAAGAAGAGCCTCTCCGCATTGATCCACTCCCCGCGCTCTACGCCCACTACCTCCCCACCACTGGCGGTCTTACAAAGCATTTCCTGACCTGCATTCGGCCGATTCAGTTGCCTTCCCTGGGCAATCGCACCGGCAAATTCGCCCGGCATCTCGTTCTTGATACCACTGAAGAACTCGCCCCTGGCCCGGCATGGGTTCTTAAGCACTCAGGTGCATTCGATGAGCCCTGGGACGGTCAGGTTCGGATCAATCCAGCACCCATTGAGCTGGCCACGGGCCCCAATCACCCCCGTTATTGCCTGGCGTGGGAGTCGGCCGCCGGTGATGCCGGCTGGGCCGGTGTCGCCATCGAGCAATTCCTGCTGGATGCCAGCAAGCCCATCTACATCGTCTACGCCCCCGGCACCGACCCTCTGGAACTGGTTGATGAAGCGCTTTCCCTCATGACCAAGGAAGACCGCTGGCGTGTCACTTTCTCCACTCACTTCACCCGCCCGCTGGAGGGCGTACAGTGCTGTTGGCGCTTTGTCTTGGATGGCACCGGAGCCGCGCACAGGGCTCGCTCCTTTAAGCCGATGGGCTACACAGTGCTGGATCTCACTACCCCTCTTGAGGGCGCGCCCAAAGGCAAGTACGCCGACTTGGCGCGAAATAGCCCGCGCATCGCGCAGAGTTCCGTTAAAGCCAACGATGGCTGGACCGCTGTGGGAGTGAAGGATGAGACGGATTACGACGCGATCGCCGCACAGATTCCCAAGGCAACGGCCCCTCCGCAAGCCGTGTTCAAGGGAGGAGCTGTTTTTTGGGCGATTGCCATCCTATGGCCTGTCATCGCCGGGGTCATGGTTTACAACCGTGCAGACTACCTTAAGAAAGCGGAACTTACCGCCGCCCATACACAAATAGAAAACCTGGAAAATAAAAAACAGGAGCTTGAGAAGGAGCTGGTCAAGTCGCGAGCAGACGCTGAATCCCTCGCTCAGCAATTGACGGCCGCACAAACCGCCGCACAGTCCGCCCCCCTCCCGGGCACACAGCCACTTGTCGCCCCAGCTTCCAATGGGGGTGACAAATGACTATGACAGCCAGTCAGCTTGTCGGAAAGATCAATACCGCCGTTCAGGCCGCGGGCACCGGCATGGCCGCCGATGTGGGGGACATGGCCAAGGAATACGCCCGCATCCTGCTCTTTGCCACGCAACGCATCAATGCCTGCAGCGTTCTGCTCTCCAAAGGCCTGCGCAGCGAGGCGCTGCACCTCCTGGTCGTCGAGCCCTCCGTGCTCCCCGTGATCCAGGCATTTGAAGCCGCGAAGCTCGGCGATTTTGAGTACATCTGCAAACAGCAGGGCATCACGCTGCCCCAGCGTTGGTCCCCCGAGCAATTAAGCAACCTCCGCCAGGCTGTCGCGCAGGAAAAGAAACTCCAGCCGCTGCTCAAGAAGCACCGCCTGGGCGCAATGATCCAGCTTCCGCTTCCCGAACGAATCGCCACACTCCGTGAGCTGGCCGCTGCAGACCCCGGCAACCCGGTATGGGATCCTGACATCCGGACTTTTGAATCCACATTGATCAATGATCTGCTCACCGCCGCCAAGCGCCCGGGCGGAAACACCCTGGCCAACCTTCAGAAAATCCTCCGCGAGCTCACTGAGCCCGAACTGCGTGTCAAACCCACTAAGGAGCAACTCGCCCTCATCCGCACCCAGGTGCAGAAGCTTCTTACGCAGAAACTCGATGAGGAAACCCGACCGCTTCTGGATAAGTTCCACCACGCTTATCTCGCCAGCGACCCAGCCGCCACGCAGGAAGCCATCCAGGCGATCACTGATCTTTTCGCCTCGCGGGCGGTGGAAATTCCCCCGGAAATCAACCAGCAAATCACCCCGGCGATGACTTGGATCACGCAATGCCAGCAGCGCAAAGCCATCGTTCAGCAGTTCAATGGTGCGTGCGACCAGCTTCGTCAGGCGTTGGCCGATAAAGCCGGCATCGACCAGCTCCAGGCCCTCAGGAATAAGGCTGAATCGTTTGAAATGGACATCCCCGACGAGGTGCTCTGGAGCCTCAGGACTGCCATCAATGACCAGGAAATGCGCCGCCAGCGCAAGGTCCGCGGCGCGGTTCTCTTTGTTCTTTTAGTCATCACCGGAGTGGGTGTGGGCACAAGTTGGGGGATGAACAAGCACAGAAACGACGCGGAAGCAGAGCGCTTCGCCCGTGATCTGGACTCCGCCGTCAAAGCCGGCAACATCAAACTGGCGGACGATGTCCTCGATAAGCTCCGGGTTGAGGCGGCGTGGCTCGCTTCTCGTCCAGAATTCACACCACTGCGCGAGGAACTCGCCAAGCTTAAAAACGCGGAAACCGCCCGCGCGGGTGAATTCAAGCTCCTTCTGCAGGAAGTCCTGGAAACACCCCTCGACCAGACCGATGCCATGGCTGTCCAGAAGCTGGGACAATTGGCCAAATCTGAGGAAGACCAGAAGCACCTCAAGGACATTCACGAAAAACTCAACCTTGCTTTTCTCAATGACCTAAGTAGCCTCTCAGCGCAGGTGAACACGTTCGTCACCGGCCCTGCCATCAACACCGACATCGCCGAAGCGGAACTTAAGCTCCAGGACTTTTCAGATCAGTTGAAGAAAATCAAGGCTCGGCCTGTTTATGACATGGACGCCGCAGACAGCGCTGCCCCAGTGGAAAAGCAGATCGCCTCCACCCGCCTCTCGCT
This sequence comes from uncultured Phycisphaeraceae bacterium, assembly GCA_964527265.1. Classification (GTDB taxonomy): domain Bacteria; phylum Planctomycetota; class Phycisphaerae; order Phycisphaerales; family Phycisphaeraceae; genus CAZGOM01. The sequence goes on along the minus strand of CAZGOM010000117.1, from coordinate 11,113 downwards.
GGAAACACGCATCAAGCAGCTCCAACAGGCAAAAGACCAATCCACCCGCCTGGCCGAAATGGCTTCACATGCCAAGTCCGCCATCCGTCTTGCGTCTGAGCTCGACGCCTACGCCTCTGACTTTCCCGGAGCAAGCGAAGCGCGGTCGTTCAAGCTCGCCGCAAGCCACGCCGGTGAGTGGCACGCTTATCAGCAATGGCTCATCCTGGCCAAGAATTGGAAATTCAACTTCACCGACCTCGGCGCCGACGACGCTGGCGCACGCCTTAAAGATGTCGAGGCTTACGTTCGTGAGTACCCGCAATCCCCCGTTATTGCCGATGTCACCCTTTACCAGGAATTCCTCCGGCGCACCGTCGCGGCGCAAAGCCCCGCGGGCCCCATCCGCAAAACCTTCAAGGCCTTCCTTTCAAACCCTCTGATTTCTGGTCTTTCCATCGTACGCTCCTCCACCGGCAAGGGCAATTACTACGCCATCGGCGACGGCAAATACAAAGCCACCGAAGTCGCCAGCATCGTCGAAGTGGTTCTCACCAACGACCTTAGCCAGGTCACACGCAAAGAATTTACGCCCGGTCAGATCCGCAAGCCGGTCATCAGCCCGCAAGCCCAATGGGCCCAGGCCTTGAACGATCAGCTTGTCGTCATGCAGGAATCGCAATGGCCATACTTTGTCGCCAAAGCCCTTGAGCAGGCCATCGACGCCAAAGACATCGATCCAAATGTCCAGGTGCTTCTGATCAACGCCGCCGCCGCCATGGCCAGGGAAGCCAGTTGGGGCATCGATTCCCAACTCGCTCAGTTGCTGGAAATCATCCCCAAGAGGGCTGGCATCACCACCGATTGGCTTGATCCCACCACGGAAGGCCTGTCTGAAAAGACCGCTGCCAACGACAAAGTCATTAAAGCCGCACAGAAATTCACCGGCCTGGAAACAGCCGCCCGTCAAGCCATGAACAACCTCGTTAAGCCGCTGCTCATCGAAGCTGTCGGTTACGGCCTGGTCATGGGCAGGCCCGGGAAAATCCAAGCCATCACCACCCAGACGGACATTCCAAACGGTACGCTCATTCAAGCAATGACCCCCAGTGCTGAGGATGGCAAGCAGGTCATCCGCAAAGTGGGCGTCTTTGCCGCAGGCAAGCCACAACTCACTGCAGATTCACTCTCCGGCCTGGAAGAGGGAATGATGCTCTTTTTCGTTAAACCAGTCGAGGTGAAACAATGACCGCAGCCACAACTCCCAAATCCAACGCGCTCGACGGCCCCACCCGTTTCTCCTGGCAACGTACCGATCTTGAATCCCGCTTTGGGCTAAAAGGCGGACGATTCACCAGGGTCAACAATCTGATGTGCTTCATACTGTCGCTGGTAGCCACCGTCATCACATATGCCATCTTCAGTTATTATCCCAAAGTCTACGTGGTCCAATTTTTCACCGAACGCGGCCCAACCCAGTACGCTGCTGTCTTCTTCACCTACTGGACCGGCTTCACGCTCCTCATTAAATGGGCCAAAGTCCGCCATCAGGCCACCGCACTCACATTCACCGATCTGGTCCCCGTCTCCAGCGACTTCGTCCTCTCCGCCGCCACTGTCGGCATGGTTCTGGCGAAGCTTAGAAATGCCTGCGACGACACCACGAAATTCATCCTCTTCAACCGTATCGACATCGGCCTCTCCAACTTGAAGAACATGGGTCAGATCACCGATGTCGAAGGTGCCTTCCAGGGCCAGGCCTCCACTGACGAAGACATGATGGAAGGCAGCTATTCGCTTTTGAAAGGCCTTATCTGGGCCATCCCGGTTCTGGGCTTCATCGGAACCGTGCTGGGTCTGGGCCAGGCCATCGGCGAGTTCTCAGGCGTGCTTGCGGACGCCCAGGACCTTTCTCAGATTAAGCCGGCGCTTCAGCGCGTCACCTCAGGTCTGTCGACCGCCTTCGACACCACCATGCTCGCGCTCACCGCTGCTTTGGTCATGCAGATGCTGCTCACCGTCGTGCGCAAGGCCGAAGAAGAAATGATGGACGAATGTAAGGAATACTGCCAGCGCAACATCATTGGCCGCCTCCGTATCACAAGGCTCGACTGATTCTTACTCTTCTCCCTCAGTAAGAGGGCAGAGGTGATGAGGATCGCTTGTCGAATGACTTTCTCCCCACCTTCGTCCTCTGCCTTCCGGCTCTCAATACCCAAGCCCCAGAACCCAAGACCCCACTCCCCCAATGTCCCGTAAAGACAAACGTGCCGATGAAGTGACAATGAGTTTTTTCTCATTCCAGGACATTATTTGCTGTGTCACCGGCATTTTGATCTTCATCACCCTCATGGTCAGTGTCGATCTCATCAACGCCGGTGGTCCTAAAGGCAGCTTGGAGGAAGCTGAGCTCGAAAGCAAAATGAGCTTGAATTCCGCCAAACGTCGCCTCAGCAGGCTCAAGTCCGAATACGACCAGATCGTCGACAATCAGCAGGCATTAAAAGGCGAACCCATCACCCAGGCACGTATCGACGAAATGGCTAAAACGGCCGAAGAACTCGAAAAAACCCGGCGTTTCGCCACCCAACAGAAAAACTACGAAAAAATCCAGGGTGCCCAACTTCAAGAACAGATCCGTGCCGCCAGAAAACGCAACGAGGAATTGCAGAAACAGGTTCTCACTCTCAGCCAGGCGGTTGCCCGCGACGAAAACCGGATGACCATCAATATCCCCGCCGGTAATGAGAAAAACCTCAAACCCGTCTTCCTTGAGATCTCCACAAATGCCATCGTCACGGCCGATTTCAACGAAACCGGAGACATCCGCCAGCTTCAGCGCTTTCCTGGTGCTGATGCCATGATTCAAGCCGTCAAGTGGGCACGCACGCGCGACCCTAAGGCCGATTACCTGGTTATCCTCGTCCGCCCCAACGCCATCGATCTTTTCGGCCCCCTGCGCCGCGAGCTCCGCGCCATGGAATTCACCGTGGGTTGGGAAGCCTGGCCCATGAGCAAAACCCTCTTCACCAAAAAACTGGAGAATACGGAGCCGCCACATGGGCCGTAAATCCTCCGGCGCCAGCATTGATGCAGCCTTCGACCTATTCCTGGACACCATCTCCAACGCCTTCGGCGGCATCGTCTTTATCGCGTTGCTCGTCTGCGTCATGCTCTCACTCTCGGGTCCGGCCAAGAAGATTAAGGCCGCGGCCCAGGAGCGTGACAAGGAGCGCGCCCAACTCGCCAAGATTCTCCAGGAAATCGAAACTTACGAACGCCTAGTTGCCCAAAACCAGGACCTCCTGGCTCAGATGAAGTCCAACCAGGACCCACTCCTGCTGCGCCGCTTTGCAGATCTTAAAAAACGCCTCGCCATGTACGACATGTACAAAACGGAAGCCGGCCAGACCAACGAAAAACAAGACCGCAACCTCGTCGACCTGGCTCGCCTCAAGCAGGAGCTATTCGACCTCCAGCAGCAACCCAAGGTCCTTGACCCGCAACTGCGCGACCTCCAGGCCCGCCAGGCAGAGCTCGCCTCCAGCAAAGCCAGCACAGGAGCCTCTGGCGCATCCTCCACCACCAAAACCCAGGTTCCTCTACTGATCAAAAACGGTAGCGTCACCTTCCTGATGAACTACGACGCCAAAGGCAACTCCACCGGCCTCAACACCATCGGCGTCGAAGAAAACTCCACAAACAAGCTCATCCGTACCTTCCGCCCCCGTCCCGACGGCGGCTTGAAAATCCAGGACAACGACCGCTTCTGGCAGCAACTTCAAACCCGCATCGCCCCCTTCAACAAGCAAAACACCTATTTCGGCTTCGTTGTCTGGCCCGACTCCTACGACGAATTTGAATTGCTCAAAAACAAAACCAGCAAACTCGGGTACGGCTATTACCTTGTACTCATGAAAAAAGACGAAGCCGTCTCCACCGGCGGCCCCGCTCAGGAATACAAAGGCAAATAACCCTCACGGCAGCGTGGTCAGTGCCGTGCCCGCCGGGCGGTCACCCTTGGGCGTCCACCACACTTCCGACCCATGCAGATCCCACGATTCGCCAATTTTAAACACATGCCATTCCACATGGCCATCTGCGAACAGCACGTTCTCCCCTCGCGGTACGGCGGCCAGATTCCGATTTAAATGGTTCGCCCGTGGGGGATTGTAATTTCCCGCCCCCGTGTAGTTGTGCCACGACGTATCCATCACCATGAACTGAAGTGAAGGGGGCAATCTCCCCCCCGGCCTATGCCCCGGCCTCATCACGCTTAAGATCGGAAAGTAGCCCGCTTGATAGCCCGGGTAAGCACTGTATTTCCAGCCGTATTTCGCGATGTCATTGTTCCCCGGTGAAACCCAGTTATGTCCTGAAGTCGACGCCACCTCATCATTCCCGAACCCGGCAAGATAAAGGTAATCCGTATGCCCGAATTGCCCGTTGCTCGTCCAGTCGTTCGACGCCGCATATTTCTGGTCCGGGCATTGAATCATTGACTTGCTCACCCGAAAATCATCACGCACCGCTTTGTGCGAATAATTATTCAGTGGGTTCTTCCTGTTCCATGAAGCTGGCGGAAGTTCCAGGTAAGCCGTATCGTAATTCAGCAATCCCACCCCAAACTGCCTCAAATTCGACGCACACAACAACTCGCGCGCCTTCTCCTTCGCCGTGGACAAGGTCGGCATAAGCAAACTCAGTAACATCGCCACAATCGAAATCACCACAAGCAACTCAATCAAGCTGAACCCCGGGTTGCCGTCCGCGCCTGCGAAACGCTTTTCCATGGCAAGACCCTTTTTTAAGACAGACAAACCCGAAGAAATGGAAATGTATTAACCGGTTAGCTTAAAAGAATTTCTTCAAGATTTCCAGCAGGAAGCATCGCTTTTAAAAAATAAAAATGAAAGTGATTCCCATCCCCTCATGGACACGAGATAGCCTTGCCGCCTGCAATGATCCTTAAAACTTCTCCTTGCATCCCCGCCTTTACGTCAACTCGTTCTGAAAAAACTCCACCACTTCCCCATCTGGCCCCTTGAAGAACGACAGCCGAACCGGTGTCGGGCCCGGCCTTGACTGGATCGCCACATCCTTGGGCGCAATCGTCACTTCTCCACCCGCGGCTTTCGCCCGTGCAGTCGCCGCATCGCAGTCATTCGTGCGAATCGCAAAATGCAGAATCACGCCGTCATCCGTTGCCGGAGGCAGATTGGGCCGCTCGAAAATCTCCAGGTAATTCCCGTCCCCCGTGTCGAGCATGATCGCCCGTGCCGGCTTCTCACCCCATTCGATCTTGGGCACAAAGCCCAGGCCCTGGGTGTAAAACGTTACCGACTTGTCAAAATCACGCGCGCGGATCGCCACATGGTGGAACCCGCCGCCAGCGATGGTTTTATTGTTGCCTGGCATCAAGCAGCCTTGCCGACTTTAGCAGCGATTTCAAGCAGCGCCTTGGCGCGGTTGATCGATTTGAGCTTCGCCGCAAACTCTTCCGTGGTGGCCGGGTTCTTGCCCTCGGCTTCACGCAGTTGGCGTTCCGCATCCGCCTTCACCACTTCTTCTGCCGCCACGCACTCGGTCGTCAGGATCACCAGGCCTTCGGGCTTCATCTGCGCAAACCCGCCTGCGATGAAGAAAAATCGGGAACTGCCCGAAGCAAGTTCAATCTCCAGCACGCCTTCGCCCAGTTCAGTCACCAACGGCGCACGGTGGATCAAGATCCCGATGCTGCCATCCCACGCTGGAATGTTGGCATAGGAAATGTTTTCGTCGAGCACCTGCCGCTCGGGAGTGATGATGGTGCATTTGAAGCTGCCGGCCATGGTGGAGTCCTTGTGGAAGTCTGGCCCGGCATTTTAAGGCCTTGGCGGGCTGTGTCAAAGAAACCAATCCGTTTCCCGCCCCCACCGACGCCCGGCTTCACTCAAGCCCCTCGCCCACCTGAATCAGGTGCCCATTCAAAAAGTCCTTTAATGGAAGCACTTTTGACCCCGGTGTCTGGATTTCCAGCAGCCGCACCAATCCAGTTCGGCAAGCCACCACACCGGGTGCGACAAAAGTTCCTGGTGCTTTTCCCGGGGCCAATCCTTCGTCTTCCACCTGCACCCGATGCAAAATCAGATCCGCCGCGCCTCTCGCTCCGTGCCAAATCACACGCGCACCCGGCCAAGGCGTAAGCCCGTGCACCCGGCGTTTCACCTCCCGTGCAGGCAGGTCGAAAACAATCTTCCCATCCTCTTTGGTGAACTTCGGCGCCCGCGTCGCCTTGCTCTCATCCTGGGCCTGCCCTGCGAGCGTCCCATTCACAAAATCATTCAGCACCTGACCCACAGCATCCGGCCCCAGCAGCGAAAGCCGATCATGCAGTTCCCCCGCCGTCTCCAATTCCCCAATCGCTGTCACACGCGTCGCATACACCAGCCCCGCATCCATCCGCTGCGCCAGTGAAATCACCGACACGCCTGTCTCTTTATCCCCGCACAAAATCGCATGATTGATCGGCGCCGCCCCCCTGAAGCGAGGCAAGATCGATGCATGCAGATTCACCACCAGCCGCCCCGATCCGCCGATCACCTCGGGCGACAATTTCTGCCCAAACGCAATCACCACTGACGCATCCGGCTTGAATCCATGCAGCTTTTCCAAAAAAACCGGCGTGTTCACGCTCTCTTCCTTAAACACCGGCACGCCCAGCCCCACCGCCCATTCCCCCACCGGTGTCGGCGTCATCACCCGCTTGCGTCCAGCCGGCTTGTCCGGCTGCGTCACTACGCAAAGCACGCGATGCCCCCCCGCCAGTGCCTTAAACGTCGGCAATCCAAACTCACCCGATCCATAAAAAATCAAATCCATCTTCTGTCCCCGCTCCACTGTTCGGCTGCTTCACTGCTCTACATTTCTATCGCGACTTTATCGCGGCCTGCTCCAATCACCACTTCTTCTTCGTCGCCCCCATCGCCGCCCGCTCTTCCAACTCCTTCAGCGCCCGCTTATTCGCCATACGGTCCATCAACGACATCCGATCAATGATCATCACACCATCCAGATGATCGTTCTCGTGCTGCCAGATCCGCGCAAGGTAGTCATCATCTTCCATGTGGAACGGCTCGCCGTTGATGTCCAACGCATCCAGCGCCAGCTTCAACGGCCGCCGAATCGTCCCGCGGATATCCGGCAGGCTCAGGCAACCTTCTTCCATGTCATCCGAGGCGGAATCCAGCACTGTCAACACAGGGTTGATGTATGCACGGTCATCCTTCGGATCTTGTGTATCGCAAGTTACGAAGATCCTCAAACTCACGCCCACTTGCGGCGCGGCAAGCCCCACACCCTTCCCACCGTCATGCATAAGCGCGAACATCTTCTCCACCAGCGCCTTGATTTCCGGTGTCACAGACTCCACCGGCTTGGCCTTTTGACGCAGCACAGGGTTGGGATATTTGACGATTTTCAGTTTGTCTACATTGATGCCCATAGACGCATAAGTATAACTTACTCAGGGGTTTGAAGCATCTTTACCACAATTCCACTTTTCCGCTGAAACAGTGCAAGAAACAGGACTTACGTGCGTTAAGATGGTGCGAATGCGTCTCTAAGTCCTTCATTGTGACGTTGTTAGAGACGCATGCCTTGATTTTCACACGCGCCCGGGTGACAATGCTCAGTGACTGGAGGGTGACCTTCAGCTTCAACATCCGGGCAAACGGTTCCCGGGGGACCGACGTTTCCTGCCTCCGCGCCATGCTGCGCTGTTACCGGGTGATTAAAAGCTTAGCTACTAGCAGAAGGGTCAGAGGGATGGCTACCATCACCAAGAAGGAATTGATTGACCAGATCGCCGACGCCAGCCGCGAAAAGCGTGTTGTCGTTAAAAAAGTCGTCCAGGCTTTTTTGGACAGCATCGTCGTCGAATTGGGTAAAGGTAACCGTCTTGAGTTCCGCGACTTTGGCGTGTTCGAAGTCAAAGAGCGCCGCGCCCGCCGCGCGCAAAACCCCAAGACCCTCACCCCTGTTCAGGTGCCCCCTAAGCGCACCGTGAAGTTCAAGGTCGGTCGCCTCATGAAGCAGACCCTCCTGAACCCCGACGCACCCCTGATCCCCTCCCCCGATCCTGATGAAATTCAGGATGCCGCCCCCGCGGAACACAAGACCAAGTGATCGAGCCGCGTATGAACGGCCCGCACCAGTCTTGGCGTGATCAACTCCAATCTGAACTTCAAAGCCTGCGCGATAACGCGTTGCACAGGTCTTTGTCCCCTGCCTCGCACGAAGGCCGTTTTATCCACGTTGCCGGCCGTCGCCTCCTGAACTTCTCCAGCAACGACTACCTTGCCCTGGCTTCACACCCCACCCTCCTTCAGGCAGGCATTCAGGCCCTCCAGTCGCTCGGCGCGGGCGCAGGCGCCAGCCGCCTCGTCACCGGCCACACTCCCGCGCACGCCCAATGTGAAGCGGCTTTTGCCGCCCTGAAGCACGCCGAGGCTGCCCTCCTTTTCCCTACCGGTTACATGGCCAACCTCGGCGCAATCACCGCGCTCGCTGGCCCTGACGACCTCATCTTGAGCGACAAGGCCAACCATGCCAGCCTCTTGGACGCCGCGCGTTTTACGGGTGCCACCCACCGCGTCTTCCCGCATCTCAATTACGACAAGCTCGCCCGTCTCCTTGAATCTTCTCAAGACAAAAAAAAACGTCGCACCCTCATCGTCACCGACTCTGTCTTTTCTATGGATGGCGACACTGCGGACTTGCCCCTCCTCGCAGATCTCGCGCAAAAACACGATGCCATCCTCATCGTTGACGAAGCCCACGCGACCGGCATCCTCGGACCAAACGGCGCTGGGCTTTGCGAACTCCAAGGCGTCACCGACAAAGTCCACATCGTCATCAGCACCGCCAGCAAGGCCCTCGGCTCATCCGGCGGCATCGTCACCGCATCCCGCCTCATCATCGACACCCTCATCAATAAATCACGCCCCTTCATCTACACCACTGGCCTCCCCCCCGCCGTCTGTGCAATGATCACCCAAGCCCTCGCCGTCGTCCAGGCCCAGCCGCAAACCCGCCTCCGCCTCGCCGATCTCTCCGCGCGCACTCGCCACGCCATTGACGCCTTAAACTGCTTCCCCGTCGTCACCACGCGCGGCCCGATCACGCCCATCATCCCCATCATTGTCGGCTCACCTGAAAACGCACTCCACCTCTCCCGCCACTTAAGCGCCCACAACATCCACGCCCCCGCCATACGGCCTCCCACCGTCGCCCCAGGCGCAAGCCGCGTCCGCCTCAGCCTCCGCGCCGACCTCCACGACGACGACATCACTCAACTCATCGCCGCACTCAAATCCTGGCAGCTCATATAAACGAAGGTGGGCCAAAAAACGCGTTTTAGCCCACCTTTTGTAATTCATCAATCGCAAATCCCCCGCTTCACTTCTTCTCTGCCGCCTTCTCCTCTGCCTTTCCTTTCGGTTTCACAATCGTCGCCGTCACGGTCACGGTCAGGTTTCCGGCATCGCCGTCCGTCAGTCCATTCACTTTCGAAAACACACTCGTCGCCTTCCCTTTGGGCGTGTCAAAGTAAAAACCTTCCTTCGCATCCCACCTCAGCCGCGGCGTAAACAGCATGTCATTCACAGCCTCCGCTCCAACCAGAGGTTTCCCATCCGGGCCAATCGAATCGCTCTCCAGCACCTTGTTGGTTCCAAACGACCATACATTCACCCCACCGCCGCCCACCGGCACCACCATGTCCAGCGTCGTTACGTTCTCCGCCGTACTCGGCTCACCCGTCACCTTGTGCGTCGCATGGTAATTCACCGCTGCAGATGCCTCAATCTTAAACCTCACCGTTGTCACGCGCGGCTTAACCTCATTTCCCACAAACTCCGCAAACTCCCCGCTGTTGGGCCCAGCACTCACCTTCCCCTTCTCATCCACGATGAACGTCCAATCCTCCGCCCCGCCCGCATTGTTCGCCAGATAATCCACGTTGTAGATTCCCGGCACCGCCGTCAGCTTCTGCGAACCCGCATCCGCGCTCAGCATCGGTGTCAACCCTGGAATGTAGTACGGCGCACCCACTTTCGCTTCCGGATCAAACACAATCGCCTTCGTGTCCAGCGTCAGCGTCCCAGTCCCCGCCTTGAAGCCCTTGAGCACCCCCCGCTTCGAGTTGGTGTATGCCACGCTTTCCACGCCGTTGTCCGCCGCGTTCACCGTAAAAGTGAAGTCGCTCCCCTCTTCTCCGCCGTTATGAAACAAATCCACGGAATAAGTCATTCCAGGCTTGAGTCCCTTAAGCTCCACGCTCCCTTTTCCCGCCGGCAGCGGGATCGCTTCCGTCAAATCGCCCCCAGTCACCTGTCCATTCACCAGGTTCGGAAACCCATTCATATCCAGCACCACCGTCGCCGCGCTCGCCTTGCCCGCCCCCAGGCAAGGAACGCCGATCAATGCAGCCAGAATGCACGCGCGAAGGTAGCTCGACATGTTTCGTCTCCGATGGATGAAATGGATGAAAGGTTCCGCCCTGTCCCCGGCACTCTTGACTGCGACATTATGCACTAGGTGCCCCCCACCGGTACAGTGGTTAAACTACGCCCCTGCAAAAACCCGCCCTCCCCCAAAGGACTCAACGCATGGCCAGCGCTTTCGACAAGGTGACCCCCGGACCCAAAATCCCCCACATCGTCAACGTCATTGTTGAGATCCCCAAAGGCCGCCGCAGCAAATTTGAAGTCGACAAGGCCACCGGTCTCCTCAAATTCGACCGCTACCTCTACTCCTCGCTCATGTACCCCGGCGACTACGGGTATATCCCCGGCACCCTCGCTGAAGATGGCGACCCCCTCGACATCCTCGTAATGGTTAACGAGCCAACCTTCTCAGGCTGCCTCATCGAAGCGCGCCCCATCGGTCTCTTCAAAATGACCGACCGCGGCGACAACGATTTCAAAGTCCTCGCCGTCCCCAACACCGACCCTCTCTTCAAGGAATACGACGACCTCTGGCGCATCCCCCAGCACTTCCTCCGCGAAGTCGAACACTTCTTCGCCACCTACAAAGAACTCGAAGGCGACCAGGGCGAAGACCTCGTCCAGACCCAGGGCTGGGACCCGGCCGA
>CAZGOM010000116.1:0-17508 GCA_964527265.1 uncultured Phycisphaeraceae bacterium | reverse complement strand
TGGGTATCCCCACGGTGTGCCTGATCGACACCGACTCCAACCCGGACTGGGCGGACATCCCGATCCCCGGCAACGACGACGCGATGCGCGCGATCGAAGTGGTGATCCAGAACCTGTGCGCCGCGGTGGCTGAAGGCAAGACTGCCCGCGCCCTGACCGGCGAAGGCAAGGATGAAGCCCCGGCCCGCGAATCTGGCGGTCGGCCCGAACGCCGTCGCAGCAACCGTGCCCAGTTCAGCGCGGCTCCCGCAGCAGCCCCCGCGGCTGACGCGGCCGGCGAAGCGGCCAAGTAAACCAAATCCCCCTCAATCAACCCGGTGCCCGGGGAGGGGTTTCCTTCCCGGGCATCTGTTTTTTAGGCAATTTGAGCCTCTGGCAGTCCGATTTACCGGACTGCTTGGGCGTCTGGAAGTTTGAGTTCAAGTCTGAGTTTCACAACAACCCATGTTTTCCTGGGGAAAGCATGTTTTCAGGAGCAATCAAAAATGGCAATTACCGCTAAAGACGTGGCAGACCTTCGCGCAAAGACCGGCCTTGGCATGCTCGAGTGCAAGAAAGCGCTCGAAGCCAGCAACGGCGACATCCAGGCCGCGATCGATGAACTTCGCAAGAAGGGCCTCAAGGATATGGACAAGCGCGCCGACCGCGTCTCCGCGGAAGGGCAGATCTTTGTGAAGGTGGCTGCCGACCGCAGCAAGGCCGCGATCGTTGAATTCAACACGGAAACGGACTTCACCGCGCGTAATGATGGCTTTCTGAAGGCTGGCGAAACCGTGTTGGCGGAAGTGTACAAGCAGCTGGCCGGCAAGGTCGAAAAGAACGACGCCATCGAAGCGGCGATCAACGAAGTGCGCCTGACCACCAAGGAAAACGCACAGTATGGCCGCGGCCATGTGCTGGGCTCCGGCGGCAAAGTCGGCTCCTACCGCCACCACAACGGCAAAGCAGCGGCGATCATCGAAGTGAGCGGCCCGATTTCCGATGAACTCTTCACGGAACTCTGCCAGCACATCGTGGCGATCACCCCCGCCCCCATCGCCATTGATGAGAGCGGCGTTCCGGCTGACCTGATCGAAAAGGAAAAGGCTATCGCCAAGGCACAGGCTATTGAGTCGGGCAAGCCCGAGTCGATTGCCGAGAAGATGGTTGTCGGCAAGATCCGCAAGTTCCTTGAAGACAACACACTGGAAAACCAGCTGTTCATCAAGGACGACAAGAAGAAGATCAAGGACATCCTTCCCGCAGGCGTGAAGATCACCGGGTTTGTGCTTTACAAGCTCGGCGGCAAGTAAAACGCGATCGTTTGCAGATTCAAATGAAAAGACACCCGTCCTCTGGCCGGGTGTCTTTTTTATTGGGGCTTAATGTTTGACCATGTATTTGTCGGCATAGGCAAATGCGTGGGTGAGTTTGTAGGGCTGCACACCGTATTCGTTGGTGTAGGGATTGGGGGTGGGGACGCCGCCGGAGGGGAGGGAGACCCAGCCTGCACCGGAGTTGAACATGCCCTGGCGCCAGTAGTGGTTATCAGAAAACTGGACGGAGCCGTCGTTTAAGAGGAGATGGCAGCCGGTGGAATATTCGCGTCCGTAGGTGTTCATGGTGAGAGGATCGCGGCTCATGACCATGACTTTGCCCTGGCGGACGGGGGAGTTGACCTTGAGGTTTTCCCAGGCATTGTTGCCGGTGAGGACGTCTTTGGGGCCGGTGGCGGCGTAGTCTGCGCCGCGCCAGGCCCAGCTTGTGCGGTAGTAGAGATTGGTGCCGTAGTCGCCGTCGGCGGGGCCGGTGGGCCATGCGAGATTGTTGAAGTTTGGGTTTAAAACCCACGAGGATTGAGGGCTTTTTAAGGCGATATCGGCGAACATCCACCAGTGGTTGCGGGCTGGGGAGCGGTTGGGTTCGAGGGGTACCTGGTCGCTTTTAGCGAAGAGGTCGCGGGCCTGGAGATAGGCTTCATTCATGACGTACTTGATGGTGGTCTGACGGGGGGTGAGATCGACGCGGGTGACGAGCTGGCCGAGGCCTGTGGGGACATTAACGGCGTCGATGAGAGTGATTTTGTCCTCGGTTTTTGTCATAAGGCTGCCTGGAAGCCTGCTGGACATGGCCGAAAGGCCTGCGATGTGGCCGGTGTTTGAGCCGTTGGGGACCATTTCCAGGTCATTGTCGGGGATGGGGGAGCGGTGGGGGAGGTAGCTGTCATTGTCGGTGGCGTAGGCAAGGAGGGCGTTGCCGATTTGCTTAAGCCCGGTGGCGTCAACGGCTTGATAGGATTTTTGACGCATTTCGGACATGGTGGGGACGGTGAGGGTGATGCCGACGGCGACGATGGCCAGGACGACGAGCATTTCGACAACGGTGAAGCCGTGGGAACGCGGATGTGGGGCAGAGGTCCGGGTGCGCATTGGATGTTCCTCCGAATCAAGCGTGATAAAACTCCGGCACACAAGGGCGCCGTGCTAGAACGTCACGTTGAAAAGTGCGAGGCGTGAGGAGTGGGAACCACAAATCAATCTTGCGTGGATCGAATAAATCAATCGTGGATAGGCAGATCGGACGGGGATCTAAAAAAAGTCAATCAGACGTGGATTGGGGCAGTGATTTTCAGTTTTAAACCGGGCTATTTGAACCGGACTATTAAGATCAAGGATAAAAGGAATTGCCATAGAAGGCGCGAGAAAGTTGGAACCTTGGCGCAATTAGGCCACTCCTTATTATCCAGATTCTCCTTGGTGATTCAAGAATAATTTTGAACGCGGTCTGGTGTTTGGGGCTACTTTGAGCAGAGTATCGGGGTGTTGCCCTTGGGGCACTTAAACTCGTTGAATGCGCTGAGGACCCAGCGTGCCTCTGTGCTTTCGACGGCGACCCATTTGTTTTGTTCCCGTGGACGGATATAGCGTGCGTTTGCGCCGATGGCTTGTTGGATGACGGAATCCTGCTCGCTGTTGAGTTGGGTATAGGTATCGATGCCCATGGCGTGGAGTTTTTGGATGGCGCTGATGGTGAAGGTTTCCATGTAGAGGATTTTTTTGCCGGATTCACTTGCGCAGCCGTCGCAGGAGAGGACATAAGCGCGGATGAGGCCGGATTTCATGGATGGGCCGATGTTTGGGCTGCTGGGGAGGGCGTCGGGTGCGGTGACGAGTTTTCCGGTGGAGAGATCGAAAAAAAGAGCCGAGCCTGTGGTGGGGATGGGGCTGAGGGCGTCTTTGCGGGGATCGGAGAAGAGTGTTTTACCGATGGCACCGGCGAGGATGAGAATGGCGAAGATGGAGATGATGCCGGCGTAGCGGGTGAGATACGTTCTGAAGGTCGCTTTTCGGCCAGCAAGCGCCTGTGGGCGGTACTTTTTAGGGTGACCGGTGTTTCCGGGCGAGGGTGAGGTGTGGTTGGTCCTGTTCATTGGGTGCGGACGGCCAAGCAAAAGCGGGGGAACAAATGCTCGATTTTCCTTGGGCGGTCATCGTGGACCGTGGGTGGATTTGCATATAGGACAGGAACGGAACGGGAACCAGAAATTCAGCGATCAGACGACAGACAGCAGACGGGAGATCGGTATCAAGCTCAATATCAATTCGGTCGGAAAAGTAAGAGGCCAACGAAAAAAACATCCTTAAACATCAACTTGTAGATGCTTAAGGATGAAGCAATGTTTCAGGATTTGCAAGTGTTTTGTGAAATTACTTGTAAAAGGGGTCGTAGTACATGAGGGTGGCGAGCATGCGGGAGCGGAAATAGCCGCCGGCGCCGGGGTACCAATCCTGGGGGGTGTTTGTTTCGACGGCGATCATCCAGGCGGAGTTGTTGGAGAATTTGACGGAGCCATCGCCTTTCATGACGTTTGCGCCGGCACGGTTGGGGTTGATGAGGGTGAGGGTTCGGTTGATCATGATGGGTTTGCCAGCGAAATCCTGGTGGGAGGTGCGTGCGCGGGCATAGTTTGCGCGGATGTTGTTGCCGCCGGAGTCGACGAGGGTGCTGGCGGGGGTTTCCAACTGGTAGGACTGGGTGCGGGTGGGTGCGGTGGTGGGGTCAAACCAGCTGTAGTCGCAGCCGCGCCAGACATAACTGCTTTCAAAAATGTAGTTTGCACCGCCTTCGTACTGGGTCCAGTTGGTTGCGCCATCGCGCGACCAGGGCTTGGCGTAAGCATCGCCGAAGTAGTTTCGGCGTGCCCAGTAGCTGGGGAAAGTGATGCCGCCGGACTCACGGGTGAGTAGGCGGTCATTGGGGCTGAAGGCAAGATCAATGGAAGTGATGTAATTGCCGAAGGCGGTGTCGGAAGCAGGGATGGCCAGGGAGCCTTTGGGGAAGAGTGCGCCGATGCCCATGGCGCGCGTGGTGGCATTGGGGAGGGAACTGCCGGGCCAGTTGTAATCTCCCCAGATGTGGGCGCCGGCGACGTTGCCGGAAGGGGCATCGGGGCCGGGCATACCGCCCTGGGGGGGGGCGGAGTCTTTGTAATCGGCCGCGTAAGTGAAGGCTGCGCGGCCGATCTGCTGCATGTAACTGGCGTCGAGCGTCATTTTTGCGACGGCACGGGCCTGGCCCAGAGAAGGTAGAAGCATGGCCAGGAGCATGGCGATGATGGAGATGACGACGAGGAGTTCGATGAGGGTGAAGGCGTGGTATCGGCGGCGGGTGGATTTGACCATGGTCGGAATCTCTTTTGTGCGTTTGGGTCTGGCTGGTTTGGAGATACTGGGATCAGCGGGGTTTGCATTCGATCATTGAGTTGGGGCATTTGCTGTTGAATTCGTCATAGATCGGCTGTGCATCGGGGTCGTCTGCGGGGATGAATTTGTTGCCAATGGGGTTGCGGATGAGGACGCCGCCGAGGGCGTCGAGGCGCTTGAGTTCACTCAAGGGGAGTTCTTCGCCGGGCTTCATGCCCTGGCGAATAGCTTCTTCGGCTTTTTTGCGTTCCGGTGTGAAGGACTTGAGATAACCGGTGAAGCGGTCTGCGGGGTCTGCACAGCTTTTGCATGCAAAGACCATGGCGCGGACAAGCTCGTGGCTTCCTTGTTTGACGGGTGGGATGAGGTTGTCGGGGAGTTCGACGAGAGCGGAATCCTGGATGTCGTAGAAATAGGCATTGTTGGAGACGGTGGGGAGGGTGATTTCCGGCTCTGCGGAGCAAGAGCGAATCGTCATCACGCAAATAAAAATGATGAAGATGCTGATGCCTCCGATGAAGACTGCATGTTTGGCCAGGAGTGTGCGGAACTGGGCTTTGCGGAATTGTGGGCCAAGGGGCTGGATAGAGGCCTGCCTTTCGTGAGACAGAGCGTGATGTATGGTGGGGGGAACTGAGATTACTGAAAATGACAAGTTTGATTTGTCATTAGACTTTTTCGAGTCTAATCAAGAATTATTTCATTGCAAGAGAAATTTAGACAGATGGTGGGAAACAGTGAAATGGTGCGTTCCAGAATCGGTGGAATGAATAAGCCCAGGCGAGCGGCGGGTGCTGCTGGCCTGGGCTTAGTAGGCATTGGATTTCGTGGAATTTTTATGATCGGCGTAGAGGCTGAGAATTATTTGAAGGAGTCATCGTAGTAGGCCAGGAGGGGGAACATGCGGGCGCGGAAGTAGGAGGCGTTGGAGTACCAATCCTGGGGTGAGTTGGTTTCGACGGCGATCATCCATGAAGTGTTATTGGCGAATTTGACGGACCCATCGCCTTTCATAACGTTTGCGCCGGGCTGCTTCGGGTTGAGAAGCGTGAAGTTTTTGTTCATGAGTACAGGTTTATTGGCAAAGTCCTTGTGGGAGGTTTTGGCACGGGCATAGTTGGCGCGGACACTGTTGGGATCTGCGCCATCGCCATTTGAGACGGTTGGAGACTGGTAAGAAAGAACGACGGTGGTGCTAACGGTGGGGTCGTACCAGCTGTAGTCGCAACCGCGCCATGTATAACTGGATTCAAACATGTAGTTTGCGCCGCCGGCGTATTGGGTCCAGTTGGTGGCGCCATCCCTGGACCAGGGGACTTGATAGACATCACCGAAGTAGTGGCGGCGTGTCCAGTAGCTGGGGAAGTCAATGCCGCCGGAGGTTCTGGAGGCGAGGCGGTCGTTTGGGCTGAAGGCTAAATCAATGGTGGTGATGTAATTGCCGAAGGTGATGGAGGGATCAGGATTGGCGAGGCTGCCGGGAGAGAAGAGTACGCCAATGCCCATGGGGCGGGCGACGGCGGTGGGGAGACCTGTGCCAGGCCATGCATAATCACCCCAGATGTGAGGGCCGGCAACGTTACCGCCGGGGACGTCGGGGCTGGGCTGGCCGCCCTGAGGCGGGGCATAGTCTTTGTAGTCAGCGGCATACGTGAAGACGCCGCGGCCGATTTGTTGTTGGTAGCTTGCATCGAGGGTCATCTTGGCGATGGTGCGCGCCTGACTGAGGGAAGGGAGGAGGATTGAAATCAGGAGGGCAACAATTGAGATGACGACGAGAAGCTCGATGAGGGTGAATCCGTGGTACCTGGCATTGACTGGCTTGGTCATGGCGGTCATGGTTTTTCCCTTAGACGTGAGGAGGAGAAATGGGTTTCAGAACGGTTTACATTCCATAAGCGTTGGGCATCGTGAGGCGACTTTCCCCATGATTGCTTCGCCTTCTGTGCTGTCGGCGGCGACGAATGCTTCGCCATCGGCCGCGCGGATCAAGACGCCGCCCAGGCTTTTAAGGCGGTTGACTTCAAAGATGGGGAGTTCTTCACCGGGGGCAAGTCCCTTGCGAGTGGTTTCTTCGGCTTGTTTACGCTCGGGTGTGTAGGTTTTCAGAAAGCCCAGTGCGCGGTCGCTGGCGTCGGAGCAGCTTTTACAGGCATAGACCATGGCGGTGACAAGTTCATGTCCGGAACGGGTGACAGGGGGAATGAGGTTGTCGGGGACTTCGACAATCTGGTTGGTGGTGGTGTCGTAAAAGTAAGCCCGATTGCGTTGAGGCAGGATTGATGCGGCCTTTGACGAAGAGAGAAGCGGAACCAGGATGCAGGCAAGGGTAATGGCGACGGCGATGACCCCGATGACGAATGAGTGTTTATAGAGAAACTGACGCAAGGGATGATCCAGTTGAGGAGAGGGCTGTTGAATGCCGATTTTGAAATGCGAAGCAAAAAGGCGGGTCGTAACTGGTTTTCGCAGGAACTCCCGTGGGGCTCGCAATGCGAGGGCTGAAGCGCGATTAAACGAAGCTGATGGGGAAGTGTGATTTCCTATCAGACTTTTTCGAGTGTATGGCGCAGAATGTCGCAGAGCAAGAGAAATATGACTGAAAGTCAAAAAAAATAGTGGAAGTCACATTTTTGATACGACGTGGCTGTGGCGCTTGTATGGGTATATAGCCGAATGAGAGCTTGAGGTTAGGTGGGTGCTGGCGTCATGGGCGTGCGAAGCGTTCGGCGGCGTTGAGCTGGAGGGTGCGCCATGCGCTCCAGGAGTCGCCGGGGATGTTGTTTTTGTAGGGGTTGGAGGCGGTTTTGGTGACGTGGTTCCAGTTTTCTCCGCGGCTGTAGGCGCCCTGAGCCCAGAGTTCGCTGCGCCAGAAGGTGACAGAACCATCACCGTAGCCGGCATTGGCCCCGGGGACGGGGGAGAGGACGAAATAGCTGCTGTTCATGATCTGGACTTTGGAGTTGAAGCCAGCGGTGTCGGTGCGGAGATTGCGGGGGTGGATGGCGTTTGCGAACTCAGCTGCGGAGGAGGGGCCGGTGCTGCCGGTGTGGAGCTTGGTGGTGTCATCGAAGGGAGTGGTTTGCCAGTCGGCCATGCGGAATGCGTAAGAGCAGGGGAGCTGGAAGCTGGAGCCGCCGTCCCAGAAGCCCCAACTCAAGCCGTCCTGTGTCCAGGGTTGGGTATAGGGGGTGCCGATGTATTTGCGCAGCGCCCACCAGCTTGGGTAGTCGATGCCGTTTTCGGTGCGTAGGGCGAGGCGTTCATTGGGTGAGTAGAAGATATCGCTGGAGACGTACCCGCCGAGGATGCATGCGCCGTAGCCCAGCGGGCCGTTGGTGTAGGCGTTGTTGCCCCAGAGGATAGAGCTCGCGAGGGCGGGATAGGTGCCCCAGATGTAGTTACCGGCGACGGAGTAGATGCCGGCCCACTGGGGCCCGCCGCCAGCGGGGGGGAGACTGGGTGTGAAGTCGACGCCTTCGAAGCCGCGGCTAAAGGGTATGGATTGCTTGTTGTCGGCGGCATATGAGAGGGCGCCCTGGAGGATGCCTCGCTGGTTGGCCTGATCGACCGTGCTTTTTGCGACTGCGCGTGCCTGTCCTAGGGAGGGGATCAGGAGGGCGATGAGGATGGCGACGATGGCGGTGACGACGAGGAGTTCAACCAGGGTAAAGCCGAAGGCTGACCGGGGGGCGGCATGCTTCATGATCCAGTTCCTTTTCGGAAAATTGAAAGGGCGAAGTGCTTTTTATTGTTCAGGACTGCAGGGGAGGGGGATGCCGGGGCATTGCGAGCGCAATGCGGTGACTATTTTTTCAGCGTCGGGGCTGGCAGGATCGACCCATTCGACGGGGGAGGGGGCGGAGATGAATTGACCGCCGAGGGCCTGGAGTTGGGCGCGGGCGGAAGGAGGAAGGGTTTCGCCGGGGGTGAGCCCGATGCGCATCTGAGTTTCTTTTTCGTGGCGCTCGGGGGAGAGTTTTTCAATGTAGCCGACGAACCGGCTGGAGGCGTCGGAGCAGGAGGAGCAGGAATAGACGTAGGCACGGAAAAGTTCTTTTCCGCTTTGAGAGACGGGTGAGATGGGGGTGGCAAAGGCTGAGAGTTTGCCGGATTCGGGGTCGACGAAGAAGTACTGGGTTTTGTCGGGGGCACCGGAGTTGGAGGTGGTCCCGCGCATGCCTCTTACGGAGGCGGCGATTGCCAAGACGATCACTGCAATGGCAATGACGGTGAATACGGCGGAGTGTTTTTCGACCTTTTCACGGATGCCCATACGCATTCATCCAGTGGGAGGGTGGTCCTTGTTTATTGTGTCATTATTGGGTCGAGAAGCAATAGGTTTTTTTTCTATGTGATTAAAAAGCCAGGCCCTTCGCGTCGAAATTGTGTGAGATTTTGCGTTGGGGTTATCGGGTTATCGCGTGTCCATGACGGCTAACCTTCAATAGCGGGGAGGGGACAGGGCATTGACCTTTGCATGGAATTGGCACTTGAGTTGGGGTCAAGCCGCGGCAGGGTTGCGGGAATTTGGACTGGACGCGAATGGAAAGGGTGTAGTCCAAGTTTCGGGGAGGAGAGCAAGGTGGAGATGGAATGCCTTCCAATAAGTGGAGGCGCGAGCAAGACATGCTCACGCGGACGAGAGCATGGCACCATTCCCGGAAATTCGGACTACACCCGAATGGAAAGGGGTTGTCAACATGCCCTTGTGCAAGATGGGGTGAGTGAGTACTCTCGGTCTGGGATCGGATGTGAATCAGATCAATCAAGGAGCCTTCATGCAGAACAAAACGCAGGTTTTGGCTTTTTTTGTTCTTGTAGGGGTTGTGCTTGGTGGGGTGGCGTGGTGGACTCATACGCATCCAACTGGGGGCGGAGCGGGCAACGGGGTGCGTACGGCGCGGAAGGCACCGCCGTTGCCTGACGTGGCTGTCATGCCGCAAGTGGCGGCGGAAGCGCCTGTGAAGCCGAAAGTGTCGACGGGGTCGGGGACGAGCCGGGTCGGAGCGTCCTTTGCGGCCGGCACAGCCTTGTCTCCCGGGCCGACAGTAACGCCGGTCAGGGCGCCAGTAACGCCTCAAAGCCCATCCTTAGGCGAGGTTGATGGGGTGAAAGTGGTTCCGGTGTCCAGTTCGCTGAATGCTACTGGATCGGACCCCCGGCTTGAGCGCAAATCGCTGATTCCAGGGCCTGACGAAGTGGGCGTCTCGGTTACAGAGGGCGCCAAGTGAACGCGATTATCCACAGTGATTGCCGGTTTGCGACGATTTCCGATAGAGGTGATGTTGTCATAGACGCTGGCGGCATGTATCTTCCCGGTCCAGAGGGAATGCGGTGCATGGGTCGAGATGGATCGACCTTCGCCTATACCCGGTTGAAACCGGGGCTGCATTCTGGTGTCCTGGACCGTGCTCGTCCGGGTGTTTGTTCCACCAACCCCGCATCTTTGGAGGTCTGAATGGGGGCTCGTGGCAAGAATCCAGAGCGCGATAAGCTCGTCGGGCTGATTGAGAACAATGTTCTCAAGAACGACCCCGAGTACCAGCGCTATTCATTTAGAAGCTCAGAGACGCAAGATCAAGGCCTTTTGGACTTTGTGTTCGCCACGGCAAGCGAACCCCATACGCCCGAAGCGGTTTTTGACAAGATGCGCTGGGGCGGTTTGTTTGTCTTTATTTCCAAAAACCAGCAGGAAGTGGTGAAACTCTCGCAGGATTTCACCCGTAAACGAGGCTTTGAAGTCGACAAGCCACCGAGCACGACGCAAAGCTACATGTTCAATATCAAGCTGCCTTTCCTGGCCAAGAAGGTTCATTACTTCATGGCGAGGAAGGTGCTGCTGATTCCACCGGGCAGCTTTACGGATCGATTCAGCTATCAGGTTGAGCTGGTGAAGCATGAAAACCCCAAAGAGGGTTACGTCGTGCTCAAGCAGCTTCCGGATTACGACTATCTGCGTCGGCGCCTGGAAGAGAAGTTCAAAGATGCGGACCCGGCGACGATCGCCAAGCGGGCGCGCAAGCTGGTGGACAAGGTTTTCCCTGTGTTTATCACACGTGAAACCGCGCTTTTGAATATTCTTCAGCGGGACATGCCTAAGCCGTACAACGAGCGCATTCCGCGCATCATCGACTTTGAAAAATCCCCCACGGGGTTTGTGCGCAGGATTCGCATGACGTGGCTGCGCAACGGCGGGCAGCCGATTTCCCAGCTTGAATTTGCGCATCAATCGGCGACTTTGCTGCACATCCTGCATGACCAGGTGGGCATCGTCCACCTGGACTTGCGGCTGGACAACTTCGTCATCACCGACAGCGGCGTGGGTTTCATCGACTTTGGTTCATCGGTGCGTATCGGCGAGGATTTGTCCGAAAGCCAGATGCTCAACCGGTTGTTCGATGAAATCATGTCGACCAGCCAGATTCAGAAGACGATGGGCCGCATGATGGAGACCGGCAAAGTGACCAACCCGGCGATCACGCAGGGGCACCAGCGGGTTGATAAAGCGGCGGATATCTTCTTTTTGGCCCTGCAATGGAACGACCCGCATGGGAACCCGGACTTCAAAGACCTGGTGACCATTGTGCCGGGGAGCCCGGAGCAGAAGGCGCTGCAGAAGCTCACTGAAGAAGTGTTGCGCCCTGGCGACCCCAAGAACCCGAAATACCGGACGGCTTCCGACTTGCTGGAAGGGATCAATAAGATCCGCGCCGATCTGGAAGGGAAGTGATTGGGGATGGGTTGTGGGTCTTGGGTTCTGGGTTCTGTCAGATCAGACAAAGATGATGGGTCGATTGCTTTGTAGGTTAAGGGTGGCGTGATGAAGAACACCATGCTTGTTTTGTCGTTGGTTTGTGTTGGGTTGATGGCTGGTGGTTGCGGGGGGCGCGGGCGGGTGACTGTGCCGCGGGAGGCGGGGGGGTACCAGTGTGATTATGAGCGGGCGGAGTTGTTTTTCGGGATGGCGAAGGCTGATGGCGGGTCGGTGACGGATGCGGAATTCAAGGCATTTGTGGATGCAAGCGTGACGCCGGTGTTTCCCGATGGGTTGACGGTGATGCCGACCAGCGGGCAGTGGAAGGATAAGAGCGGCAAACTGGTGCGGGAAGAGGGGCGGCTGGTGGTGCTGATCCTGCCGGCGGGGGCGGGGAATCAGTCGAAGCTGGATGTGGTGCGTGAGGCGTATAAGAAGCAGTTTAAGCAGGAATCGGTGCTGGTGTCGCGTGGGGCGGTGATTGCCTCGTTTTAACTGCTGATATGAGGACACATGTGCCCGGGTTATCGGGTGGCGGGTTGTCGGGGGGCTTCGAAAAGGGTTGTTGCCATTCCAGCTGAATACCCTTTTGAGTCATCCATGAGCCTTGCGGGCGTTCATGGACACGCGGAAAACGGCTGGCCGACACCCCGTGTATGTGGGCGAGCGTCAAATGTAATGGCCCTGGAAGGTGACGGGGCAGGGCATATGCGACTAGATCGCAGGTGTTAACTCCAGGTATTGACGCTAGTTGTGGTGTTTGTGTGGTTTGCTGGGGTTGTATGTGAATTGGTTGTTTCTAGAATAACGATCAAATGAGTCGCTATTGAGTGATTCACAGCGTCCAGTTGTTCAACCAAGATGTTTGAAATGAGGTGTTTTGTGGTGCATCAATACTGTTGCCGGTAAGGATGGAACAAGCGGCGATTTGCGGTTTTTCATTGAGATTGAATCGAATATTCATCAGGTCTGAAGAAACCATCTTTACGATGGCTGGCATAGAAAACAACAAAGAAAGAAAAGAGGTTTGTCATGGCGGAACTGAATCCTGAGCGTAACTTACGAATCGTTTTGATTGTGTCTGCTGCAGCGCTGGTGACCGGCGCGGTGACCGGCGGATTAGGGTTTGCCCTCCTGGCTGGTGAAGAGCACTTGTGGCTGGGCCTGCGTACCGGGGCGCTGCTTTCGCAGACGCTGGTGTGGGGTTCGGTGATTCTTGTGGGCCTGGGACACTGGGTCTATGAGGGTTATCAGGCGCTCAAGAGCGGGCGCAAGCCCAGCGCGGCCGAGCTGACGCTGAGTGTGGACCCGAGCCAGATCGAACGTCCTTTGACGGGGCAGGAAGCGTCTGGCGAAGTTCCGGTTGGGAGCGTAACGAAACTGGCGGCAACACGGACGGGACGTTACGAGGAAGTGTCGGTTTGATCATCCCTGCCGCGGGGCTTGATTAAGCTTTGCGGTCAGCTTCCCGGTTGTCTAGGTGATATGCCCAGGCAAGAGGCCGGCCCCTCAACGTAAAGGCGGCCCACGGGACTTTTAAAAAGAGCCACCTGAGTATTTCTCAGGTGGTTTTTCTTATTTTTCAGGGTTGAGAAGCCATGCTTCGTCAAAAAGGGCGATGTCGAGGTCGCTGGTCATGGGTTTGATGTCGTGATAGTGCGAGATGCCGGCGAGGATGCGGCCATCGTCGAGTTGGATGACGCCATGGTTGCTGAGCTGGTTTGTGCCGGATTCAGGAGCGATGATGCGATGCTCGCCCCATGTGCGGCCGCCGTCTTTGGAGAGTGCGGCGGCCATGGGATGGCGTGGGAGTTGGGTGGTGGAGGAGACGTTGTTCCAGAGGGCCAAGAGGTTGCCACTTTGGAGCTTAATCATCCTGGGCATGGATTCGGGGCTGGGAAGGGGAGAGGGTTTGGAGGAGTTCCAGGTTTGGCCGCCGTTTTCGGAGATGGTTTCATAGAGGAAGCCGCCAGCGGTGCGAAAGAGGCAGTAGAGCCGGTTGGGGCTTGTTTCGACGATTTGGGGTTCCATGACGCCGCGGCTAGTGTCGGCGTGGATTTCACCGGAGCGGGTCCAGGATTTGCCGAGGTCGTCGGAGATGAGACAGACGCCGGTGAAGTGAAGATGCCACTTGGTGGGGCCGCAACGTGCGGGGTCGAGGAAGGTGAAGGTTGCGATGATGCGGCCGCTTTGGAGTTGGATGAAGCTGTCGTTTGAGCCGTAGAGGCCGACATTGGGGAGTTCACGTCCGCCGCAGATGAGGGTGTGCGGAATTTCAGTACCGTAGTCGAAGGTGCGGGCGTGATCGGATGATCTGCGGAGGAAGACGCGGGTTTTGTTGTTGAAATAGTCGGCGTGCTTTGTGGCCATGCGGGTGGTTTCGTCGACCTCGATGTCGTGGTGCATGCGGCAGACGAGCATGAGGGCGTCAGCAGAGCCGCGGAGGGGGAGGATGGCGATGTAGTCGGGTATTCCGCAGACGAAGTCAGCGGCGTAGACCTGTGGGTCTGACCAGGTGATGCCGCGGTCTTTGGAGATGGAGAAGAGTTTGATGGAGTTGGGGGAGCATTCGTCGAAATCGTAGGCGCTCCAGTAGAGGAGGAGGTCGCCGTTTGGGAACTGGTGGAAGAAAGGGTTCTGGTGGTAGTCTGCGCCGATGCCTCCGCGGATGAAGTTGCGGTAGGTGAGTTTGGCGGGGGTGTAGGCGAGGGGTGGGATGCGAGCGATTTTCATGGGATGGGTCCGGATGGGGAGTTGAGGAAAACAAATATATCAGTTTGGGTGAATTCATCAGGGGCAACCGATCCGGGGCAGTTGAGTACAACAGCTCCAGCCACCCAGCCAAAGCCATCCATAGAAAAAGCCACCCGGGGAGGGTGGCTTTTTCGTGGAGTCAGGTTGTGGGCAGGGTTATTGCTTGACTTCGTAATCGGCATCGATCACGTCGTCGCCGCTTTTGCCCTTTTTGCCGGCGTCGGGGCCGGGCTGGCCGGCTTCGGGGCCACCGGTGGGGCCTGCGCCTGCGGCGCCAGCTTGCTCAGCGGATGCCTTGGCCATTTCCATGGCGGCGTCCTGGAGCTGGTCGATGGCCTTCTTGATGGCGGCGGCATCGTCTTCCTTGAGGCGTGTTTCGAGGTTGCTGATGGCATTCTCGATTTTGCCGCGGGTGTCGCCGGAGACCTTGCTGCCGTTTTCTTCGAGCTGCTGCTTGACCTGATAGATCAGGTTGTCACCCATGTTGCGGGTGTCGGTGAGCTCGCGGCGCTTGGCGTCTTCGGCGGCGTGTGCTTCGGCGTCCTTCTTCATCTTCTCGATCTCTTCCTTGGAGAGACCGGAGGAACCCTTAATTTCGACCTTCTGGCTCTTGCCGGTGGCCTTGTCGGTGGCCTGGACGTTCAGGATGCCGTTGGCGTCGAGCTTGAAGGTGACTTCAATCTGCGGCTGCCCGCGGCGAGCCGGGGGGATGCCTGTGAGATCAAAGCGGCCGAGGGTGCGGTTGTCCTGGGAGAACTCGCGTTCGCCCTGGAGGACGTGGATGGTGACGCTGGTCTGATTGTCACCGGCGGTGGAGAAGACCTGGCTTTTTTCGGCCGGGATGGTGGTATTGCGCTCGATGAGCTTGGTCATGACGTTCCCGAGGGTTTCAATGCCCAGGGAGAGCGGGGTGACGTCCAGGAGCAGCACGTCCTTGACTTCGCCGGTGAGGACAGCCCCCTGGATGGCGGCGCCGACGGCCACGACTTCGTCGGGGTTGACGGACTTGTTGGGTTCCTTCTTGAAGATCTCTTTGCAGATCTGCTGCACCTTGGGGATGCGGGTGGAACCGCCGACGAGGAGGACCTCGTCGATATCGTCCGCGGTGAGCTTGGCGTCCTTGAGGGCGGCCACGACGGGGGCGCGGCAGCGGTCAAAGAGGCTGGAGGTGATCTGCTCAAACTTGGTGCGGGTGAGGGAAAGCTGAAGGTGCTTGGGGCCTTCCTGGGTGGCGGTGATGAAGGGGAGATTGACCGTGGTTTCCTGGGCGCTGGAGAGCTCGCACTTGGCCTTTTCGGCGGCTTCCTTCAGGCGCTGGAGGGCCATGGGGTCCTTGCGGAGGTCGACGCCTTCCTTCTTCTTGAATTCATCGGCGAGGAAATCGATGAGGGATTGGTCCCAGTCGTCGCCGCCGAGATGGGTGTCGCCATTGGTGGCGAGGACTTCGAAAACGCCATCGCCGATGTCGAGGATGGAGATGTCGAAGGTGCCGCCGCCGAGATCGAAGACGGCGACTTTGCCGGATTTCTTTTTGTCCAGGCCGTAGGCGAGGGCGGCAGCGGTGGGCTCGTTGATGATGCGGTCGACCTTGAGGCCGGCGATTTCACCGGCTTCCTTGGTGGCCTGGCGCTGGGAGTCGTTGAAGTAAGCCGGGACGGTGATGACGGCGTTGGTGATCTTTTCGCCGAGATAGTCTTCGGCGGTCTTCTTGAGATCCGCGAGGATCATCGCGGAGATTTCCTGGGGGGTGTAGGTCTTGTCGCGGATCTTGATCTTGACGAGTTCATCGGCTGCGCCGACGACGGCGTAGGGGACGATTTTCTCTTCAGATTCAACTTCGGCGTGGCGGCGGCCCATGAAGCGTTTAACAGAGTAAACGGTGTTCTTGGGGTTGGTGATCTGTTGATGCTTGGCGTTTTGGCCGATGAGGCGTTCGTTCTTGTCGGTGAAGCCGACAATGGACGGGGTGATGCGGTTACCGGAGCTGTTGATGAGAACCTTTGGGCTCCCACCTTCCATGATGGCGACCACGGAGTTGGTGGTGCCAAGGTCGATACCTACTGTCTTAGCCATGATTGAAGGTCCTTTCCTGACCGGCGGTGATTAAGTTGATTGAACGCGCCTTAGCCGTTTGCCGGTCACGCCTCCCCGGTTTTTCCATGATAGGCGAGGGGTGAAGCGCGGGCTAAGGGATTTTCCGGGTGATCCGGTATGCGGGCAACACTGAGGGTTATGCAACGGTGGTGCCAGAGTTTTGTGGTGGTAAGAAAGGGATTTGGGGGTGTTTTAGGGAAATAGAGGGGGTTTTTGACTGCCAGAGGGGCAAGCAAGGCGAGGTTGGCTGTCATTTTGGCGGGAAAAGAATGGCGCAGGGTTTGGGGTTTAGTCAGAAGCAGAGGGGAATTAAGGGGCGGGATGGGGGTCGTTTTGGAGTTTTTCCTCGTCTTCGGGAGTGAGGGTGTCGTCCTGGAGTAGGGCCTGGGCGGCGCGAGCTTTTTTGAGGGCTTCTTCCTGGGCGAGGCGCAGCTTTTCCTGCTGGATTTTGTCTTGGATGCGTTGGCGTTCTTCTTTTATTTCTTGCTCTTTTTGGAGGAATTGCTCATAGGCCTTGCGATCGCGGGCACGGGCGCGGGCTTCCTGAGCGATCCGAATGGCTTTTCTTCGTTGTGCAATGGCATCAAGTGCTGCTTGGGCGCCCTGAAACCAGAGGAGTTGGCGAAAGTGGGTGTAGATGCGGCTTAGGATGGCGCAGGCGAAAAAGGCGAGGGCGGCCATGGCGCGTGATTCATTCAGAAGGATGTTTGGGCCGAGGACTGTGATGGAGTTGATGAGGCAGAGGAAGCCGATGAAGAGGAGGATGGCTGGGGTGATGTAGTCGTTGAAGGGGGGCGTGCCGCGGTTGGGGGAGTCTTTTGTCATAAGCCCGGTCTTATATAGAAGGGGAAGGGTGAGGAAGTGGATAGAGGATAAGGTACGTTGGGTGAGGCAGAGGGTGGATTTGGAGGCTTTTTTTGTGGGAAAAGTAGGTCACGCGAGGTGTTTGGGCGGTTGTGGATGATTAAAAGTGTGAAAAAGTGCGAGAAATGAAGGATATTTTTGAGGTGGGGTCGGGAAAACAAGGCATTTTTGCTCAAGTCGTGGTCTAGTCAAAGGTTAGAGCATAAAAAAAGGCTTGAAAAGGGGGGATTTGGGGGAGTGAATGAGGATAAAACGTTGATTTTATGCGAAAAAATCGTGGATAAGCTATTGAAAACTATCGTGAGAGTGTGCAGAATCTACTTCAAATCAGGGGCTGGGCGAGCCCCTAGTGTCAAG
>CAZGOM010000115.1:0-17721 GCA_964527265.1 uncultured Phycisphaeraceae bacterium | reverse complement strand
AAGCGCGCCACCCAGGTCGCCATCCTGAACGCCAACTACATGGCCCACCGCTTGAAGGGTGATTACGAAGTCCTCTTTGTCGGCAAAACCGGCCGCGTCGCCCATGAGTTCGTCATCGACTGTCGCCCTTTTGACCAAAGCGCCGGCGTCAAAGTCGAAGACATCGCCAAGCGCCTCATCGACTACGGCTTCCACGCCCCCACCATGTCCTGGCCTGTCCCGGGCACGCTCATGATCGAGCCCACCGAAAGTGAATCCCAGCCCGAGCTCGACCGCTTCTGCGACGCGCTGATCCTGATCCGCCAGGAAATCCGCGCCATCGAACAAGGCCAGGCCGATCGCAAGGACAACGTCCTCAAAAACGCCCCCCACACCGCGGAACACACCTCCTCCGACGACTGGAAGCACCCCTACTCCCGCAAACAGGCTGCCTAC
This sequence comes from uncultured Phycisphaeraceae bacterium, assembly GCA_964527265.1. Lineage (GTDB taxonomy): Bacteria > Planctomycetota > Phycisphaerae > Phycisphaerales > Phycisphaeraceae > CAZGOM01. The sequence continues at coordinate 17,286 of CAZGOM010000115.1, read as the reverse complement.
CCCGCCGCATGGCTCAAGGACCACAAGTTCTGGCCCTACGTTGGCCGCGTCGACAACCCCTACGGCGACCGCAACCTCGTCTGCACCTGCCCACCCATGGAAAAAGCCTGAGTGTTTTCACCGAAAAAAATGAAAAGGCTCGCTCAATGAGCGGGCCTTTTTCATAAGGAAGCTTTGTTTTTCACTTGCCCGAAGCGTCGTAGTAAAACCGCTCGTGAACGATCTTCCCATTGGCCCACTTCGTCACGCTCACCTGTTCGATCCGCACCTTCTTGTCGTCGGTGCCGATGAACTCGATCACCGATTCCACCGCTGCCGTGTCCTTTCCCACGCTCACGGATTTCACTTCGTAACCGATCCAGGTCTTCACGTAGCTTAAAAACTGCTTCTCCCGTTCGATGTTCTCCGCCAGCCCGGTCGTCCCCGGCTTGGCGTTCTCCTGCATCACCACATCCTGCGCATAAAACTCCGTCATCGCCTCTAGGATCCGCCCCGTCGCGATGTAGTTCTGCAGATCCTGCACGCGCTGGGCCAGTGTCTGGTTCACGGTGGTTGTTGCGGTCGTCATGGCTTTCTCCTTGAAAAGTGTTTTATCGGATCATTTTTCGTCCGAGCACTTGCCTGTTCAGACGACACTTGTTTAAACAATAATCGTTCCGCACTGCGATGTCAAGCTCCTTCTCTCATCATTTTCTTCAAAACCTCGTCGCCCCTCTTCGCCAACAACACATTTCTTAATCATCCTCAATCCTCTTGATCCCACTCAAAAATTCCTCTTTTCTCCGCCCCGCTACGATATTCCCCATGACCTCACGTTGGATCGACTTCTTAAACCTCCTCCGGCTCCTCCGCCCCGAAGTCGTCGGCTCCGCGCTGTCCAACGCCTGGCTCATGCTCTTTCTCGCGCGCACCATCGAAAGCCAGGACACCGCAAACCCCACCCTCACCGCCCTCTCCCTGCCTCTTCTCATGGCCATCACCGCCGTCGTCGCCATCGGCCTCTCCATCTACGGCTTGGCCATTAACGACATCATCGACGCCGAGCGCGACAAAGACTTTGGCCCCGAGCGCCCCATCGCCGCCGGCGCCATCTCGCGCCATACCGGCCTCTTCCTCGCTGTCGTCGGCCTTGTCGCTTCCCTCTGCGCCTCCGTCTGGCTGGGCAAAGTCTCTGTCCTCATTGCCGGGTCCGCCGCCGTCTTCGTCCTTTTCTACGATCTCATCGGCAAATTCCTCCCCGCGCTCGGCATTGTTGCCCTCGGACTCATCCGCATTCTCATCATGCTCACGCCAAACCCCACCATGCAGTTTGGCTGGCCCATCTGGCTCACCATGACCCATGTCGTCATCGTCGCCACCCTCGCCTACGTCCTCATGGGCAAACGCCCCCGACTCACCGGGACTCACTTCTGGGGCATCTGCCTGGGCTGGAGCTTCTGGTCTATGGTCTTGATCGGCTGGATGCGCTGGCGAGATCCCGAAATGCTCTCCTATACCCCCATCCCCAAAGTGGGCCAGTCCTGGCTCCTCCCCGCCCTCGTCGGCGCGGCATTCCTCGTCGCCGGCTGGTGGACGCTCCGGCACAAAATGCGCCCCCTCCCCCGCCGCCGCCAGGCCGGCGCACGCTTCATGGCCCTGGGCACACTCTGGCTCATCCTTTACGATGCCGCATGGCTTTTCGCTCTCGGCCTCTATCGCCAGGGCGCAGTCATCCTCGCCCTGTTCGCCCTCGTCCTCCTTATTCACTTCACCGTCCGCGCCCTCCTGGGCCTCTCCACCCCCAAACCCACTTTCAAACTCCGCGCCTGATACAAAACGTCTTTCTCCGTATCTTTGACACGCGACGCAAGACGCAAGACGCAGGACACAGGACACAGGACGTAAAATACCCCCATGCCAGCCATTCACCGCATCCTAGACGCCAACTTCAACCGCGCCCGCGAAGCCCTCCGTGTCATGGAGGAAGCCGCCCGTTTCATCCTCGACGACACTCCCCTCGTCACCGACATCAAATCCCTGCGCCATGACCTCTCCCACGCCATGGCCAGCCTCGATAATCTCCCCTGGCACCGCGATACCCCCGGCGACGTAGGCACCACCGTGAAGGTCTCCGGTGAGATGACCCGGCAGGGCATTCCCCACGTTGTCACCGCCGCTGGCAAACGTCTCTCCGAAGCCCTCCGCGCCATTGAAGAATACGCCAAGGCCCTCGATGTTCCCGTCGTCCTCGGCAACGGCACAAAAGCCCCTCTTCCCGCTGTCATCGAATCCATCCGCTACCGCGGCTACGACATCGAAAGCCGCCTCGCCCTTAAACTCAATTCCGGCCTCGCACGCCAGTGGCGTCTCTGTGTTCTCATCACCGGCGATCTCTGCTTAAACCACGACTGGCTCTCCGTCGCCGATGCCATTACGCGGCCCGACGCATCCGGCCTCCCCGCCGCAGACTGCATCCAGCTTCGCGAAAAAAACCTGGAGTCCGGAGAGTTCCTCAAGCGCGCCAAAACCCTCTCGGCCCTTCTAAAACCCCGGAACGTTTCCCTCATCATCAACGATCGGCCGGACATCGCCCTCCTCTCCGACGCCGATGGCGTCCACGTCGGCCAAAACGACCTCTCCGTCTCCGATGTTCGCAAGCTCGCCGGTCGCCAGCTCATCGTCGGCGTCTCCACTGCCTGCGTTGAAGACGCACGCCGCGCCAAAAATGATGGTGCGGATTATGTCGGCCTTGGCCCCATGTTCCCCACCACCACCAAGAAAAAAGACCACATCGTCGGACCTGATTACCTTCGCGCTTTCCTCGCCGCCTTTCCGGCATTTCCTCATTTGGCCATCGCCGGCATCACCCCGCACAATGTCCACATCCTCGCCCAGGCTGGCGCCAGGGGCGTCGCCGTCAGCTCCGCCGTCTGCGCCGCGCAGGATCCCGCCCGCGCCGCCCGCGACATCACCAAATGGTTTTCTGAGGCGCAAGACCCCGCTCATGAACCCTCTGAAACACGCCAGCCCCACACCGACTGATGTTCCTTTGCTTCTTTAATCCCTGCTTCAGGAGCAACCCATGAACCATTTGTGTATTCTCCTCGCCGTCTCTCTTATGGCCTTCTCTCTGGGCTGCTCCAAGCAAGTCGATAACACCGGCCCGCAGACCCCAGGTGTCCCTGAAATTCCCGGCGTCAACCTCTGGCCCGGTATGACCTCCATCGATGTTCGCCCCGTTTTCCCCAAGGAACTCTCCACCGTCAAACCCATCCATGCCGTGATGGATGTCGAATCCCTAGTCGACGGTATTCTCACCATCCAGTACCGCATCCAATGGCTTGATTCTCAGGGCAGGATCTTAAACCCCGATGCCAACTTCAAGATCCTCAACATGGCCCCTGGCACGCAACGCCGCCTCGACGTCACCGACCCGCAGGGCAATGCCGTCTCCTGGCGCGCAGATTTCCGCCCCGTCATGTAACGCCGTCTCATTCTTTTTCTGACCAGACCCCAGACCCTGGACCCCAGACCCTAAAATATTCTCATGCGCCTTACTCTCCAATGGATCCTCGGTTTGCTCCTCGCCCTCTGTGGGTCATGGGTCCTCTGCTGGGGGCTGGGCGGCACCGGATACCAGTCCGTCCCCTCTCTTTTCGCTGGCGGCAATTTCGTCTTCTCCTTCCTCACGCTCATCATTGGCCTGGCGTTCCTTGGCGCTGCCGCCTGGGTCGTCAATAAAGGCACCCATGAGGCGTATTTCGGCCCCCTCATCGCCGGTGCCACCCTTGCCGTCGTTCTCCTCCAGAAACCCGGCCTGGATATCTGGCTCAAATCTCTCGTCCATCCTGACCAATCTGTTTATTTCCAGTTCGCTTTTGAATCTCTTCTGTGGCAACTGGGTGTCATCCTCATCTTTGTCCTCGGTGCTGATGTCGCCAAGCCCTGGCACCCCCGCACCCGCGCGCCGCAGGCCACTCCCGCGGCCCCTGGCGTAAACCTTACTCACGTTCGTTTGAACCGCTGGACTTCACGCTCCTGGATCAGCGCCGGCGTCGCCCTCATCATTTTCCTGATCTGCACCTGGTCCCTTGTCCGCGCACCCGGCGCCGCCCAGGCCGTCTGGGGCTCGGCTTTCGCCGCCTTCATTGCCGCCACCATCGCCCGCGTCAACTTCCCAAGCAGAAACCCCCTCCCCCTTTTTTTCATCCCCGCCCTCATCGGCCCCCTTGTCTATTTCTACACCGGCATGTCCATCAACGGCGAAGCCCACCTGCTGGGCACCTGGTACGCCCGCAGCCTTCCCGGCTTGGCCAATGCACTCCCGTGCCACCTGGCCGCCGGTTCTCTTGTCGGCCTCCTCGCCGGCTGCCTTTTGGTCAACAAAGCCAACGAATACGAAGCCGAATCCGCTACTGCAGGCTGAATTTGTCCTTTTTCTGACAAGTTACAACCCCAATGACCCCAGAACCCCGCTGGATCACCGCCCTCCCCGCCCTTCCCCTGCGCCCTTCCGACGGCCACAAGGGTACTTTCGGCACGGTCATCATTGCCGGTGGCTCGCTCTTTATGCCTGGCGCTCCCGCGCTAGCCGCCACCTCTGCCCTCCGCATCGGCGCAGGGCTCTGCAAAGTCCTTTCCTCCCGTGCCGCGCTGGTGACCATCCTGGGCATTCAACCCTCCTGCACCGGCCTCCCCTGGGATTCCGCCGCACCTGTCCAGGCGACCCTTGATGCGCTTGACACAGTCGACCCTTATGCCAAAGCCGTCATCGGCTTTGGGCCTGGCATGGGCCTCGAAGACCATTCACTGGTCCTCCTGAAACACCTCCTTAAAGGCAAGCGACCCATCGTCCTGGATGCTGACGGCCTCACCCTCCTTTCTCGCCATATCCCTTATCGCACCCGCCCGGGTCCGTCGCTGGTTCTCACCCCGCATCCAGGCGAGTTCTCCCGCCTTGCCAAAGCCCTGGATATCAACCTCAGCCCCATCGACACCGAAGAACGCCCCTTGGCCGCCGGTGCTCTGGCCCGTGCCCTCTCCGCCGTTGTCGTCTTAAAAGGTCAGCACTCCATCGTTACTGACGGAGCGCACTTTTACATCAATCAAACCGGCAACCCCGCCATGGCCACCGCCGGCTCCGGCGATGTCCTTACCGGCATCATCTCCGGCTTGATCGCGCAAGGTATGCCCACCTTCGATGCCGCCGTACTGGGTGCCCACCTTCACGGCATGGCTGGCGACCTCTGGGCCCAAGAGCACGGCCACGCCGGCCTCCTGGCCATGGAGCTCACCCAACTCCTCCCTGCCGCCATGCAGGCACACAACCACGACGCCAAAACCAAGCGCCTGGGCCCACGCGGACGCTCTACCTGACACCTCATCCCCCATCCTCATTTGGAGATCTGCACCCCAACGCCGATCCCGATTGATGATGATTCGACTTCATGCACCCCCGTCACCCCCACGTCCTGTACCGTCACGCGCGGTTCGACCACGATCTTTTCCTTCTTGTTTAAAAACACCAATGGCCGCGAACCCTCTTTGGGGTTGTACCCCATCTGCGCATGCACATAGTCCGGCGCGTTCACCACCAGCGTCCCACGAAAAAAACGGATCGTCGCCGTGCCGCCCGATTCCTTCCACACGCTCGGCTCCACCTGTGAACGAATGGCCTCCGCTAGCTCCTCCCCCACCTGCTGGTTGGTTTTAGGCCCAGACCACACCTCCCGGTATTCCCGCGTCCCCACAACTGTCGGTCCATAAACCGACACCCCCGGTATCGATACGGGTGACCACACCTGCAGCCCCATCATCGGCGCAGGTCCCACGCTCGCGTCATGCACCAGATCCCCCACGTCATACACCTTGATTGTGTTGAACTTGTTGGCCTGCTTCTTGGTCATGATCTGGATGTACCACGGCGTTACCTGGTAAATCAGCTCCGTCTCCTGCGATGCCCGCTGCATGATCAAGCCCAGCACTGTTCCCGCGGGCACATCCTTCAAGTCCAGCGTCACATTCGCATCCGGCGAGACCCCTTCAGCCGCCATCGCCTCCCAGTTGATCACCAATTTCACTCCCACCGTGTCCGACCACCATTTGAACGCCTCTTTAGCCGTGGCGTCTTTGATCTCAACCTTGTCGATGGTGGCGTTCATCTTCTTGAGCACATCGTTCACTGTCGCTGTGGGCTTGGTTCCGGCAGGCTGCGTCGTGGCGGGCGCCGTCTGTGCCGACACCCATGAGGCGGACAACAACGCCGCGCCCAGGGCAGCCATCGTCAATAAAGTTTTTGTCACTCGTTTCATGGCAGCCATCCTTCCCCCGTCAGGAATCAACGCGCCAGCCCCTCTTTTTCATGCAGCTTCACCCATCATTATAGGGCTCTACCCTCGACACAGCCCAAATATCCCCCCAAAAGCCACCGCGCGCCTTTTCTTCACTTGTCCATTATCCCCCGTTGCTTGTACCTTTCTTACATGCCCCAATTCTCCCCCCGACGTCAACTTGGCAAGACCGGTTTTACCGCCTCCCTTCTGGGCATCGGTGATGTCGCAGACCGCCAGATTCCCCTGCCCGATCTTATCACCACGGTGCGCCGTGCTTTTGATGCCGGACTCAACGTCATTGACACTGCCCCCGGCTATGAAGACGGCTACAGCGAAGAGGTGGTCGGGGGCGCCATCAAAGCCCACAAGAACCGCGACAAGCTTTTTGTCATCGACAAGATCGACCACCCCGACAAACCCGTCGCATCTCAGATTGACGAAAGCCTCACTCGCCTGGACCTTTCCCACACTGACGCCTTCGTCTTCCATTCCTGCTCAAAGCTTGAAACCTGGCGTGCCCTGGCCGCGCCCGGCGGACCCATGAGTGAACTGGCCGACTGCGTCAAAGCAGGTAAGACCCGCTTTAAAGGCATTTCTTCCCATCACCCCGAGGTGCTTCTTGAAGCCTTGAACTCCGGCCTGTGCGATATCGTCCTCTTCCCCATCGGCGCATTCGTCGATGAGCGGTACGTCACCCAAGTCCTTCCGCTGGCGAAAAAACTTGGTATCGCCACCGTCTGCTTCAAAACCTTCGGGGCGGGAAAACTCGTCGGCGACACCGAAGGGTACAACCGTCCCCTGGCAAACCGCCCGCGCGGTAAAGTCTCGTCTGGTGGTGAATCTTCCGCTGCTCCCACCCTCCCTCACTTATCTCCCGAGGAATGCCTTCATTACACCCTCACCTGCGACCCGGACGTCGCACTTTTAGGCATGAGCTTTCCCAACGAGCAGGACGCCGCCTTCGCCGCGGCCCATTCCTTCAGGCATTCACTCAACCCTGCCCAGATGGCCGACCTTCGCGAGCGCGCCAGGATCGCCATCAAAGACAAGGGCCGCGTGTGGTGGAATCCGGAAGAGTGACGCACTTGTTGTGGGTCGTATTGTTTTCCCTTGGGTACTTTTGTACACCTTGAGTGTTGTTGCGTCTCATATGCTTAGACCGACAAAGTAAAGTGGAGTACCGGTTTTCACTTATCCATCCGCTTCCTTCCCTGAGGCTCACCATGACACGTGCCCGCAACATCGCTGCGCTCCTCGCCTTCGCTGCCGCTTGCCTTTCCTATGGCTGCCACTCTGACTCCACGCAGGAGGCCAAACCCGTGCCCAAGCCTGATACCTCAGTTGCGCCCACCCTTCTCCCCGGCAACGCCGATGATGCCGCGCGCGCCAATAACAAGTTCGCCTGGGCACTTTGGGCCAAGGCGGCCAGCAGCCACGGCAATGCCTTCATCTCCCCCACCAGCATTTCCCAGGCGCTCTCCATGACCGCTGCCGGTGGTGAGGGTGCCACCTCTGAAGAGCTTTGGACGGCTCTGGGTTTTGCCCCTGGCAGCAGTCGTTTGGCCGATCAGGGCAGTCTTGTGGCTAGCCTCAACAAAGCCCAGACGGACAAGGTTCAGCTCCAGAGCGCCAATGCCCTTTGGGTGGGTAAGAACGAGACGCTTAAGCCTGCTTACGCCCGCCTCATGCTCGCGGTGTTTGCCGCCCGTGTCGAAAACCTCGACTTCGCCCAGGCCGCCAAAGCCGCGGCAACCATCAACGCCTGGGTTGAATCCAAAACCAATCAGAAAATCAAAGACCTTGTCCCCGCTTCCGTGCTGGGCGCCGAAACCCGCATGGTGCTGACCAACGCTGTTTACTTCAAAGCCGACTGGGCCACGCAGTTCAAAAAGGATGGCACCCAGAAGGCGCCGTTCAAGGTGAGCGCCAAAGAATCCAAGCAAGTCGACATGATGAACGCCAAGTTCTTTGCCAACTATGCCGAGGATGACACCTGCCAGTTCCTGGAACTGCCTTACAAGGGCAATCGCATCGCGATGCGTGTGATCCTTCCCAAGGAAGGCGCCAAAGCCCAGCCGGACGCGGCACGCGTCGCCGCGCTGGCCGACGCCTCCAAATCCGCTCAGGTCCATATCAGCCTGCCCAAGTTCAAGATCGAATGGTCCGGCGAGTTGACTGACGCGCTAAAGGGTCTGGGGGTCAAGCGCGCCTTTGACGACGGCGATTTCACCCCCATGTTCGCTTCCATCCACGCGGCGGGTAAAACCCAAATCTCCGCCATCCTTCACAAGACCTACGTTCAAGTGGATGAAGCGGGCACGGAAGCGGCCGCCGCCACCGCGGTGGTCATCAGCCTGACGTCTGCCCCTGTTGATAAGCCCACGATCTTCAAGGCTGATCACCCGTTCCTGTTTCAGATCGTGGATAAGGAAACCGATGTCATTCTCTTCATGGGCCGTTTGAGCGACCCCACCAAATAAGAGGCAACTACTTTTCACCCACAAGCGTTTTCACTCTCAGCGTGATCAGCACCCACCCTGCCGTCAGCCACAGCAGCAGCACTCCATACGCCCCCCACGTTATCCAGGGGGTCAGCATTGATTCCACCATATTGAGCGTGGTGTTCCGCAACACCTGGCGCGGCTGATTGAACGTTACCAGCGGGATGTGCTGCCCTGTTTTCGCGTAGAGCGTTTCTCCCCGGACTTCCTGAAAAAGCTCAACCACGCTTTCTTCTTCCCGCGGGTCGGCATTCAACCCTGCATCCTCAAACATCGCCCGCACCAGGCTCTCCGGATTCGGCTTGGGCCGCGCCGGGGTTTCGGGAGCGGGGGCGATGCCGGACACTGGGCGCACATCCTGCAGATCCATGACGTAAAGCCGCGAGACTTTGGCTTCCTGCGCGAAGTCATGCTTGGTGAAGCGCACCATGACCCGTGCCAGGTCCGGTGCACCCTGCCGAACCAGGTCATATCTGTCGGCCAGCCGAAGCAGCTGCACCGGAGCCTGGCACGTCACCATCGCGTTGGCCCTGGGCTGCCCATCCACCATGATGGGAATGATGTACGCCTGCGTGACGTATCCCACGCGGCCCACAGGATTCGCCAAAGCCAGCGTAACAAAAAACAAAACGCACCCCGCCAGCCACAGCACTTTCGGGTGAAACACGCTGGGCCTGCCCTTTGGCTTTTCCCATCCCAGCCGTCCACGCCTGTCTAAATCCGTCAACCCCCGCCCGCACTCCGGGCACGTCTTCTGTTCAACCGGCAACCCCTGCATCAAATACCCGCATCCGCGGCATTGCGGCTCGATCCATCTGGCCCCAAACACCAGCCGCGCAACGCACACCAACTGTGCCGCCAGCCCAAAGGCCGCTAGCCACACAGCTATTTCCAACACTGTGTTATTCATGAAAACCATGTGTTGACTTCCTGTTTCGCCCTCCCCCAATGACCACATGGCCCCAAAACCGCTGGTATCATGTTACCCCGCTTCACCAAACAGCCTTTTTCAAGGATCACCATGGACCTTTTCAATTACAAGAACGGCGAACTCTACTGCGACGAAGTCAAGATCTCCGACATCGCCGCCAAGGCCGGCACCCCGGTCTACGTTTACTCTGAAAAAACCCTCGTCGGCCACTTCAACAAGATCGCCAAGGCCTACAAGGAACTTGAGCCGATCATCTGCTATTCGATTAAGAGCTGCCAGAACCTGCATCTCTTGAAGGCCCTTGCCGCCGCTGGCGCGGGCATGGACGTCGTCTCCGGCGGTGAGCTTTACCGCGCGCAGAAGGCCGGCGTGGACCCCAAGAAGATCGTTTACGCAGGCGTCGGCAAGACTGACAAGGAAATCGCCGAAGCCATCAAGGCCGGCATCGGCTGGTTCAACATTGAATCCGAAGCTGAATTTGAAAACATCTCCAAGATCGCTAAGTCCTTGAACGCCAAGGCCAATGCCGCGTTGCGCGTGAACCCTGACGTGGCCGACCCCAAGACCCACGCCAAGACCACCACCGGCAAGAAGGAAACCAAGTTCGGCGTCGACATCGAACGCGCCCGCAAGTTCTTCGACACCTACGGCAAGGACCCGCACCTCTCCCTCAACGCCATCCACCTTCACATCGGCTCGCCGATCTACTCCGCCGAGCCGTACGTGCTGGCCATCAAGAAGGCGCTTGAACTGGTCGCCGAACTCAAGACCAAGGGCTACACCGTCACCGCGCTGGATATCGGCGGCGGTTACGCGGCCGATTACATCACCGGCAAGTCTCCCAATGCCGAGGCTTATGCCGCTGAGATCGTCCCCCTTCTGCGTGACTTCAAGAAGGGCGGCGGCACCATCATCCTGGAACCGGGTCGCACCATCGCCGCCAACGCCGGCGCGCTGATCGCCCAGGTCCAGTACATCAAGATGGGTGGCAGCAAAAAGTTTGTCATTCTCGACACGGGCATGCACCACCTGATCCGCCCCACGCTCTACGATTCCTTCCACTTCATCTGGCCGGTGAAGATCAAGCCGGAACACACTCCCGAGAAGCGCGAAGAGGAAATGCAGAACAAGCTCCAGGGCCTGGAGAAGGTCGACGTCGTCGGCCCCATCTGCGAATCCGGCGACTTCCTGGCCAAGGATCGCTACATGCCCCCCGTTGAGCGCGGAGACCTGGTGTGCATCTTCACCGCCGGTGCGTACGGCATGGTGATGGCCAGCAACTACAACACCATGCCCCGTCCCCCGGAAGTCCTTATCTCCGGCACCAAGACCACCCTCATCCGCCGCCGCGAAAACTACGAAGACCTCGTCGCCGCGGAAGCCCAGTCACAGTCGCTCTAAGCACACGCCAGTAAGATCGGCAAAATCAAAAAACCCCGGCCAGAGCGGCCGGGGTTTTTCTTTAAATTTTGATCCCTCTCCCTTAGGGGGAGGATGACTTCCGGGGGTCAATCAAACTTCGGCGTCGGCACAAACGCCCCGCCGCGGCAATGCTTCAAATAATTAAGCCCATGCACCTGACCCAGCATTTCGCGTTCCCCGCTGTAGACCGGGTCATGCCAGCCTTCGATATCAATGGCGCCCTTGAATTTGCCCATGCGCAGGATGGAGATCAAATCCGTCCAGTTGGTGTCGCCAAAGCCCGGCGTCCGGTGGTGCACATACTGCGTCCCGCCGCGGATGCCTTTGGTCTTAACGACGTCCCAGAAGATGGTGGCGTCTTTGCCGTGGACGTGGAATACCTTGGGCAGCCACTGGCGAAGTTGGGGAAGCGGATCGATGAGGGAGACCATCTGGTGGCAGGGTTCCCACTCCAGCCCGATGTTGTCGTAAGGGAGCGCATTGAAAATCATCTCCCATGCCTTGGGCGAATGCGCGATGTTCCAATCGCCGTATTCCCATGTGCCGCCCATGTCGCAGTTTTCAAAGGCGATGCGCACGCCCAGGTCCTTGGCGCGCTTGACCATCGGCTCCCACACCTGCTTGAAACGGTCCATTGATTCGGGGATCGGCTTGTTCACCACGCGGCCGGCAAACCCCGTCACCATGTCGGTGCCGAAATCCTTGGCGGCTTCGATGGCGCGGGCGAAGTCCGCTGCGGTGCGGTCGTCGATCAGCGGATTGCCGAACACGCCGATGGAACTGATCACCGGCTTTTGCTCCAGCTTGGAGTTGGCCAGCATTTCGACGACTTTTTTGCCGTGCGCTTTGAGGTCGGTGAGGTTGTCGGGGATCTGCTTCCAGAAGGTGAGCGAGTAGCTCTCAAACCCGTGATGCCAGATGCGCGGCAGATAGGTCAGCGCGTGCTGGGCTGGGGCGAGTGTGCCGATGAGAATGTCATTGTGCATGGTTTGTCCGTGTATGAATGGTTTTACAGCGCAACAAACTTACCAAAAACCGCCCGGCTTTGAGGCCGGGCGGTTGCGGTGTATCGTTCAAGCTATCTGGGAGGCAAGCGCTTTACGCCAGCCCCAGCTTCTCATCCAATTCAAATACCAGATTCATGTTCTGCACCGCCTGGCCGGATGCGCCTTTGTACATATTGTCGATGGCGCTGAACACCACCACTTTCGGCCCCTGGCCCGTCGCGTCGTTGCCCGGCACAAGCCGCGCGGCAATGTCGCAGAAGTTCGTGTCGCGCACGTTTTTGATGTTGGGCAGCTCCTTGCGCACGCGAACAAACGTCTGGTCCGCATAGGCCACGGCAAACGCTTCGTATAAATCCTCTTCTGTCACGTCCGGCTCAGAGGGGTCCAGCGTGATCGTCTGCAGGATGCCGCGGTCCACGGGTAAGAGATGCGGGATGAACAGCAACCCCGCGCGCACAGAGGTGGCGAGTTGGATGGTCTGCTGCATTTCCGGCTGGTGCCGATGGGCGCCGATTGTGCCGTACGCCATGTACGACTCGTTCTGCTCAGGAAAGTGCAGGTGGGCCGCCGGCGTCTTGCCCGCGCCCGTCACACCTGACGCGCCGATGATCTGAATGTCGTCCGGCTTCACCAGGCTGTTTTTGATCAGGGGCACAATTCCAAGCGCCGCGGCCGTGGGATAGCACCCCGGGTTGGCCACCAGCATCGCACCCGGCAGTTGCTCGCGGAATAGCTCAGGCAGGCCGTACACGGCATCGGCCAGGTTGTCTTTGTCGCCGTGCTCATCGCCGTAAACGGACTTATAGAGCGCGGCGTCCTTGAGGCGGTAGTCGGCAGAGAGATCGATGACGCGCAGGCCCGCATCCAGCAGTTGGGGGATGTAGCTCATCGCCGCCTTATGGGGCAGGCCAAGGAACACCACGTCTGCCTCACGCGCGATGGCTTCGTAGTCGATGGGGCGGCATTTGCTCACCCCGGCGGGGAGGCGGCCGTAGAGCTGGGGGAACACCTGTGCGATGTCCGGCAGTTCTTCGCGGTGGCTGGCCAGATACGTGATTTTGGCCTCCGGATGCCTCAGGAGGATCTGGATCAGGTAAAGCCCGGTGTAACCCGTGGGCCCGAGGATGGCTGCGCGAATACTCATGGCGTTATTGTCAGAGAGTTGAACGACATTTTCAATTTTGGCATTGAAAAACTTTTCCTATCCATTGATCCCGCCACTCCGACATTCCCAAACCGCAAAACTGCCAATCTGGCAGAAACGGTGTGACAGCAAAGTTTTGGTATTTTTTGCTAAATGTCTGTTTTTCAGGATATTACGATAAACGAAGATTATTTTTAACTTCTGAGATGACTTTGGCACGGCTCGTGCAAATACTTTTTGCGAAACCACCCGGGATCAGGACCCGGGGGAAACCGGACACTGGGCCCGGCAAACACATATACACCTAGCAAAGGAGATGCCCATGCTTGCAGCTTTTCACCGTAACGGCCGTTTGAACTTCGATGCCCTCCACGACAGCCTCGTCCAGGCCCTTGGGTCTGAGCCCGGCCAGGCGGAGCGCACCGCGTCTTACCCCGTCGACATCCGCGAAGACAAAAACAGCTTCTATGTTGACGCCGAGCTTCCCGGCTACACCCGCGACCAGATCCAGGTCACGCTCGATAAGGGCGTTCTTGAAATCGTCGCGACCAAGGCGCCGGCCGCCAAGCCCGCTGCCGCCCCCGCCCCTACCCCCGAAGGCACGGCACCGCAGGCTGAAGCTCCCAAGCCGGAAACGGCCACCCACCTGCGTGAACGCAGCTACACCCGAATCGCACGCGCCTTCCGCCTTCCTGAAAACGTCGATGAAGGCAAGATCCAGGGCAAACTGGAAAATGGCGTTCTTTACCTCACCCTCGGCAAACGTGAGGAAGTCCGCCCGCGCAAAGTCCAGATTGACTGATGACCCTCAAGGGCCGGGCCGCGTTGTAACGCCCGCAACCCCTTGTCGGCCCGATGACCCGGGACGCTCCTGGTGAGCAAATCCCCCCTAGCGCCCCGGGCTCTGAAGGTCGGCCGATAGCTGCCTCTGTCAGAAATAAATTTCGCAGAGCTCGCCGCCCCGACACCAACGAGTCGGGGCGGTTTTATTTTGAATGCCTCACATGCTGCTTAAGGCGTCGGACTCATCACCATGGTGTTGTCCAGGATACGGTCATATGCCGTGCCTTGCAGGTTGCGTGCCGAGCCATCGCCGAAGAGCGTGTTGAATGTGTGGTTGGGATGGGAGTAGCGGATGTCGCCGGTGCCGCCGCCGTAGCCGAGGCTGCCTGAGGAGCCGTAGACATCGGCGACCATGGTGAGTCTCGCCGGGCTCACGCCTTTGATTTCTTTCTTGGGCCACCAGTAGCGGTCCTGGTTCACCAGGTTGCCGTAGCCGAAATAGGTGTTGGGCATGTAGCTCGTCAATTGCACGCCATCATCCACATACGCGGCCGCATACAGCGCGCCCACGTCGTAATCCGTCGGCGGCCGGAAATCCACTCCCGGGCAGAGCATCTGATTTTTGGAGGCATCGGCGAACCGGTCGGTCCGCAACACCCCTTCCGGGAAGTATGCGCCGATCTGCACCAGAAAGCGCCCAAGCTGGTTGGGCTCATCCACCACCGGCATCACCTGCGGGCCATTTCCCCAATAGTCGATGAACCATGTCCGATTGGCCGGGTACCAGAACTTCTTGTCATTGCGGTACGACTCGATGTAGACCCCCACCGTCCTTTGCCGCGCCAGGCAAGTGCCTGTGCGGGCGGCTTCCCGCGCGGTCATGAGCGAAGGCAGCGCCAGCGAGAAGAGCACCGCGATGATGGCGACGACAATCAGGAGTTCAATGATCGTAAATCCCCTGGGCCGATGGTTGGAAAGGTTCATGATGTCCTCGGTCTTGTGATGTGACGAAACGGAGCCAATATCTAAGTTACCCCGCAGGCGCAGAAGCAGTATCAACAAAATTGATACAAAACTTGACAATTTACACCTCTGGCCCGCTGCCCGGAAATAATGGCCTGCCAGTTTGCAGCCGGCTCCCTGCGGGGCTATCTGATGCGTCTTAACCCCTTGTCGTGTTCTTCTTTTGCCGCCTGCATTTTCTGCATTCAACTGCTCGGGACCAGACCCAGAAGCCAAGCCGCTCATACCAGTGCTTTTGTTCTTCTTTTGTGAACGTGAACGTCTTGCGGCATTTCTGGCATGACCGCTCTTCATCAAAGTAAGCGTAGTACGGTTCGCATGCCTTGAATTTCTGTTTGTTCGGGTCCGCAATCAGCGCCCGCTTGCCGGCCAGGCATGCGTTGCATGCCCAGTACAGTCTCAAGCGCTCCTGGTTGCCCTGCGTGACCGGCACCGGCGGGGCGATCGCCAGCGCGGCAACTTTGGCGGGGACGGTCGCCACGGCGGGGCCGCTGGTGGCGATCAGTGATTCCTGTTCCGGCAGGGGGACGTGTTGGCCGCAACAGGGACATTGGGCTTGATTGAGCATGGGGTTGGTTCCGAGATTGACCTTAAAGCCAGACCCCACGGAAAGGGGTTGATCAGGCGGGCGGGTGGGGAGGAAAAAGGGATAAGTACATTTCTGTTATGGGAATGCGAGGAAAACCACTTGTGTCAAACGCATAAAATGTTATTAAATCAAGGCTTACAGCATTTAATCCTGATTTCACAAAAGGGCAATGCCCCACTGCCAAGAGGGTAAGAACATAGGTTTTTCGACTCAGCGAAATGTTTGATCATACCTTGACCGTCAGCCTTGTTTCTCTGCGGCAGTCCGAGGTGAAAGTAAGTCAAGGTGTATCATCACTTTTGGACTTCCTCGCGGCGGTACCGGCTTGCCAGTCGGCGTAAGTGAATGAGTGCTTCTCTCCGTCTTCCACCCAAGTCGCTTCGCGGCGTCCATAGTCATAGTTGAAGCGCTTTCGCCCAGCCAGATGCCAAGACACTCCAACAATGATCCGGCCCACCATCCCGACACCAATGGGTACAAAGAGAAGCCAGAGCAGCGACCCGTGGAAAGAACCAACAATCCCGCGATAGACAAGATAGATCGGTGTGCCGAGCAACAATAGTAAACCGGCAAGCCCGATAAGATCCCCTATGCCGTGCAACGCATACCCCAATGACGTGCATTTCTGCTTGCCGATTCGTTCTACTTCGTCAGACCACATTCGGGGGACGAACATCGCTTTTCTCAGATCATCTTATAGTTGCGTTTCCATAAAAAACCCACGGCTCACGCCGTGGGTTTTTCTGAATCCTGAAACGTTGAAGAAATCTTACTTCTTCTTAGCGTTGTAGCTGGCCTTGAAGGTGTTGATCGCGGCCTTGATCTTTTCTTCCACGTCACCCTTGAAGGATTGTTTTTCAGCCAGAGCGGCGCGTGCGGCAGCGCCGCCGGTCTTGAAGTATTCGATCAGTTCCTTGGCGAACACGGGGACTTCCTTGACGGCAACGTCGTCGAGGAGGCCCTTGGAGCCAGCGAAGATCTGGATGCATTCGTCGATGACGTCCATGGGTTCATACTGGAGCTGCTTGAGCAGTTCCACCATGCGTGCGCCACGGTCCAGCGAGCGCTGGGAGGCCTTGTCGAGTTCGGTGCCAAGCTGGGCGAAGGCTTCGAGTTCGCGGTACTGCGCCAGGTCAAGACGCAGCGAGCCGGCGACTTCCTTCATGGCCTTGATCTGCGCGTTGCCGCCGACGCGGGAAACGGAGATACCGACGTTGATGGCGGGGCGCACACCTGCGAAGAAGAGGTCGGGTTCGAGGTAAATCTGGCCGTCGGTGATGGAGATCACGTTGGTGGGGATGTAGGCCGAGACGTCGCCTTCCTGCGTTTCGATGATGGGGAGGGCAGTCAGGGAGCCGCCGCCGTTTTCATCCGAAAGCTTGGTGGCGCGTTCGAGGAGGCGGGAGTGGAGATAGAACACGTCGCCGGGGTAGGCTTCACGTCCCGGGGGACGGCGCAGGAGCAGGGAGAGCTGGCGGTAAGCCACGGCCTGCTTGGAAAGATCGTCATAAACCACGAGGACGTGCTTGCCCTTCCACATGAAGTATTCGCCCATCGTGCACCCGGTGTAGGGGG
>CAZGOM010000114.1:0-17850 GCA_964527265.1 uncultured Phycisphaeraceae bacterium | reverse complement strand
GCCAGCCTTCGCCAAAAGAGAGCAGCGCCACCCACCAGTTGTTGCGGGAATCATCATGGGTGTCGAAGTTCTGGTAACCCCAGACATGCGACGCCGAGTTGACGAACCATGTTGCGTGATAGCCGAACACTGCGCGCACCGCGGTGCCCCAGATCAGCCATGAAGTCGCATAAAACAAG
Source organism: uncultured Phycisphaeraceae bacterium (assembly GCA_964527265.1). Taxonomy (GTDB): domain Bacteria; phylum Planctomycetota; class Phycisphaerae; order Phycisphaerales; family Phycisphaeraceae; genus CAZGOM01. Next base: position 17,671 of record CAZGOM010000114.1, on the reverse strand, counting down.
GGGGTGTGGTCAGCCGCGCCATACGCCTTGCCAAACAGGTACCCCAAGGCAAACAAAATCCCGGCAAACCCGAATTGAAACACCGGGAAATACTTGTCGATGAACACCAGTCCCTTGTCACGCTGAAGGTCTTTGGCCGCGTCGTAGGGGTTCTGGCTCGCATGGTCGCGGTAGCAGACCCAGAACATGTGAGACCAGGTAAACCCATGCCGGGGGGTGTGCGGATCGCCTTCTTTGTCAGAGTGCTTGTGATGAATGCGGTGCGTGCCTACCCAGCGGATCGGCCCACCCTGCCAGTTGATCGTGCCGATGATCGCCAGCACATATTCAAACCACTTAGGCGTCGTGAATGACCGGTGCGTTAAAAGACGGTGGTAGCACAGGGTGATCCCCAGACCGCCACCCACCCACCACATGATCGCCATCACACCCAGCCCAGACCATGTGAAGCAAAAAGGTGCCGCGAGGCAAAGAATGTGAAGAGTGGCGATCGCGATGGTCACTGTCCAGTCCCGACGCCGCCCCTTAGGGTCGACTGAAGGGGCCATGGCCAGCGGTTGCTTAGCAGTTTCAGATGATTGCAAAGGTTGAATCTCCAGATCGGCGCAAAGCGCCCCAAGGGACGAAACGTGGCAATTAAAAAGCGACCGGACCTGATGTTCGAGAAGTCGCTTTCAATGCCTGTAATTCAGACTGGAATATCATAGCCGATCCAAAGCCACCAACAAAGAAAAATCAATTACCAGCCTTAACTCCCGCATATATCAACACTTACCCACCTTTTCGACCGGTGGAAAAGCCCTTCTCCACAAGGACACCTTGTCGCTAGACATAACCGCGCACCCACACCACCCCAAACAACCCCAGCTCAAAGCAATTAAACATCATCTAAATAAAGACTTACAAACATCCAAACCAAGTTTGGGATGCCCTTCTGTCTCTGCCTCGAACCAGACCCCAGACCCTGAACCCCAGACCCCTCCCCAATCACTCCGCCGTCTGCGGATCCCCCACCCGCCGGATATTCAAAATCGCCGGCTGGCTCTGCTCCGGAATCTCCGTCGGCCGCCAAACCTGATCGATATACCGCGTCTCCGTCCGCACAATCCGGTTGTTCCACCCGTCCGACCATGTGAAATACGCATTTCCGTACTGCACCGTCCACAAACCCTTGGCTTTCGCATCCGAAGTCTTCCGAGCCGTCCCATCCGAAAACACCGCGATATAGAGCGGCTTGCCCGAATCCCGGTCCGGCGTCTCCCAAACACCCACAAAACGCGCACGCGGATCCGTCACCCGGATCGCGCGGCAGGAATTCGTCGGAAGTGCCCCCTTAGGCCCAGGCGCATACCCCTCCTGCACAAACCCTGTCCCATCACGCTTAAACACATCGTGCCAGCCGTCGGGATACTTAATCTCAATCCCCCCATCCGCCCCCGCAACCCACTTGCCCTTTTGGCCCTTAGCCCCCTCTGACCCCTTGGACCAATTCGTCACCGCTGTCCCGTCGGGGTAAATCACCAGGTCAAACAAATCCCCATCGTGATCCACCGCCGCCCACACCCCAAACACATCCTTTGCCGATTCGGGCGCCGGCGCATTGGATGCACACCCCATCAGGCTGCTGAAACAAAGCGCAACACATGCCAGAAGGATCATGGATTTCGGCATAAACAGCCTCTATTTCACGTTCAAGAGTGGGAAAACAAGCCGTCCCGCAAATCGCCAACGCAATCCGCAGGTCAAGACGGCTTAATACGCCCCGCGCCGCACAGGCAGGGTCTTAATCCCTGCGCTCTGGTCAACCTTGGTCCCCGGCAGCCATGTGCGCATTTCATAACCCGCGCCCGTCGAACCGATGGAATCCACCGTTCCGTCAGACCACTTGATCAGCGCCATGCCGTCGTTGGTCACAATCCACGTGCCCGTCACATCCTTGGAGTCGCTCCGGGAGGCCTTCCCATCCGACGACATCAGCAGGACGTATTCCTTGGGCTTGGTTCCCTTGTCCTTCTTCACTGCATCCTTGGGATCCACGCAATACCAGATGCCCACATAACTGGCGGCATTGCTCTTAACCATCCAGCCGTATTCATAACGATTGGCCGTCGTGGTCACTTCACGCGTGGGGTAATACTCCTGCCGGCGAAGCGTGCCGTCGTAATACACAAACGCTTCCTTGCTGCCGTCGTCGTAGGTGATGAAAACCGTCTCGGGGGTGGCCGTCCAGCGTCCCATCACGCCGTGAATCCCGCCCGTGCGGGTCTTGGTGGTTGTCGAGAAGGCATTCCCGTTCCTGAACAAAATCAGGTCGTAAGGATCACCATCCTGATCAAATACCGCCAGGACATGCCCCACCATCGGGTTGCCGTTGTCGGCTGGGAACGCTGTCTTTGAGGTGTTTTCACACCCGGAAAACAGGCCCAACGCAAGGGTCAGGGTAAAAATCATCACGCCGAACTTAAGGGCTTGGCTCTTTGGCATGGCGACAATGTATCAAGCTCCTGTGCAAAATTTCAACCCGACTCTCAATGTTTTGAGAAAAGTACGTGGATTGTTCACATCAATCCAAAGGGGTGGCTGGTGGAACTGCCCCGTCCCGAAGGCACTCCGTGTCTTACCCAAATCCCCCCAAATCACCCCAACCTCAACTTCTGGACCTCCTCACCTCCCCGCTGTACCCTTTTAGCCTCCCCCTTTAACAATCCCACAGAGAAATCACATGACCTTCACCGCACGTCCCTTCATCGTCGAAGAATCCACCTACAAACAACTCCGCGAATTCAAGCCCAATGTCGCCGTACAGCCCTGGGGCGCTACCGAAGCCCATAACTACCACCTCCCCCACGGCACAGATAATTACGAAGCCACCGCCCTCGGCCAGGCCGCCGTCACACAAGCCGTCGCAAAGGGAGCCAAAGTATGCCTCCTCCCCACCATCCCCTACGGCAATGACAACATGCAGCTCGACCAGACCGCCACCATCACCATGCGGTCCTCCACCCAGCAACTTGTCCTCAAAGACATCTGCGACTCCCTGGTCAAGCAAGGCATCGACCGCCTCGTGATCCTCAACTTCCACGGCGGAAACGAATTCAAGCAGATGATCCGCGACATCATGTTCGACTGCCCCATCTTCATCGTCCAGGTCCACGGCTTCCAAACCGCCGATTACAAACCCTTCCTCGACGACAAAGGCGGTGACCACGCCAACGAATTTGAAACCGCGCTCATGCTCCACATCGCACCCCAATTCGTCGACATGGCCAGCGCCGGCGACGGCGCCGAAACCCCCTTCAAACTCAAAACCCTCCGCGCACCCGGCGTCTGGTGCCCACGCGACTGGAAAGCCCTCACTCCCGACACCGGCACCGGCAGCCCCCACAAAGCCACCGCCGAAAAAGGCAAAAAAGTCCTCGAAGCACTCACCGCCCCCCTCGTCGACGTCCTCGTCGAACTCTCCGCCGGCAAAAATGGCGACTTCCCCTACATCCTGAGAAAAAAATAACCCTCTCCGGGTGGCGCACTGCAACTGTCCTCAGTTGCGGTGTGTCTTACGCCCGCCAACAACAAATATAACTTCACCCTCGGCACAAGACCTCTTCGTCTTACTCCGCTCCGCCCATAACCCAAGACCCAAGCCAAGAGGCCCCCATGAATCCCCACCCCCCCACAACCGGCTCCATCCGCATCCCCCTGGGCCGCTCAGGCCTCATGGTCTCCCCCATCTGCTACGGCTCCTGGCAGCTCTCCCCCATGTTCTGGGGTGCCCAGCCCGAAGACGTCCTCGAACACGCCATGCAGCGCGCCTTCGAAGTCGGCGTCAACTTCTACGACACCGCCGACGCCTACGGCAATGGCCTCTCCGAAACCGTCATGGGCCGCGCACTCAAACCCATCCCGCGTGACCGCATCGTCATCGCCACCAAAGGCTTCTTCAACTGGCAGCCCGACCTGCGCCGCTTCGGCGACATGTCCCGCGCTCACCTCCTCTCCGCCTGTGAAGCCAGCTTGAAACGCCTCCAGACCGACTACATCGACCTCTACCAGGTCCATGCCTACGACCAACTCACCCCCGTCGAGGAAACCGTCGACGCACTCGAAACACTCAAGCGTCAGGGCAAGATCCGCCAGTACGGCCACAGCAACTGGTCCGTCGAACAAATGCGCCTCGGTGAGCGCTACGGCAAATTCACCACCACACAGCCTCCTTACTCCCTCATCAAGCGCGACATCGAACACGACATCCTCCCCTTCTGCCAAACCCACGACATGGGCACCCTCGTCTACAGCCCCCTCCAAAAAGGCCTCCTCTCCGGCAAATACACCGGCAGCGAAACCTTCACCGACAACCGCAAGGGCGACCCCGACTTCACCGGCGACCGCTTCAAAACCATCTGCGCCCGCGTCCAGCAGTGCAAGCCCATCGCCGAAAAATACGGCCTCACCCTCATCCAGCTTTTCTTCACGGTCTCCCTCATGCACCCCGGCGTCACCACCGTCATCGCCGGAATCAAAACACCCGCCCACATCGAAGAAGCCGCAGGCGCCATGGGCAAGCGCATCTCACCTCAGGACTACCACGAAGTCCGCACCCTCCTCAGCATCCCCAGGTAAAACCGGCTTTCCCCAAAAGAGGCTTCAATGAAATTCAGCCACACATCCTCCATCATGGGTGCACTGATACTCACCTCAATCAGCTTGCTCGCCGGCTCGGCGAATGCCTTCGCCCAGGCTGACGACGCCAGCAAATCCGCAGGCGAAACAACCCAGAAACCCAAGGCGCAACCCCCCACCGCACAGCAAAGCCAATCTGCGCCGACACCCCCGGCAGAAAATAAAAAAGGGATTGCTCCTTCCGCGGCAATCAAGCAACTTGAGCTCTCGGAAGCTGAAGCTCAACCCCTGCTCAAACTCGCCGCGCGCTGGGATGAGGACTTTGCCAAAGTTCAGCCCACGCTCCAGGCCCTGGAAGACAAACTGGCCGCGGCCATCAAAGCCGGCGATCAGAACACAGCCAACAGAACCCGCTACGCCTTGGGCAGCAGTCAAACCAGGTCTCTCATACCTTCAACCAAATCTGTCGACGAAGGCGTCAATGTCAGCCTCACCACCGAGCAGTATGTGAAGTACTGGTCCCTGGTCCATCCAAACTCCAAGCCGCCATTTGTCACGCTGATGTCCCCCGCGCAGATCAACGATCTCATCGCAGCCCTTGAAAAACTCAACACCGCATTGCAGGCCGGCGGCGATGACAAGCAGGCCAGAACCAACATTTCGCTTTGCGTCACGCAAATCATCAAGCCCTACAGGCAAAGCCAGCGCAAAGAGCTTTTCTTAATCCCCGAAAAGATCGTGACGATTTCGACCACCCCCTTGAGCAGCAGCAACATCTCTCAGCTCAAAACCAATCTGGCGGCTGGCCTCCCGGCTCTGAAGCCGGATCTCCCTGCACCTGAACGCCGTCGGATCGCTAACAATTTGTTTGAAGAGATGCGATTGAAAATTCCCCTCTGGATCGTCATCAACATCGTCGATTCCGAGCCTGAACCTTAAACGGGTGCGTGACACTCCACGCGGCTCTGCTCTTGTTAGCTCGAAACGTAAAGTGAAGGTTCTTGCAGGATCTTCATCTTGTTTTGCTCTACGGCTCTACTTACTACTGCTCACCTGCTCTATTGCGGTCTGCCCCAATAGGTATTCATATCACCCCTACCCGCCCAAACTGTCATCCACCCACCTTAAATCCTCTTCAATCCCCGCACTGGACATCCTCCCCGCCCCACGCCATGCTGTCTCCACCTTCAACCGGAGCTTAATCCATGAAAATCGGCATGACCCAATGCGCCATGTGGGGCAAAAACCTCGACGAATTTCTCCCCACTGCCGCCAAAGCCGGTTTCGACTGCGTCGAACTCATGGTCGGTGCCTCGCCTGAGCTCCCCCTCGACGCGACGCCCGACCAGATCAAAGCCGTCCAGGACAAGCTCAAGGCCAACAACCTCACCCTCAACTCCGTCGCCCTCTTCTGCAACGACGGCAACATCCTGGACGCACTCCCCGCCAGCCAGCCCGCCATCGACGGATTCACCAAAGGCCTCCACACCGCCAAAGCCCTCGGCGTCAAAATGGTCCTCATGATCACCGGTCGCCTCCGCCCCGACCTCTTCTACGAAGACGCTTACAACAACGCCATCGCCTCCTACAAACAACTCGCCAAAACCGCCGAAGCCCTCGACATCGACATCGCCATCGAATTCGTCTGGACCGGCTTCCTCTTCAGCCCTCTCGAATTCCGCAACTTCCTCCAGGCCATCAACTCTCCCAAGATCGGCTTCTACTTCGACCCCGGCAACATGATCGTCTTCCAGCAGCCCGCTCACTGGGCCCGCGCCCTCAAAGACCACATCAAGGGCGTCCACTTCAAAGACTGGCAAGGCGGCCCGCTCGACGGCAAATGGACCGGCCTCCTCGAAGGCAAAGTCGATTTCCCCGCCGTCATGCGCGAACTCAAAGCCTCATCCTTCAAAGGCACCTACATCAGCGAAGTCGAGCCCAACCTCCAGGACCTTTCCAAAACCGTCGAAGCCGCCAAAAAAATCCTCGCCATGTAATCCGGGTGGCACATTGCAGCCGTCCGCGGCTGCGATGTGTCCCCGCGCCCACTCTCCACCCGGAAGCCGGGAGCGCCGGCGTCCCGCCGGCTCCCAATCACGACACTCCCCCGACATAAGTGAACTGCCCGCGCAAAAAACTCCCTCCAACCATCCACCCAAGCTCCCTCTCCCAAAATGACGCTCAACTCAAAACGCTCCTCTCACCGCACCCTCTCTGACCTTCATGTCTTGATGGGTTGGGGCGTGAATGATGAATAGACCAGGCGAACTGATTACTTATTCCCCTCCATCACCACCCACACCTTCTGCTGCTCCGTCAACACACCCACAATTTTCGAGAAGCCACGTGCGAAAGCAACCCGCTTCTCCTTCTCGGTCGTCGCTTCGTCCACCTTCGCCTCCGTCGCTTTGATCTCATCCACCATCTGCTTGTACTGCTGCCCACTCAGCGGCACTTGCGCGCGCGATACCAGCTCCACCCCCTTAGGCACTTCAATCAGTGCCATTCGATCCTCTTTTGTGTAGTCGGAACTGCTGGCCAGATACGCCAGCCCCTTCACCAATTCGTTTTGCCGTTGAGGTCCTTCCGGCTTGTTGCTCGCGCGGCCCGGTAGCGAAAACACCACGTGGCTCATATCCCGGAACTCCTGCGCATCCATGATCTCGAAAAAGGCCTTCTTCCCCCACGCAGGCTTCTCAATGCCCTTCTCTGTCGACTTCTCAACTGGCTTCTCCGCAATCGGTGCCTTGCCCCCCGTTGCCGCAGTGGTTTGCGTCATCTTTCCCGCATCGTCGATCTTTCTTAATTCCTTATACTTCGCCTGTTGCTCCACGCTTAGCCCCGCCAGAATCTTCGCATCCAGCTCGGCAGCCGACGGCATCTTTATTTGAGCCACTTTCTTCAGCAGTTCAGCACCCTGCGCCCGGTCGGCAGCCGATTCGGATTTGTTCAGCTTTCCGGCCTCGGTAATCAAAGCGCTGCGCTTCTTGGATTCCTCCAGGGACTTCGCCTCATATTCCTTCACCAGTTCCAGCAGTGGCGCCAGTTTCTCCTCCGAAAGCCCCAGTGACTCCACCGCCCGCCTCGGTGTCGCCTTCATCCCGGATCCAACGCCAACCATCCCTCTCCCCGACTTGTTCTTCTCCTGCTCTTTCTTTTGGATCTCTTCCAGCTGCGACCCATATTCCAGTATCTGCGACAGGCTCAGTTCTTTTCCGATTTTCTTCCTGAGTTCATCATTCAAGGCGTTTAATTCCCCAATCAGCGCCTTGGCCCGGACGGGGTCGGTCACGCTGTCCGTCTTGGCTTGCGCGATGAACTTCTTCAGTTCAGCCCCGTTCTTGGCGTCCCACGCGGCAAACTTCTTGTCCATCTCCTGGATCGCGGTCATAACCTTGCCCCGGGTGGCGTCATCCACCTTCAATTGCTTAACCGCCTCCGCTTCGCTCTTCAAAAGCTGGATCGAGTCCCCCGCCTGCGCCCACGCCGTCGGCAAAAATAACGCTCCATGCGCCAACACCATGCAAACGCCTACCACGCGCAATGCGTGACTATTCACTGCAAACTTGCTCATGTTCATCCCTTGGAAAATGATCTTCAATACGCCCGGTCAACGTCAGATCCAACACGATTCTACCTCTTTCAAACCGACTTTCTAACACACTGATGTACTCCCCGAAATAGTTCCCAGACATTCCTTCCAGACGGGTGATTCACCCATCTTGACTATCCCTCACTCTCACTTCGGCATCCCCTCCGCAAACTTATCCAACGGCTCATACCCCAATTTCCCTCCCTCCGCCCTTATCCGACCTTCGTGCCTTGGTGTCTTAGTGGTAAACAATCAACCCCAATCTCACTCCAAAACCACCCTCTAACTCTCTTCCCACCCATAATCCTCCACCCTGCTCCCCGGCGCACCGATCCCCTTCCCAAACGCCTCATAACTCGGCGCTTGCTTCTCCGCTCCCCAAGCCACCCTGAACCCAGCACCATCGCCCCAATCACCACCACGCACGCCCACGCCTTAATCCCGCCCATGCCACAGCCCTCCCGAGAAAAGAAAAATAATCACAGCACCACTCCACAACCGATAATTATATCGAACCACCAACTATCGTCAAGTTATTTTGTATAAAAATATTACAATTTTAACTCTTTAAACCCCAGCCACTTACCAAACATAACCCCTCCTACCGCTCCGCCTGACTCACCACCCACACCCGCTGCTCCACGCTCAGCACATTCACCGCCTTGGAGAATCCAAGACTGAACGCCTCCCGCTTTTCTTTATCCGTCGGCGCATCCTTGAACTGTCTGCTCATCCCACGCAGTTGCTCGGCAATATCCCTGAGTTGCTCAACAGACAAGCCGGAAAATGGCTTATCCACGATCTCAGTCTCAGCAGACAGCTCCAGCAGAGTCATCCGGGTCGCCCGGTTGAACTTGAACGTTTCCGGCTTCATCGCGGTCACCAGCCCCTCAAGCACCGCTTTGCTTCTCAGGAGCCGCTCTTCCTTGGCTCCCGCCCGGTCGGCCAGCGGAAAAACGGCTTCGGACAACGTGTTGAACTCCCCATCCACCATGCGGCCGATCAAAACCCTGGCCGCCGCCTGCTTCTCCAGGCCCGTCTCCTCACCCGCCCTTAGCTTCCTGTAAACCTTTCCAAGTTCCGGCGAGAGCTTTTCGATGATCTGCTCATCAAGCTCGTCCACCGGCGGCCCTGCCACCTTTTGCCCCTCCTGTATCTTTGCCGCGCCTTTGGACCGCTCTTTCGGCTCCATCGACTCCATCAACTTCTGCCCCTCGTCCATCATCTCCGAACGCTTTTTGGCCGCCGCCGCCGTTTTCTCCTCGTGCTCAACGATCAAGGCTTTCAACACCGCGGCGCGCTCCTGGGGCAACCCCAGCGTTATCACCGCCTGCCTCGGTGTCATTCCCGGCTTCGTGCCCCCGGAGCTTGTCGCCACCGACCTCTGAGTCTCCTTGATCTTCAATGCATTCACCGCGTCGTTAAACTCCGCCAACTGACCCGGAGTCAGCTCCTTGCTGATTTTCGCTCTGATCTCATCCTTGATCTTCCGGTTCTCTTCCATCAGCACCATCATCCGGGCCGAATCGGATATCGCCCCCTTTTTGGATTCGTCCAGCAGCCTGCGAAAGTCCGCCCCGTTGTTCTCTTCCCAAGTCGAATACTTCGCATCCAGCTCTCGAATCACCGCCATCAGCCTCGTTCGCAACGCCTTGTCCAGCTTGATCTGCCCCGCCACCGTCAGCTCGTTCTTGAGCATCGATCTCTTCGCGCCCGGCTCCTGCGCCTGCAAGCCCGGCTCCCAGGCAAGGGATAGCGCAAAGATCACGCAACACATGGCCAGCAGTGACGTTTTGCTTTGATATTTCACTTTCATGGCTTGATTTATCCCTCACAGAAAAACCTGGAACTCATGCTCTCCTGCCAATCGTACACCTGCCATCAAACGCCGGAACAAAATTCTCCCCTTGCCTCACTCAGGCACCCCCTCCGGATACGTGTCCAGCGGCTCATACCCCAGCTTTTCCATCGCAGGACGGATATCCAACCCATCCGGTCCGCCGTACGGCTTGCTCGTCGCATACACCGTGATCTCCCCGCCCGCCCCCGGATACGCGCTCTCCACGCATGCCGTGAAAAACCGCCCCGCATCCCGCGAACTCAGGTACATCCCCGCCAGAAACTTCGCCTTCTTCGCCCGTTCAGCCTCCCCGGCATTCCTCAGCATCCAGCCGATCCGCACGCTGATCACCGACATCTGGTGCATCCGCGCATACATCCGCCCCATCTCCTCCAGCCACACTTTCGTCAGCCCATAGTGGTTCTTGGGCGCGCTCCCATCCTCCATCGTCACCAGTCGCTCACGCATCCCCGCCACGCCTGTCGCCGCCTGCGCCGAGCTCGCCATCACCACGCGTTTCACCCCGGCATCCTTCGCCGCTTCCAGCACGTTGTACGGCCCGATCACATTCGACGGCACCAGCCGCGATACAAAATCACAGTCGTTGGGCTCCGCCGCCAGATGCACCACCGCCTCCACCCCAACCATCGCCTTCTTCACGACCTCCAGATCCGAAATCGACCCCACATGCGCTTCATCCACCCCCACCGGCGAAACCAGATCCAGCCCCGCCACCCAATGCCCCCGCCCCTTCAACTCCAACACCACGGCTTTGCCGATCGCCCCGTTCGCTCCCGTCACCAACACCCGCTTTGCAATACCTGTGCTCGCCATTGCATTCCTTCAATTAATGCAGCCAGTCAACTCGTGGCCTCCCTGATAACCCGCCCACCGGATAACCAGGGCACAAACATGCCTTCATTTACCCCAAAAACTTCAGCCCCTGCACCGTCCCCGGCACCATCGCTCCCTCCGCCGGTACTGTCACCAGCGTCCCGGGGTTGTGCTTCCCCCATTTAATGCTGGCAAACGCAATGGCCGCGCCCCCCAGCATCGGCGAACTTGCGGAACTCGTGATCCCCCCCACTGTCTGGCCTGATCCATCCTCCTTGGTCGTCATCACTTCAGACCCTGAAAGCGGCAGCCGATCATCCGCAAACCGCACACCCACCAGCACCCGCTTGGGGTGCCCCAGGTTATGCATCCGCGCCACGATCTCCTGCCCGATGTAGCACCCCTTCTTAAAGCTCACCACTTGATCCAATATCCCCGTCTCCGCCGGCAGCGAATCCGGCCCGAAATCCACGTTGTACAGCGGGCTCCCCGCTTCCACGCGCGCCGTATTGAATGCCAGCCAGCCGATGGCACGCCCCTTCACAGGCCGCTCTCCCTGCGGCGCATGCGGGTCCGGGCTTATGCCGCCCAGTACCGCAATCAACTTCTCAAATACCTCACTCAGCTTTACCGCGGGCACGATCAGCCACAGCCCCATCACACCGGCCTGGTCAAACCGCGCCACCTGCACATCCACGCCGTCGGCCGTCTTGGCCAGCTTGTGCGAAAGCTCCGCAATCCCCACCGCATCCACGCCCAGCGCATGCTTCAAAAGAGCCACACCCGCCGGCCCGTGAAGGCAGATCACCTCAAACTCCCCACTCACATCCTTCGGCGCGGCATCCTCCGAAAAAATGTACTTGCTCAACCCATCCGCCGTCTTAGGCGCACTCAGCCGATCCACGATCAGCCGCGCCCGGTCCTCCATCGCCAGCACAAGAATATCCGCATCAATACGCCCCACCTTGCTCAGGAAAAACGCACGCCGCCCCTGCCCAGTCGTCAATCCCTTGGTGTCATTGGTCAACATCGAGTGTAAAAACGTCAGCCGCTCACCCCCCGTCACATCCACCACCCCCACATGCGGCGCAAGCATCACCCCCACGCCCTTCCTGATCATGGCATACTCCGCCTCATACTCCCCAAATGTATCGATCAACTCGATCGCAGCCTTCCCATCAGGCCCAGGCGCCCCATAAGGCAAAAACCCCGCACCCGCGGCTTCCAGCTTCTCACGAAATTCAGTTGTGTACGGCATGGCGGGGAATTCTAGCGTCCAAACCGCTTCCCAGCGCGTTACCCGTTCTTAAACTCCACCGTCTCGCGTGTCACCGCCACACTCGCCCCACCCGAAAGCTCAAACCGCCTCACCCCGCCTTCCCCATCCTGGATCGCATCCACCATTGACTTCACCACCCGCTCTCCAAGCCGATCCGGGTCCACCCCCCGAGCCACCAGCCACTGCTTAAGTCCCATCGCCACCACCACCCCAAATGCCTCCCGCAACACCTCACGCGCCACAACTTCCCCTCCAAACAATGCCGCACCTTGCCGCGCCAGCGCACGGTGCGCCTCCCCCACCTGTCCCGCGCCGCGCGCTACATTGCGCGCCGCGCCAGGATGAATCGCCTTCAGCGCCGGCAGTACTTCCGCCCTCAGCCGCGCACGCGCACGCGTCGTATCCGCATTCGTCGGATCGGTGCAATACCCCTGCCCCTGCTTCACCAGGTAATCCAGGATCTCCTCCCGCCCCACCCCCAGCATCGGCCTCATCAGCCACACGCCTTCATCCAAACGTCTCCTCCACGCCATACCCCGCAGCCCCCGCGTCCCCGCCCCCCGCGCCAGATTCAATAACACCGTCTCCATCTGATCATCCGCATGATGCGCCACCGCAATGAACCGCGCCCCAAACCCCCGCGCCATCGTCGCCAGCGCCTCATAACGCCCAGCCCGCGCCACCGCCTCCACATTCCCCCTTGCCCCGGATAGATCCAGATCCGCCCGAAAAAACGGCAACCCAAGCCCCTTCGTCAACGTCTCTACAAACTCCGCATCCCTTTCCGCGCACTCCCGCAGATGGTGCTGCACATGCCCCACGCCAATCTCCATCCCCCGCCCCCTTCGCTTGGACAAAAACACCATCCCCAAAAGCAGCGCCACCGAATCCGCCCCACCTGACACCCCCACCACCACCCGCTCCCCCGCCTTCACCCCGCACCGCTCCTTCAACGCCGCAGCCACACCTTTCACCACTGGGTGATAAGCCAGATCCTGCCCCAGCTTGCCAACATCCTTTCCTTCCATCCCGCCAGTCTACAACACCGCCCCCTCGACTTTTCAATACTCCACTCTTCAACGCTCTACATCTTTGACACAAGACGCTGGACTCAGGACGCTGGACTTCCTTTCATCACCACTCCGCAGCGTTCAAAATCGCCCCCGCCTGCCCCGCCGTACTCCAGTAATTCCCGTCCGGCACATAATTAAACGCCCGCGATGCCACATGCCCGCCGTCAATCAGAAAATTGTTGCGCTCATTGTGCATCCGATGAAACAACGGAGATCCGAAAATCGTCCCATTGTCCTTCCCCCAGCCGGGCACCGCCGGTGAGATGTGCTGGTTGGAAAAATAATATCCATTCTGAAAATCCCCCGTATTCACCGCCATATTCCCCTCCATCACAATGGCGTACCTTGTACCGCCAAAATCCGCGCGCGGCCTCCAGTTCACCGTGTCTTCCACAAACGGCCACACGCTTTCACCGCCCGAAGGCGTCAGCCACCACGCCTGGCCATTGGCCGCGTAACTGATCCAATGCGCATTCCCGCCATATCCCCATGGCATGCCGGGATGCGCCTCCGTGTTCGACGGACACACGAAAATCTTGTTGAACTTCCACGCCGTCCGGCGGATGCTCGCATCGTCCGTCCCCGTCCAGGTATTGATCGACCCTTGGTCCCAGCAGTTGTAATTCGACTCCTCATCCCCCAGGTACGGCAAGATGTATCTCACCCAGTTGAGCTGCCGTTCATGCACCCCGGAAATCCCCAGCCGCTGGCGCTTGGAGGCATTCGCGTTGTATGTCGCGATCCCGATATACACCTGCCGCAGATTGCTCGCACACACCACTTGCCGCGCCACATCCCGCGACTTATTGATCGACGGCAGCATCAGTGCCACCAGCACCCCGATGATCGCGATCACCACCAGAAGTTCAATCAAAGTAAACGCCCCGTGCCAGCTTCGCCCTGTGTTTAACCGCATATTTTAACCCTTTGGAAGATGTGACTAAAATACTTTACCTCCTCACACCATTTTTCCCAATAGATTCCCAAACTTAGAAAAACGCATCCTCTCTTCCGCGCTTCTCCAACAAGAACCTCAACCCCAGACCCCACGCCCCTCTTCTGCGCTATCATGTCTCCCCGTTTCACGCCATCAACAAAACAAAGGACCCGACCATGACCAACCCCATGTTTGATCTCACCGGAAAAGTCGCCCTCGTCACCGGCGGCGCTTCGGGCATCGGCAAAGCCATCGCCGCCGCATTCGTCCAGGCTGGGGCAAAGGTCGTCGTCGGCAGCCGCACCCTCGACAAAGTCGACGGCGCAGTCAAGGAACTTTCCGCCCTCCGCGGCAAAGCCCCCGGCGAAATCGCCGCCGGCGTCGCGCTCGACGTCACCACCCAGGAATCCGTCGACCACGCCACCCGCAAATCCATCGACCTCTTCGGCCGCCTCGACATCCTGGTCAACTCCGCAGGCATGATGCTCCGCAAGCCCACCTTCGAACTCAACCCCGACGACTTCACCGAAATCTACAAGACCCACGTCACCGGCTCCCTTCGTTGCGCCCAGTCCGCCGGCCGCATCTTCCGCGAGCAGCACTCCGGCTGCATCATCAACCTCGCCTCCATCTCCTCTTTTGTCGACCTTATCGAAGTCACCTCCTACGCCGCCGCCAAGAACGCCATCCTCGGCCTCACCCGCAGCCTCGCCAACGAATGGGCCAAGTACGGCATCCGCACCAACGCCATCGCCCCCGGCTTCATCCCCACCGACATCAACCGAAAAATGATTGAAGGCACCGACCGCGGCCGCCGCATCATTGAACACACACCCATGGGTCGCTTTGGCAAAGCCGAGGAAATCGCCGGCGGCGCCGTCTACCTCGCCAGCCCCGCAGGCGCTTTCGTCAACGGCCACACCCTCGTCATCGACGGCGGCTACCTCGCCTCCGGCATTGGCGACTCCGTTGCACCTTGGGCTGCTAAATAAGCTTGGTAACCCCGGCAAGTAAGCCAGACAAGATGCGCGGAACCCCCGCGCCGCTCATGCGTCTAAAACCCTTGGCTAAACGGCCTAACGTGGCCCCGATGCGGGTCTTATATTTCTTTTGAGCCACTGCCCGGGAGGCTGAGGCTTATCTGCACCAGCCTCTACCCCCCGTCGTAGAATCTGGCGCTTTTGGAACCGACCCTGATGAAACGCGCATTCCTCCCCCTCGTTCTGGCCTTCTCCCTCCTCCCCGGCTCACTGGCTCTGGCCGCCACCCTCACCTACCCCGAAGCCATCAAGGATGCCGAGGCCAAGGCCCGCAACAAGGATTACAGCGCCTCCGTCCTCGCCTATGAGGAAGCCCTTAAGCTCGCCAAAAGCACAGACCAGACCTCCAGTGTCTACTACTACATCGCCAACACCTACCGCCAGGACAAAAAGACCGACAAAGCCATCGAGTTCATGACCAAGTCCGTGGAAGTCCCCGGCATCAGCGACTCCCGCAAAGCCATGGCCGCCAAATACCTCGGCGACCTCTACCTGGGCGAAGGCAAAAACGATCTCGCCCGCGAATGGTACGCCAAAGTCAAGGGCATGCCCGGCGCACACCCGGACATGAAATACCTTGCCTGCTTCAACACAGGCCGCTCTTACAGCGCCCCCGCTACAGCCCTCCAGGCGCGTGCCGCCTACGAGGAAATCCTCCAGCTCCCGGGCATGAGCAGCAACCAGCTTTCCGATGCCTATCACTACATGGCGCTCACCAGCTTCACCCTCAAAAACCTCCCCCAGGCCCAGATCGACCTCGATAATTCCCTCAAACTCGAAGGCATCTCGGAAGACCGCAAGCAGCGCGCCCGCGTCGGCCTCGCCGGCCTCGCCAAAAGCCAGGGCCGCATTCCCGACGCCATCAAGGCCTACGAAGATCTTTTGGCCGATAAATCGCTCTCCAACGGCAACCGCGTCAACTGCAACGCCCTCCTGGCAGACCTTTACGCCACCCAGAAACCGCCTGCCACCGACAAAGCCAAAGCCTGCCTCGAAGCCATCTTCACCGTTCCCGGCGTCTCCGGAGACCAGAAACGTGCCGCCCAAACCCAGCTCGATAAACTCAACGGCAAAGCCGCCCCCGCCAAAACCCCCCAGCCTGCCATAACCCCCACACCAGCCACTCAGCCTGCCAAATGAAGGTAAAAACCACAAGGTGAACGATCCAGGTAAAGCCCCCCCGGGCCATCGCCTGGAACAAAAAGACGCAATTTGCGCTTTCCACTTCTTATACTTATCCCTTGTACTTTATACCTTGTACCTTTCCTGGAACCCCGCCATGACCCAAACCACCCCCAAGCCTGCCCCCGTCCTCCAAGCCAACCAGGACTGGACCACCGACGCCCGCTTCTACGAATACACCGCCGCTGCGGACCCCAAGGTCCCCGGCATCCCCTACGCGGCTTACCCCTCCTCACTCCACGCCCAGGGCCCCACACGCGAAATCCCCTTCGACCTCTCCGAAACACTCCAGTGCTCCGGCCCGGCCACCACCCCCAATCTCCTGGCTTCTTTCATCAAGATCATGCCCGGCGACAAGATCACCACCGAAGTCCTCGCCACCTCCGAACTCTTCTACGTCATCAAAGGCCGCGGCCGCTCCTCCTGCGAGCACGGCACAATCGCCTGGGGTGAAGGCGACATCTTCGTCCTCCCCGCCACCCAGCGCGTCGTCCACGAAGCCACCCACGAAACCAGCATCTACCACGTCCACGACGCCCCCCTCCTGCGCTACCTCGGCGTCGTCCCCAGCGCACCCCGCTTCAGCCCCACCCTCTTTCGCCGCGAACGTCTCTTCCAGGAATTGAACGCCGTCGCCAACCAGCCCATGGCCGAACTGCGCAACCGGCGCGGCATCATCCTCGGCACCGCCGCAGCCGCCCAGACCCTCACCATCACCCACACCCTCTGGTCCCTCTTAAACGTCCTCCCCGCCAACACCGTCCAAAAACCCCACCGCCACAACTCCGTCGCCCTCGACCTCTGCATCGACGCCGGCCCCAACACCTACACGATGATTGGTAAAAAGCTCGACAAGGACAAACGGGTCGCCGACGGCATCAAAGCCATGTGGCTCCCCGGCGCCGCCTTTGTCACCCCCCCCGGCTGGTGGCACTCCCACCACAACGAATCCAACAAAGACGCCCTCGTCCTCCCCATCCAAGACGCCGGCATCTGCACCTACATGCGCCTGTTGGACATCCAGTTCGCTTAATCCGGGTGGCACATTGCAGGCATCTGCGCCTGCTATGTGTCTCGCACGCGTCAACGCAAATCACACGCCGTCATCCTCGAATGAAAAAGAGACGAGCCGCACAACGCGCCTCGTCTCTTTCTGTTTCTATTTCTTCGACTCAGGACCCTCGACTCGGGACCCCGGACCCCGGCGTCCCCGTCGGCTCACTTCACCGCATTCGCATGCGATTCCACAAACCAAAGCGACTTGTCGATCCCGCGGC
>CAZGOM010000113.1:5670-17955 GCA_964527265.1 uncultured Phycisphaeraceae bacterium | reverse complement strand
GCTCCAACGTCCCGTCCTGGAACGTCTACAAGGACGATCCCGGTGCTGAATACTGTTACGAATTCCACTGGGATCTGGGCGTCATGGAACCCATGGTTGCCAAGCCCCACAGCCCTGACAACAAAGACACCGCGCACAACTGCCGCGACACCAAGGTCGACCGCGCGTATATCGGCTCGTGCACCGGCGGCAAAATCACCGACATGATCTTCGCCGCCTCCATTTTGAATGGCCAGCGCGTCAAGGTCCCCACCTTCGTCGTCCCCGGATCCACCGAAGTCCACCAGGACATGAAGACCCTCTCCCTCAAGGGCGAACCACTCCAGCCCGGCGAAAAGTCGATCGAACAGATCCTCATCGACGCCGGGTGCAACATGGGTCCCTCCGGCTGCGCCGCCTGCCTGGGCGGCCCGTCCGACACCTTTGGGCGCTTGAACGAACCCATCACCTGCATCAGCACCACCAACCGCAACTTCCCCGGCCGCATGGGCCATAAGCAGGCGGGCGTGTTCCTCGCGTCTCCTCTCACCGTCGCTGCCAGCGCCCTCACCGGCCACATCACCGACCCGCGTGAGTACGTCAGTTCCCCCATCGCCACCGGCTCCGCCGGCTTGGTGTAAATCAATCCCGATTCAATCCGCGGCGCGGGCGTGTCTCAAGACACGCCCGCGCTTTTTTATGGCTGCATGGAAGCCCGACAAGATGCCATCGGTCGCATCGCCGGCATTCAGCGCGCGTTCATGTCCCCCATGTCATAACGCATGAGGATGTTGGTCGCATACGGGCTGGTCAACCCGCGGAATCCATAGCTCGTCCCAGGTTTCAGCCGGGTGTTCCAAATCTCCCGTACATGCGGATACACGATCACATGCCCATCATAAAATACCGCATTGGCTTTCTCCAGCCCATGGTTGACCACACTTGGAAAACTGGTGCCTGAACCGGAATGGCTCGCGTCCCAAAGCATCGGCCGACGAAGCATCGTGTTCTGCATCACCGTCGGCGCATTGAAGCTGTTGGCGCTGTTGCCGTACGCATCAATGAGCGAACCAGACGCGGCTTGAGTCCCCGCAGGCGCGGGCAGCGAGTTCCCACCGAAATCGTTGTACCAATTGCGATTATTATCGTCCCCTTGTCCCAGTACCTTGCGCGATTGTGCAAGCGTGTCGATCGGCGCCGCATAGGCATAACTGGTGTAGATTGTAGTGGCGATCTTTTTGTCGTAGGCTTTATACGAATCAAACGTTGCCGCCCATGGATCGCTTTGGGCACTGTTGATTCGGTCGGCATCACCCATCGAATCTGGGCAGTAGAAAAGCTTCGGGTCGGCAATGTATCCCGGATGGACAATTCCCGGTCCCATGGCGTAGCCCGGCGCGGCATAGTTGCTCACGTTCGGCCATTTGTGCCACGGAAACCAGGGCACAGCCAGACCCATGTCGTAATTGTTTTGATAATTGGCGTAATGCCGCGTGTTGTTGCTGTAGCTGGGCGGAATAGCGTCTTTAAAATCCGTGGTGTAGGTCAAAAGGCCATTGGCCGTCTGTCTTAATTGCGTTGCGCATTTGACCAGCCGCGCCGTAAAACGCGCTTTCACCAACGCTGGCAAAAAAAGCGAAACCATTACAGCCACGATTGAGATCACCACGAGCAGTTCAATAAGCGTAAAGCCACGTGTAAGTGTTGGTTTCATGCGTGTGATTTCCGTGCTTTAAGGAACGTGAGGAGCGTGGACTCGAAAAATTTAGTTAATTTTTCATTTCATCAGATTAATGCCCGACCTACCGTGAGTCAATTATTTTTAAAGACTTTAGTTTTTTGCCTTAACACTCTCCAGACGATGCACCGGGGATCGTATTAAGATGTCTCTCATGCCGTTCCGGATTAAATCATCGCATTGCCTGTTCGCTGCCGCCGTCGTCGTTTTGCTGCACGGCATCTTTTTGCCTGCCCAGGACACGTCGCCAGACGCCACCCTCACCGCCAAAGCCCAGACCCTCAAGGACCAATACGACCGCGCTTCTCCCGCCGACAAAAAAGAAGTCGGCGAAAATCTGATCGACGCGCAACTGGCCGTCGCAAATGCGCTTGTTGCTCAGAAGGATTTCACCGGCGCACAAAAGATTCTGAGCCAGGCCTTGGTCACAGCCGCCAACATCAAGTCCGACAAATCTCAGAACGTCACTGCCCTGCTCACCAGTGTTTCCGTACGTAAAACCATTGCCGCCAAAATCGAATCACTGCGCGGCATCCTCATCCACAAGCCCAACGACCCTGACACCACCCGCCAACTCGTCGACCTGCTTGTCCTGGAGTTCGGTGATTTCAAAAACGCCCAGGAAGCAGCCGCCGGGCAAGACGACGCCAAATACAAAAAATCCCTCCAGCTTGCTGATAAACCCCTTGCCAAACTCGCTCCTCAAGAGGCCCTGGATCTGGCTGCTTGGTATCTGGATGCGGCTAAACGCAACACAGGCACAACCAAAACCGCGGCTCAAGCCAAAGCCGCCACCATCCTTAAACAACTACTCGAACGCGACAAGCTCGACGACGCCCTCAAAGGCAAAGCTCAGCCACTCTTCAACGCCCTCCCCGCTGAAGCCAAAGCGCAAAGCACAGATGCTGCTGCCTCCTCAAGCCAAGACGCCCCTGCCATCGGCCTCAGCCCGCTGACCATCGCCAATTGGCTCAAGAACGTCCCCAAAGATGTCTCCGAACGTAAACCGGGCGAACAAAACTACCTCCGCTTTCAACGCACCCGCGACTACATCCGCAAAACCTACGCCAATGACGTCAACAAAAACCTGCGGGTGCGCGGCCCAGTCAACGAACGTGTCACCTTCCGCAAATCCGACAACGGCTGGGAGGCCGAGTTCTCCCTTGACCTTGAAACCCCCTCCGGCCCCATCAAGCTCCGCACAAACGTCCGGGCCGCCGTCACCCAGGCCCAGATGACCAAACTGGCCGATATCAACCGCCCCACCGTTGAAATCGACGGGAAATGGAGCGGTATTTACCTCTACACCCACAACAGCGACGGCGATATCGCCACCTATTCCATCCAACTTCAAGACGCCAAACTCGTCTCCTTCAAATAGCGCGCGGGCAATAACCTGGGTGGTATTGCCGTTACGGATTAGAATGATTCACAGATTCACTGTTGCATCAAACAGCGGGAAACTTTCCTGCCGTTGGGCTAAACTAACGGTCATTGTCCTAAACCCTTTCTCTTTTCGGGGAGCAAACTTATGAAGAACCGGTTCATTGTTGCCGCCTTGCTCATGACCTCCTGCGCCGCGTTGACCCCTTTCGCAACTTATGCGCAAGATGCGGCTGACAAGCCCGCCGGCGAGGAAACCGCGCAAACCAAACCCGCGGAACTCAAGAAAGCGCCCGAGCTCGACCCTGCGCTCAAGCATCTTGAACAACTCAAGGCTGAGTTTCAGCAGACCCCCAAAGGCGACGAGAAAACCGTCAAACTTGAGAGCTTCATCACCGAAGCCCTTAATGTAGGCAACTCCTTCGTCGCTGAACTCAAATACGATGACGCCATCCGTGCGGTCAACATCGCACGCCCCATCGCGGTCCAGACGAAATCCGAGCAGTTAAACGACCTCAACGAACTGGGTAAGGAAGCGCAACGCAAAAAAATCATCATGAACCGCATTGACGGCCTCCTCGACCGGTTTGAGAAAAACAAGTCCGACAAAGCCCTGGCCAAGCAGATCGTCGAAGCCTACCTCCTCGAACTCGATGCCCCCGCCCAAGCCACCATCACCGCCGCCGAATCCGGCGATCCTGATCTGATCAAGCGCGTTGGGCTCGCCGTCGTCGAGCCCAGCAAACTCACGCTCGATAACACCATCGAATTAGGTGATTGGTACGCTGCCCTGGCCAAGAAACCTGGCCTCGGTAAGGCCGTCGCCACTGAACGCGCCCTCCAGTATTACCAAGCCGCAGAGTCTTCCGGCATTCAAGACGACAAAGTCAAAAAACGCGTCGCCCTGGCCATCAAGGGCCTCACGCC
Source organism: uncultured Phycisphaeraceae bacterium (assembly GCA_964527265.1). Classification (GTDB taxonomy): domain Bacteria; phylum Planctomycetota; class Phycisphaerae; order Phycisphaerales; family Phycisphaeraceae; genus CAZGOM01. The sequence continues at coordinate 13,928 of CAZGOM010000113.1, read as the reverse complement.
GTCCAGCATGAGCGGCGTGGATGACGCCCACCGAAACAATGAACTCACCGCCGCCATGTCCAAGATTTTCGCCTCCCTCAAGCCTGACTTCCAGCCGCCCAAAAGCGGCTGGTGGAATGATGAAAGCAAGCGAAACGCCGTGCAGGCCATGCTCAACCAGTCCATCCCGCCCAACACCCAGGTTGGCTTCCAGGGAAAAATCAGCGCCTTTCATCACTCCTACCGCTTCTATCAGAACAAACACATCGTCAGCCTCAGCCTCGCCCTGCCTGAAGTCTCCGGCCGCAAAACCGAAGCCGACATCACCATCTACGTCCTGGAAGCCGACATTCCCCGGTTTGTCCCCGGCGCTGAAATCACTGGGCGCGGTCCGATCAAGCGCATTAACGTCTGGGGCGATATGAACGACATCGACTTTGGCCTCTGCAAGGTCTTGGGCTTCAAGCCCGCCGCCGATATGATGATTACCAGGTAGTCCCCCGCCGCGTGTCGGGCTTCCGGTCAAACGTCTTTTTTTGAGGCCTTCATGAATAACAGGTTCCTCTTTAGCGCCCTCTTCTCTGGCGCTTTGTTATGTCTTTCTATGCCCGCCCATCTGGTTTTCGCAGAAGCCCCCGCCGCTGAAGCCCCTGCAAAACCCAAAGCCGCGCAGACTGATTCCACCCTCGCCAAGGAAGTCGCCGAGCTTGACGCCCTTCGTGGCGAGATCGGCAAAGCCAAGGGCGAAGAAAAATCACGCAAAACCGCAGAGCTTCTTAGCCGCGCCAAAGAACTTGCAGATGCTTACATTCAGGACCTGAAGTTTGAAGAAGCAGGCAAAGTCCTTCAGCCCGCTTCACAGATCGCCAACTCAAGCAAAACCGGCCTGGCCGATGACATCAAGCTCCTGATCAATGAGGTTCCTAAAAAGAAAGCCGCCGCCAACCGCGTCCAGCAGCTCACCGCCAAGTTCGACAAAGCCAAGCCCGACGCCAAAAACGCCAAAATCATCGTCGATCTCTACGCTTTCGATCTTGAATTGCCTGACAAAGCCGTGGAATACGCCGACTACACCGCCGATAAAACCCTCTCAGCCAAGCTTAAACTCGCCGCAACGCCTTTGGATTCCCTTGAATCCACCCAACTCGTCGAAGTGGGTGATTTTTATTCCCAGGCCGCCAAGACCAATCTCCCTCTGAAGACGCAACTCAGCGAGAACGCCCGCAAGGCCTATCAAAAGGCGCTTGAAAAAGGCATCAAGGACGAAAAAGTCAAAAAACGCGTCGAAAATGCCTCCATGGGCGAAAAAGACAAGGCCGCCGCTCCCACCACGCCCGTCGGCGAGTTGAACCACCAGATCGTCCAGTTTTACCAAACCCTACCCAAGGAATACCAGGTCGAAGGCCCCTTCACCGATGAGCAGAAAAAAGCCATTGCTTCTCAGGTGAAATCAAAGTTTGAAGGGCGCTCGGTCACCGTCGGCGGCGTCGTCACCGCCGTCACCAGTGCACCCCTGGCCGGAAGCAAAGACAAAGTCACTCTCAATGTGACGCTTGATCTACAAGACATCACCGACCGCGCCGTCACCGCAACCATCGCTATCACAGTCCCCAAAGCCAATGAAAACAGCGTCACTGTTAACGGCCAGATGCTTGCGCAGGGGCGCATCGCCAGCATCACCCTTAACAATTCCGCCAATTCCATCAAAATGACCATGGGTGACTTGAAGGCTTACAAGCCCGATCCCAATGCAGCTTCGGCTGAGCCCGCCAAGCCCGAGCCCGCCAAGAAGAAATAATTGCCCTCTCCCATGACCACCTCAGATCCCGGAAGCACCCCTGAACCCCCATCTTCCGAGAGTGCCCCCTCACGCTTTGAATCCATCCTCCAAAACCTAACCACAAACGCCGCCATCCTCGGCCCTCTCTCGGGCACTGCGCACGGCATGCTTCGCGTCGCCGCCGTTTTTGGCCGTCCTCACTTCGCCAACCTTTGGCTGGGCATGCTCCTCTCCAACATCGGCACCTGGGTCTACGTCGTCTCCCTCCAATGGAAAGTTCACGAAGTCAAAAATGACCCCCGCTGGCTGGGCTATTGCGCCATGGCCACATGGTGCTCCAGCATCCTCACCACGCCCGCCGGAGGCATCCTGGCCGACCGTTTCGACTGCCGCAAGATCATGCTCGTCGTCAACTCCACTCTCTTTCTGCTCTCCGGGCTCCTGGCCTTCCTCTCCTGGGGCGGCCACCTCAATGGCACTGTTTTCATCATTGCCGCGTCCCTCGCCGGCGTCTGCAATGCCCTTTACAACCCCTCCGCCCAGACCCTCATCCCACGCATCGTCGGCCAGGAACATGTCAGCAATGCCGTCGCCTTAAACGCCATGCAGTTCAATACCTCCCGCGCCATCGGGCCGGCCATCGGCGGCTGGATATTAGGCCTCTGGAGCGCCACCATCGGCTTTGTCGTCAATTCCCTCAGCTTCCTGGCCCCCGTCATCGCTCTACTTATACTCCCAAAGGATCTGGGCAAACCGCATCCCAGCGGCCGCCAACACCCCCTGCACGCCCTCTCCCAGGCCATTGCTTACGCCAAAAGCAGGCCCGATGTCATCTTCGTCCTCATCACCGTCTTCTTCTCCGCCTTCTGCGTCTCCCCCTTCATGAACCTCATGCCTTCCTACATTGAACAGTGCTACGGCAACAAGCCCGAAAACTACTCCGCCATGCTCAGCATGTTCGGCTTGGGCGCCATCGTCGGCATCCCCCTGGTCGCCTCCCGCGTTAAAGGCTCTCCCAACCCTTGGTTGGCCTATCCTCTCTTAATCTGCTTCGCCTTCGTCAGCGCCGGTCTGGCCGCCGCACCCGCTGTCTATATCGCCCGCACCCTCGCCTTTCTGGGCGGCCTCCTCTTTGTCGGCGCAGGTAACCGCATGGCCTCCTTCATCATCACCGGCACCCCCGCCGAACTCCGCGGACGCGTCGTCAGCCTTCATTTCATGGTCTTCAGCCTCGGCATGCCTTCCGGGAGCTGGCTCTGGGGGGAACTCGCTTCCACCCAAGGCATGCGCACCGTCTTCCTCGCCAACGCCTGCCTCATGCTCACCGCCATCATCACGCTCGCCTTCTTCGCCCGCCACCTGATCAAAAACCGTACAAACCCGCAAACACCCTGACCAGATTTTAATGTCGCAGGCGGGTAAACCACACGACTAACCCCTATAATTCTGGTACCCTCTTTCACTTATCTCACGTCGCTCCATCCTCAGGAACCGCCCTCGTATGGCAATCACCTACACCCCCCAGGCCACCAGCCGAATCCACTATCGCAACCTCATCATGGGTGGATCATTCCACCTCCTCTCCATTCTCGGCATCTTCTACTTCTCCTGGAGCGCCCTGCTGGTCGCTCTCCTCTTCTGCTGGATCTCCTGCTGCATCGGCATCACCCTCGGCTATCACCGCCTCCTGACCCACCGCGCATTCAAAACCTTCAAATGGGTTGAATACGCCCTCGCTATCGTCGGCTGCCTCGCCTGGCAAAACGGCCCCATCGACTGGGTCGGCACCCACCGTATCCACCATGCGCACACCGACCTCAACCACGATCCCCATTCCCCTGTCTATGGCCGCGCGCAAACCCTCACCAGCAGATTCAAGCAATTCATGTGGGGCCACTTCGGCTGGGTCATCTATCAACTCGAATTCAACCCCCAGGACGCCTGCAAAGACCTCGCACGCGATCCCGGCATGCGCCTCATCGAACGCTTCTACTACGTCCCTGGCTTTGCCCTCCTAGCCATCCTTTATCTTGCCGGCGAATGGTATCAGCCCGGCCAGGGCCTCCCCTGGATGATCTGGGCCGGCATCGTCCGCACGACCGTCATGTTCCATGTCACCTGGTTCGTCAATTCTGCCGCGCACATCTGGGGCTACCGCAACTTCGCCACCGCGGACGACTCCAAAAACCTCTGGTGGGTCGCCATCATCACCTTTGGCGAAGGCTGGCACAACAACCATCACGCCCAACACCGCTCAGCCAAACACGGCATGCGTTGGTGGGAATTCGATCTCACCTACATCATCATCCGTATGATGAAATCCACCGGCCTCGCCTGGGATCTGGTCATGCCTGACGTTTCACAAATGACCAACTCCCCCACCAAAGCCCCCGCCCCTGCCCTGGCCCCCGGCGAAGACAACATCTTTCAACCAGAGCCCTCCGAAGCCCACTAAAACGCCATCAAACCGCGTATCCGCCTGGCCTTCAACCTGATACGATTTCATCCAAAGCGGAGATGTTCAAGCGATGGACCCACAGAAATCAACTCCGAAGTTTCCCGTAACCGAACTTGAAGGCGCACGCGAAATCGCCGACTCCGTCGGCGTCCCTCGCACGCATCGCCACATTTTCCTCTGCTGCGACCAGACCAAGCCCAAATGCTGTGACAAGGCCCGCTCTCTCATCGCCTGGGACTACCTCAAATCCCGCCTCAAGGAACTCCGCCTTTCTGAATCCGGTGGTGTCTTCCGCACCAAAGCCAACTGCCTGCGCATTTGCGAAGGCGGCCCCATCGCAGTCGTCTATCCCGAAGGCACCTGGTACGCCCAGTGCGACCCGCCGGTCCTTGAGGAAATCATCCAAAAGCATCTGCTGGGCGGCAAACCGGTAGAAAAATATGCCATCTACACCCAGCCCCTGGACGGTAAACTTCCCAAATAATCGGGTTTCGGATTTCTAAAAATGCATCAAGCACACAGGCGGCCTCGCGGCCGCCTGTGTGCTTGTCTGATCTGTACGTCCTCTTACCCGAAACCCGAAAGGCCGCAGGCTTCTCTCAACTCCGCAAAGTCCCATTCCCATATCCCACCCACTTATAGGTGGTCAGATCCTGCGCGCCCATCGGTCCGCGTGAATGCAGCTTGTCCGTGCTGATGCCGATCTCAGCGCCCAGGCCGTATTCGCCACCGTCGGACAGCCGAGTAGACGCATTCACAAACGCATTCGCAGTATCAACGGTAAGTACAAATCGATCCCCGGCTTCAATCGACCGTGTCACGATCGCATCCGTGTGTTTGCTGCCATACTTATTGATGTGGTCCACCGCATCATCCAGTGAATCCACCACCTTCATCGCCACAATCAGGTCGAGGTATTCCGCACCCCAGTCGGCTTCCGTCGCCGGCTTGGCGTCAGGGTAAATCGCTCGCGTCCGGTCGCATGCGCGTATCTCGCACTTCTTCTCCGCCAGCGCCTCGCACACCTTCTTCAAAAGCCCATTCGCCACGGCATCCTTGTGAAACAGCAGCGACTCCGCCGCGTTGCACACGCCGGTGCGCTGCGTCTTGGCGTTGATGCAGATCTCCAGCGCCATCTTCGGATCGGCGGATGCATCCACGTACACATGGCAGTTGCCCGTGTAATGCTTGATCACCGGGATGCGCGAGCTCTCCACCACCGCGCGGATCAGCGATTCCCCCCCGCGCGGGATCACCACATCGATCCGCCCTTCCATCTTCAAAAGTTCGTTGACCACTTGCCGGTCAGGCGTCTGGATCACCTGCACCAGATTCTCCGGCAGGCCCGCCCCGACGATTGCATCGCGGATGATCCGCGCCAGCACTTGGTTGGAATGGATCGATTCCTTGCCCCCGCGCAGGATGGACGCATTGCCGGATTTCAGACACAACGCCGCGGCATCCGTCGTCACGTTCGGGCGCGATTCATAAATGATCAGCACCACGCCGATGGGCACGCGCACCTTCTGCAGACGCAGCCCCGAAGGCCGCACACTTCCCTCAATGATCTGCCCCACCGGATCGGTCTGCTCAGCTACCTGCCGCACTGACTCAGCCATCTTGTTGATCGCCTTGTCATCCAGCTTCAACCGGTCCAGCATCGCTGCCGAAAGCCCCGAAGCCTTTCCTGCCTCAAGGTCTTTGGAGTTGGCTTCCTTGATTTCCGCCATATGAGCGATCAAGCCCTGCGCAATCGCCTTCAGCGCCTGATTGCGCACGCTGCCTGAAAGCGACATGGCCTTGCGGGCCGCGCCTTGAGCATTGGAAGCCACCTGTTCGCAATATTCCGTTACGTTCATAGTCCCTCATTTTAGCACGTCAAACGCACCCAGTGTCAATATTAGATATCTGATGTGAGAAGGGAGCGCAGTCCGGATTTCGGGGTGATGCCACGGGCCGGATTCTCATGAGCCCAATGTCGTGCCCGCCCTCGTACTTCCCCTCACCATCCCTCTTCATCTGACACAACCCAGACCCAGACCCGAGACCCCACACCCTATCTCACCGCTTCCACCCGCACCCACACCCGCTCCACTCCTGAAGCAACCACTCCCTGCGGCAATCCCATCAGCATCGGCTCCGCAGATAGACGCCCATCAATCGCCTGCGCCAAAAGCTCCGGCGTAAGCCGCACCACCGCCGTCACCTGGTCAGGCAATTTCCTCACCCGTTCCACCAGTTCCGCTGGCCCGCTTACCTTTACCCCTGAAAAGGCCTCCGCGCCATTCTCAATCGACACCCGATATTTTCCCGCATCTTCCGGCCGCAACTGCAGCACGATCGGCACTTTCGATAGTTTTAGCGTCTCCACACGCCGCGTGATCACCAGCGTCGCCCGCACCGTCGCGGGGCGAATCGAAAACCCACGTCCGCCCCAGCTTCCCTGCACATCCACAGGCAAATCGATCTCTACCGATTTCCCCGGTTCCAGGTTTTCGATCAACTCCGGCGTAAGCCGCACCACTGGGTCCGCCACGGAAAGCTGCCGCGAAGACGGCGCAGGTGCGCGCACTTCCACCTCATTGGGGCGGAGTTTTACATCCGCTTCAGCCAGGTCATACGGATCCAAAAACTTCACCGGCCTGCGCACTGAGTCGATCGGCGTCAATGTCAGGTCCAACGCCTTGGGCTGAATATCCACCAGCGTCACACCCTGCTCGTTTAGCAAAAGTGCGGCTTCGATATCTTCACGCAGGGAGAGCGTCTGATGCGTGATCGCCCGCACACCCTCCACTTCCTTGAGCACAATCCGGATCGGCGCCTTCAGCGCCCGTTGCTCCACCGCAGCCACCCCCGCACCCGACGCCTTAAGCGTCAGCCGCACGTGCTGTGGTTGTTCCGGGGTGACCTGAAACAGTGGATCCCCGTTGGGCACCACCACCACATTCACATCGATGCTGCTGGTGCGGATCGTCCTGCTCTCGGCATAAATCCACACCAAAATGCTGATAACCGTCACCATCACAAAAGTGGTGATGCTTGAAAAAACACGATAGGGGAGCGAATGTCGATCCATGATTTTTTCAGGCTAAGCGCCCGCCCCCCCGCTGCCGCCACTGCCCACGCTACGTAAGCTGGTCGCATCCGCCCCACCAGCATTTTCAGGCGACGCCGCGCCAAGCGCCCGCACAAGCTGCGCCTTAAGCTCTTCCAACGATAGTCCACGCATAAGCTGCCCGCGCTCGGCAACGCTGATCGTCCCCGTTTCCTCGCTCACCACCACCACCACCGCGTCCGACTCCTGAGTCAATCCGATCGCCGCCCGATGGCGCGATCCCAGGTCGGAGCTGATCTGTTCCCCTTCCGCCAAAGGCAATTGCACCCCTGCCGCGTGGACCCGGTTGTCGCGGATCAGCACCGCCATGTCGTGCAATGCACCGCCCGGCCAGAAAACCGAGTTCAGCAACTCACGGCTCACTTCCGCATCCAGCCGCGTCCCCGCCTCCACCACCCCTTCCAGCCCCACTTGCCGTTCAATCGCGATCAACGCCCCGATCTTGTTCTTATTTAAATAAGCCACCGACCCGACGATCTCTTCGATCATCCGCGTCGTCGATTCCTTGTTCCCAATGAAAATCCGCGATTCTCCCAGCCGCACCAGCCCACGCCTGATTTCCGGCTGGAACACGATCACCAGCGTGATCGCCACGAATGGCACAAACTGGTTGAACAAAAACGCCATCCGCTCAAACTCATGGTCGCTCGTCACGATCAACACCAGCGCCGTCGCCGCCAGCATCATGAACACGAATCCCTGGATGACCCGTGCCCCCCGAGTGGTTCTTAAAAAGCGATACACCAGGAACACAATCACCCAGATCAGCGCTAATTCAATAACGATCTCGTGGATCGGATACCCCTGTACCCGAGTCCAGACCTGTTGAAGCTGATTGAGACGTTCTTGAAGCAATCCACACCCTGATGTTGGCGCCAAAGCACAACACATTCTAGCCGCATCTATTCAAACCGCCAGAAGCCCCC
>CAZGOM010000113.1:0-5570 GCA_964527265.1 uncultured Phycisphaeraceae bacterium | reverse complement strand
GGCGCCAAAGCACAACACATTCTAGCCGCATCTATTCAAACCGCCAGAAGCCCCCCGAAAACTCACAAATCCGGGTGACGCACTTTCGGAGGCGGCCCGAAGCCCCAACCCGCCCCGCATCCCCCTACTTAACTCCCCACCCCTCCTGCACCGTCCCAATTCTTCCACTTTTTCCTTGTCCCTTATCCCTTTTACCTTTCTTCCTCCCCTCTGTTATCATTCCCTCGTCAGACTTCCGGGAGGTGTCTGAATTATCGTAGCCGGCGCCCGTGCGGGGCTTGCACATTTCCCGGTTTACCTGTCATATATCGCCCGGAGGCCTTCATGCTGCAAAAACTCGATGCACTTCGCGCCAACATTCAACGCGTTTACTTTGGCAATCAGACCGCTGTTGAAAAACTCATCGTCTGTCTCCTGGCACGCGGCCACATCCTCATCGAAGACGTCCCCGGCGTCGGCAAAACCATGCTCGCCACCGCCCTGGCCAAAAGCCTCGACTGCACCATCGCACGAATCCAGCTCACCCCCGACATGCTCCCCGGCGACATCCTCGGCGTCACCATCTGGGACCAGCAGAAAAGCGAGTTCCACTTCAAGCCCGGCCCGGTGTTCTCCAACATCATCCTCGCCGACGAAGTCAACCGCACCACCCCCCGCACTCAGTCGGCTCTGCTTGAGGCCATGAACGAGGCCCAGATCTCCATCGACGGCCACACCCGCAAGCTGGCCCAGCCCTTCATCGTCATCGCCACGCAAAACCCCTTCGACTTCGAAGGCACTTACTTCCTCCCCGAAAGCCAGTTGGACCGCTTCCTCATGCGCCTCCACCTGGGCTACCCCACCCCCGAGGACGAAGCACGCATTCTCACCGTTGAGCCCTCCCGCACTGCGCTCAACGAACTCAAGCCCGTCCTCACTGTCGAGGAAATCATCTCCCTCCAGCAGATGGTCCACAAGGTCCAGATCGACCCCGCCCTCGTCGACTACATCATCCGCATCGCGGCCGCCACCCGCGGCAGCGACCAGCTCCAGATCGGCCTCTCCCCGCGCGGCACCCTGGCCCTGGCCACCGCCGCCCGCGCCACCGCAATGATCCACAACCGCGATTACGTCGTCCCCGACGACATCGTCTCCAACGTCATCCCCGTCTGCGCACACCGCATCATCAGCAAAAACTACCTGCACGACGCCAACGGCGTCACCGCCCACCAGGTCATGCAGCAAGTTCTCGAAACCGTCCACTCACCCGTATGAAAAAAGTCCCAGGTCCCGAGTCCTGGGTCGCGAGTCAGGAAATCAGAAAAGAAGCCCGGAGTTCACACTCCGGGCTTTCTTGCTTTCTTGCTTTCTTGCTTGCTTGATTGGACGCTGGACGCTGGACGCTGGACGCTGGACGCTGGACGCTGGACGCTGGACCCGGGACTCGGGACGCCTTTGCCCTCCCTGTGTAAACTATTGGGCTCCATACGCACGATTAACAGAAGGTTCTACCCCATGCCCCAACTCAACAAATTCTCCTCCCGCGTCACCCAGCCCAAGAGCCAGGGCGCCTCTCAGGCCATGCTCTACGGCACAGGCCTCACCGAAGCAGACATGCAAAAGGCCCAGATCGGCATCGTCGCCAACTGGTTCGAAGGCAATACCTGCAACATGCACTTGAACACCCTCGCCGACTACGTCAAAACCGGCGTCAAGAAATCCGACCTCGTCCCCATGCGCTTCAACACCATCGGCGTCTCCGATGGCCTCTCCATGGGCACCGACGGCATGTCCTTCTCCCTCCAGTCCCGCGAAATCATCGCCGACTCCATCGAAACCGTCATGGGCGCACAGTGGTACGACGCCCTCATCACCATCCCCGGCTGCGACAAAAATATGCCCGGCTGCATGATCGCCCTCGCACGGCTTAACCGCCCCGGCTTCATGATCTACGGCGGCACCATCAAGCCCGGCTGCACCAAGTTCGGCGGCAAGGAACAGCCCCGCGACATCGTCTCCGCCTTCCAGGCCTACGGCGAATTCGTCACCAACAAAATCACCGAGCCCGAACGCGCCGAAATCATCAAATGTTCCATCCCCGGCGCCGGCGCCTGCGGCGGCATGTACACCGCAAACACCATGGCCAGCGTCATCGAAGCCATGGGCATGAGCCTCCCCTTCTCCTCCTCCAGCCCCGCTGAAGACCAGGAAAAGGTCGACGAATGCCTCCGCGCCGGCGCGGCCATCCGCAAGCTCCTCGAACTCGACTTGAAGCCCCGTGACATCATGACCCGCGCCGCCTTTGAAAACGGCATCATCGTCGGCATCGCCCTCGGTGGCTCCACCAACATGGTCCTCCACCTCCTGGCCATCGCCCGCGCCGCCGGCGTCCCCCTCGACATCAACGACATCCAGAAACTCTCCGACAAAACCCCCTTCCTCGCCGATCTCAAGCCCTCCGGCAAGTACGTCTTCGACGACCTCCACAAGGTCGGCGGCGTCCCCGCCGTCATGAAATACCTCCTCGAAGAAGGCTACATCGACGGCTCCTGCATGACCTGCACCGGCTTCACCATCGCCGAGAACTTAAAGAACGTCCCCAGCCTCAAGCCCGGCCAGGACGTCGTCATGCCCCTCGACAAACCCCTCAAGGCCTCCGGCCACATCCAGATCCTCTACGGCAACCTCGCCCCCGAAGGCTCCGTCGCCAAGATCACCGGCAAGGAAGGCCTCGCCTTCACCGGCGTCGCCAAGGTCTTCGACCAGGAAGAAGCCATGCTCGCCGCCTTCGAGCGCGGCGAAATCAAAAAAGGCCAGGTCATCGTCATCCGCTATGAAGGCCCCAAGGGCGGCCCCGGCATGCCGGAAATGCTCACCTGCACCAGCGCCGTCATGGGCGCAGGCCTCGGCAAGGAAGTCGCACTCATCACCGACGGCCGCTTCTCCGGCGGCTCGCACGGCTTCCTCGTCGGCCACGTCTGCCCCGAAGCACAGGAAGGCGGCCCCATCGCCCTCGTCAAAGACGGCGACAAAATCACCCTCAGCGCCGTGACCCGCGAAATCACCGTCCACGTCTCAGACGAGGAAATGGCCAAGCGTAAATCCCTCTGGAAGGCGCCCCCGTACCGCGTCACTTCCGGCACCCTCTACAAGTTCATCAAGACCACCACCAACGCCTCCACCGGCTGCGTCACCGACGCCTGAGCTGGTCAATGAAGCCTGATCAATCAACACGGGTTGGCATCTTGCCAGCCCGTGTCTTTTTATGTCCTGAGCATCCGTCCATCCTCATTTCACCGTGGCCATCACCTTCGACCAACAGCCACGCCTTCAAGCCCCTTCCTCATCCCCCCACACACTTGTGATTATTCTCGACAAACGAACATAAACACCATTAACACAACAATTAAGAGACGTATAGACACCCTCGTTTTTATCCCCCGAACCACCCTTTTTTGCCGCTTAAACAGGCATATCACCCATTTTCGTTCCACTTTCAACCACATTTTGCTTAATTATTAAGCAAAATCCCTTGTCCCAACGACCACTCCCCACTACACTCTAATAAGTCCAGTAAGAGCGGTTCCTCCAACTCCTCATTTGTGAATCTTGGCCCGCACTGCCCAAAGGCAAAAATCGTGCGGCCAGCTCACGGCCTAAGGCGCCTCCCAAAGCTCCACATGGCCGGCGAGGAATAAGAGAACCGCAGGTTCCTGATTCCGGTTGATCTTTGAGCGCCACGAGGCGCAGAAACGGAGTGGGCCATGTCCCAGTTCAACTCAACCCGCAATCCCGCCCGCAAAGCGTTCACCATCATCGAACTGCTCGTCGTCGTGTCGATCATCACCACCTTGATCGCACTCCTCCTCCCCGCCGTCAATCAAGCGCGTGAAACCGCAAACCGTGCCCGCTGCCTCAACAATCTCAAGCAGATCGGCATCGGCTATGCCCTCTACATGAACAACTGGAAACAGCGCACCTGGACCCAAAACGCCTCGGGCTCCGGCGAAATGATCCGCAAGTCAGGCGTCTATCAGGGCGAAGGCCTTCTTCTCTCTGGAGAATACATCGGCAACCCCGATGTATTCGGCTGCCCTTCCCGCACTCAACCCGGCGCCACCGCTTCCAGCCAGTATAAAAAAGCCTCCCTGAGCGCCCCGCCAGCAGACTGGGGCTCCGACTACTTCCAGCGAATCAGCAATTTCGTCTACACCGGCTACAAAGCCGACACCGATAACGGCCGCGGCATGACCGCCGATAACCCCCGCATCGGCGTCGGACGCCCCTACCACAAAGACGGCTTCGCCTCCCTCCGCCTCGGCGGCGATGCAGATTTCCGCCGCGAAGTCCCCTACAATCTCGGCACCACAGGCATCAATAACTGGTGGATCAATAACATCGACCGCGTTGTGCCCTAAGCCCTGAAGCCAGCCTTTTTGACGCCATTCAAAATCTCCGCCAACGAAGGCCCTTCATCCTCACCCCAGCCTTCGTGCTTTCAATCTCATTAAACTAGATGAATATTTCACCACATCAAGAACCACCCTCGCTGTTGCCTGTCTAAACTTCCATAGCCCGCGTCTCCCTCTGCCCCCATGCGACTCCCCGTAACAGGCCCGCCCCAATGAAAAAACGCTCCTCCATTCCTGCCCTTCTCCTCCTCTCCGCCTCCCTGGCCTTCGGGTCCTTCACCGCGTTTTCATCCCCCACGCCTGCCAACGCCGCCGACACCGCCCCCCTCACCATCAAAGACCGCCAGATCGTCGACGCATCCGGCTCTCAAGTCCGCTTCTGGGGCGTCAACATGGCCGCCGTCTACCCCGACCACGCCACCTCCGACGGCATTGCCGCCACTCTTGCCGGTCTCCAGGTCAATCTTGTCCGCCCCCATCATCTCCTGCGCCCCAGCCAGGACTGGACCCGCAAATCAAACCTCGTTGCCCTCGCCAATTACAAAGACAACAGCCGCGACCAGAACCCCGATGCCTGGGACCGCTTCGACTACCTCAACGCCCAACTCAAGAAAAACGGCATCTATCTTGCCATGTCCGCCCACCAGTCCCGCCAGTACCTCCCGGGCGACGTCGATATCCTTAAAACCGACAACACCGACCGCGATGCCTGGTCCGCCGCCATGAAGGAGCTTAATTCCTGGGACTGGAAAAAAGCCATCGACGTCCGCAAGTCACTCCCCACCATTGACGAGCGCGCCGCCGCCTTGAATGAGGAGTTCGTCCGCACTTTTCTCACCCATGTCAACCCTTACACCAAGATCGCCTACGCCGCTGATCCACAAGTTCTCACCCTCGAAATCGTCAACGAATCCTCCGTCGAATATGCCGTCATCTGCGGCAATAAATTTCCCGCTTATTGGGACAAGAAACTCCAGGACCGTTGGCAGACCTTCGCCGCCGCCCTAGGGATCCTTGAACCCGGCGACCTCTACGCCCCCAAAGGCGACCCGGCCCTCGCCGCGCGCGCCAAGTTCCTCCGCAAGCTCGACGAGGACTATTTCCTCCGTATGAAGAAAGCCATACGTGACACCGGCTCCAAAGCCGCCATCACCTATTCCAACCTCTGGCGCGGCGAAA
>CAZGOM010000112.1:0-18642 GCA_964527265.1 uncultured Phycisphaeraceae bacterium | reverse complement strand
ACACCCACGCCATGGCCCAGAACATTAAGGCCTACCGCAAGATGGGCGTCACCGGCCTCTACATCCAGGGCAACTATGTCAGCCCCGGCAGCGATATGGTGGTGATGAAAAACTGGGTCTGGTCCAAGCTCATCTGGAATCCCGACCTGAACGTTGACGCCGTCATCCGCGAGTTCTGCGAAGGCTACTACGGCCCAGCCGCCCCCCGCATGGTCGACTACATCAACGCCCTGGACGAAAGCGTCATCAAGCCCCAGCCCATCGTCGTCAGCGAGTTTTCCGACGCAAATAAAACCTTCCTCACCCCCGAGGTTGAGGCGAAGCTCTACAACATCCTGGATGAAGCCCTAAAACTGGCGCAATCAAAGCCCAATCCCTACATCTCCCGCGTCAAGGAGGCGCGCGCCAGTCTTGAGGCTGCCCGCCTCTGGCGTGCCGGGCCCCTGGTTGAGAAGGATGGACGTCTAGTGCGTTCAGACTTCCCGTATGACCCTTACGACGATGCACGCGACCTTCTGCAAAACCTTCGCGGCGCCGCCATCAAGGAATGGGGTTCCGGCCGCAGCTACCATTTCGGTTTCGCCGCGTGGTACGGCGGGCCGCTTCTGATTCTGAATCAGGACAAGCTTCAGGCAGCTCTTGCGCCTGTTCAGGGCGGCCTCACGCGTGTCACCTTCGATGGCGTCAATGTCATTCAGTCCCTTTGCAATGAACCCACTGGTGTCGACGGCCAATTTGCCGAGCAGGGGGGCAACTACGGCTCAATTAAACTCGAAACCGGCATCGGACTCTGGAGTCCCGACACCAAAGCCATCAACCTCTCATACTTCCAGCTCATCCCCGGCAATTCCATTCGCATTCAGACCACCATCACCCCGCTCCGGAAATTGGAAGACCCTTTGCGTGCCGGTAATCGCACCACCTACAAACTCATCGATGGCGAAGCCCCCAAGATTGAACTCATGCGCCTGGGCACCCCAAACAACTTTCCCTACAAGGCCGGCGCCAAGAATGTTGCCCTGGGTCGCTTTGATTCCCTTCGCATCACCTATCCCAAAGCCGGAATCGTGATCGAAGATTCTTATCCGGAATACCAAGGGCTCTCAGGCACGCTTACTCAGGCGGCGGTGGGTGCGCCGGTGACGCTCGTCGTCATCACTGAACCGCTGGTCGTTTTCCCCAATAAAGCGATCGAAGCCCCTGTCCGCGTCATGGCGTTCACGAAAAACAAATAATCCTTCGCGGCTTGTGATCCATCAAGCCTCAAGGACCTCGGCACGCGTGGGAATGGCGTCCATCGCGCCTGCGCGCGAGCAGCAGATTCCTGCCGCTGTTGTCGCCAACCGCAGGGAGTCTTCAATCGGTTTGCCTTCCAGCTTGAATGCCAGGAAATAGCCGATCAGCGTGTCCCCAGCCGCAGTGGTGTCCACCACATCCACCTGGGATGCCGGGATGTGAATCGGTTGGGTCAGGTCGTAGTGATCCAGCCCGCGTTGCGCAGCCGTAGCCTGGGAAACCACCTGGTGGGTCGCCAGGCCCATTTTCCATACGACATCTTCAAGGGCCAGCAGGGGTTGCGCTTTGGCCTGGGTGATGATCGCGGCCATCAGTTGCCGCGGGGTGATGACTTGGCGTTCCACAAGAAGCACTCCGAGGTCCATGCCTTTGTCGCTCTTGGCGTCAAAGTGCGCCGGGGTGTTTGGCCGGGTGTTGACGGAAATGGGCGTGTCGTCTGCATCCAGGCCGACGGGCATCGGAATGGGCCGGTTGCCGCGCAGGTAGTAGGATCCGCCTGAGCCCAGGGTCATAATGATCTCGGCAAGCGGGAACTTCCCCGCCAGCGCCTTGAGCGTGGCCAGGTCGTCCGTGGGATCTGCCAAGCCCGCCAAGCCTTGCGCTTCTGTCTGGTTCACAATAAGCAGATCCACTTTTTCAAGCGGGTAGGCGAGGACTTCCGGCGTGAAGGGGGCGGGGTTGAAGGTGACCCACAACCCACGGCGATGCGCCTCATCAATGATTTTTCCCACCCCGTTGATTTCGTTTTGAAGCAGCACGACGGTGCCCGGCTCGCAATCATCCAGCACGCGGGAGATCTGCGCGTCGGTGATCTGCCGGTTGGTTCCGGCAAAAAGAAAGATCGCATTCTGGCCCTGCGCATCCACCTGAATGACCGCATGTCCCGAAGGCTGGTGATCGTCGATTTCGATGTGCCGCGTAAGCACGCCCGCACGATAGAGTTTTTCCGCCAGCCACCGGCCGTCGGCGCCAAGACGGCCCGCATGGGTGACCATCGCTTCCGCCTTGGCCAGCGCGGCGGATTGGTTGGCGCCCTTGCCGCCGGCAAAGACCTGATAGGAATCCGTGGCCGCCGTTTCGCCGGGCCGGACAATGCTGGCGATGCGATAGACGTGGTCGATATTGAGCGAGCCGAAATTCAAAACCGACATGGTTTTGATCTGTTCCATGGGATGTTCTCCAACTGAGCGAACCATTCGGCCTGAACACGGCGCGGGAAGCATGACGGCGCGGTCTTTCAATCAAGATACCCGCATGCGCATCACTTGGCCGTTTGTGGTGTCAGACGGTACTGACGCGGTGTCTGCCCCGTGCGCCGCTTGAAGCGCGTGGAGAAGTGAAACGGGTTTTCAAACCCCGTCAGGCTCGCGATCCGCTTGATGGGAAGATTGGTGGTGACCAGCAGTTCACGCGCCTGTGAGATGCGTTGCGCCTCGACGAACTGCATCACCGGCACGCCGATTTCCTGCTTGAAAAGCTGCGCGAACCGCACCTCCGAGAGATGCGCCAGGCGGGCCAGCGTCTGCACATCCATTGGCTTATTCAGGTTCTCGGCAATGTGCCGCACCACGTCGCGCACGCGCTGATCGCGCTTGAGCGCCCCTCCGGCGGGGTTGTGGAGGTTGGCCAGCAGCAAAACACGCTCAAAAGCATTCTTTCGATAAGGAAAACCAGTCTCCGGAGGCATCAGGAGGGTGGTGGCGAGAGTTTCCAGCGCGCTGTCATATTCAGCCCATGCGGCTTCATCGGCAGATAAATCCAGCATGCGAACCCCATGGGGAAGAGCAGGCCAGTCCAAGAGGCCTATCCAATCGGGAGGGGGATCAAAAAGCACGTAGGTCTCAAGCCACGGTTGATTGTTTAATCCGTGCGTGACCTCATAAGGATGCTTAGGCGGCAGGAGGAAATTACGGCGCGCAAGGCAATCAATCCGCTTGCCTTCCCGCAACAAAGACGAGCCGCCATCCCGGATCGCCCAGAACGTCCAAAGCGGATAACCCGGTGGCCGCCTGAAATAATGGTTCGCCAAGTGCCTTGATTGACCGCCCCATATTTGCATGACGCATCATGTTATCCATTAGCAATGGTTTTAGAAAGGTTTTTGATTTATTTATGGATTTTATGCAGATATTTTAACGTCATAATAATCGCATATCGCAAATCATCCGGATTTGCTCAGAGCCATTTCAACACCTCCGCAAGGACAGCCATGCCAACGACAGCTCAACTCCCCGAGAAGCCCAAACTCTCCTACCGCTACGAATTCAAACCCTTTGAAACCGATGAAATCATTCGCTGCAACGAAAAGCACGGCTTCGCCGTCGTCAAAGGCTTCCTCCCGGGCGACTGGGTCGTGGATATGAAGCGTTCGATCGATGAAACCCTGAACCCCAAAGGCGACCTGCGCCCCGCGGAAACCCGCGTCGCCTCCTCCTTTGTGGAAGTTTCTGAGCCATTGCAGCGCCTCATGGATTACAAGCCTTACATGCACCTGTTTGAAGCCATGCTCGGCACCGCGGACATGACGCTCAATCGTTCTGCAGCGATCCTGAAAGCGCCCCAGACACCCTTTGGCATGTGGCACACCGATTGGCGTCCGCCCGTGCCGGAAGTGAAACTGGTGGACGATCTGCTTAACTCCGGCGAATGGCCCTCCGGCTTCTGGTTTTATTTGAACGGCACGCACCCCTCTCGCGGCGGGCTGGCACTGATTGAAGACTCCCATGAGCTTTCGTGGCCCGGTCCCGAAGGCTTTGAACTCACGCCCGACCGCAAAACTTTCTACAAAAAGGGCGACCCCAACAAAGCCGGGTATTGCGACTATGACGTCCCCGGGCTCCTCCCGCTTTACACCGATCCGGGCGACTTGATTATTTTCGCTGCCAGGACTTACCACGGGGTGTTCACTCACAATGGGACTGAACCCCGCCATTCTTGTGCCGTGGGCTTTCGTCCCAAGAGCGCGAAGCTCAAAGCGCCGTGGGCGCTGCCTGAGAGCGCGCGGAAATTCATCGCAGGTGCACCGGCGCGCTGGCAGCCTCTATTGGAAGAATACACGGGCCTTGCGCGCACATGGGACGTGAAGAAGTATTGATGCGTCCGGAATCCCATTTCAGTGATAGATCAGATTTCAATATGAAACCCGTGAAAGGTGAATTTTATGACAGCAGCCATTTCAACGCTTCCATTGCCTGAAAAACCCAAGCTTTCCTACAAGTACGAATTCAAGCCTTATCAGCACGACGAAATTTTGGCGTGCAATGAGAAACATGGGTTTGCCGTGGTGAAGGGGTTCATTCCCGGCGACTGGGTGTTGGATCTCAAGCGTTCCATTGATCAAATCATGAATCCGACGAATGATCTGCGGCCCGGAGAGACGCGCTTTCACACGACTTTTGTCGAAGTCTCTGAACCGATGCAGAGGTTCTTTGATTACCAGCCGTACATGGAGCTTTTTTACAGCATCCTGGGGACGCGGGATGTCACGCTCAACCGCTCGGCTGCTATTTTAAAGTCCCCTGGCGCCGGGTTTGGCGCATGGCACACCGACTGGGTGGCGCGTCAGGAAAACACCACTCAATCCAACCAAGTGCTCAACAGCGGCGAATGGCCTTCGGGGTTTTGGTTCTATCTCAACGGCACGCACCCTTCACGCGGCGGCCTGGGGTTGATCGAGGATTCGCATCTGAAGGATTGGCCCGGTCCTGAAGGGTTTGAGTTGACCGAAGGACGCAAGTCGTTTTACCGCAAGGGCGACCCGACCAAGGCCGGGTACGCGAATTTTGATGTTCCCGGGATGATTCCGCTCTATACGGATCCGGGTGACCTGATTGTTTTTGCCGCGAGGACCTATCACGGCGTGTTTGCCCATAACGGCACTGAAAACCGTTATTCGTGTGCCGTGGGCTTTCGCGCCAAGAGCGAAAAGCTCACGGCTCCCTGGCCCATGCCTGAGCAGGGCAAGAAGTTTGTGGCCAATGCCCCGGCGCGCTGGAAGCCGATGCTGGAGGAATACACCAGCCTGTCGCGGGAATGGGACCGGGGTATGAAGTATTGATTGCCATAAGACCAGGACAAAGCCGAACTTGAAGAAGTTCGGCTTTTTTTATGGGGTGAATTGCTGGGGTTTCCCACTGAAGCGCGCCCATTTTAATTGACATTGAGTCTCAGTGGCCATATATTGCGCTCCTGTCATTGCGACTGACTCTCATTTGCGGAAATGGGAGCAATAAAAAAAGCGACGGCCGGAATAACTTTGCGAGTGCTCCGACCGCCGCGTGTCGAATCAACCCTTTTTCAAGGATTGTTCGTATGAAGATTCTACATCGGAAGCATTCGTTTTGCCGCGTTGCGGGCGGATTTACCCTGATTGAATTACTGGTGGTGATTTCGATCATCGCGCTGCTGATCGGCATTTTGCTGCCTGCGCTGGGTAAGGCGCGCACTAATGCGAAGAACCTGACGGTCCAGACGGGCCTGCGTCAGATGATGGTCGGTTACAGCGTTTATCAGAATGATTACAAGGGGGCGGTGCTCTGGGGTTTTGCGTATGAGTCGACGGGCGTCCCGGCCACCCAGGCGCGTCTGGATTCGGGCACAGTGCTGGAAAACTCCCAGGAATCTGCTCGCTATCCCTATCGCCTTGGCCCTTACGTCTCGGAGATGTGGAAGTTCATGCACATCCACCGCTCGCAGCCGCTGGTTGTCACGCCTGGGCAGGAACTTGATCCTGCGCTGAGCCCTGGGTTTTATAACGTATCGGTGGCGCCGGCTTATGGCCTTAACAGCTTCTATGTAGGTGGGCACGGCGGCTACACCAGCCCAACATCGGGCTTTGGCGGTTTTTACGGTGGCCAGCCCAACAAGGGGCTGCATGCGGTATTTCGGATCGACGAAGTACGCAAGCCCAGTGACCTGATCGTCTTTTCCGAGGCCAAGGGGATGAATTCGGTGACGGCAACCCTGTTGGATGGCAAAGGCGCGCCTAACGGCAAGGCCTATGAAGGCACCTTCTACGTGCGTCCTCCTTTCTTTTCCCGTCCTGATGTGACCACCGGGGTTTATCCGGCTGCGACGCAATTCTGGAAGGCCGGTCCGCGCTACTCGGCAGAGCCGATGGCGTACGACGTGACTGCCGCGAACGGAACGCCTTCGAGCTGGTTTGGTGATGCGGTCAACGTGAGCTTCATCGATGGGCATGTGAAGGGCATGGGCTCTGAAGAATTGATGGATATGCGGTATTGGGCCAACAAGGCTAAATCCGCAACGGATACCGACTTTACAGGTCAATAAGCACGTGGTTTGGGTCAATCTGTCCCGGCCCGCAATTCGGGCCGGGACAGGCGTCGATTTTTCACGTAATGAAGATTCGCGGAAGGTTTGGTTAAGCCATGGGTAGTGTTAGCTTCAGCGAAGGTATCGGGGCGCTTTGGCACAAGTCCAGGATCTGGGTGTCAGTTGCGATCCTGGCAGGTTTGGGAATCTGGCTTGGCGTGAAGTACAAGGCGCAAGCCGACTCGCGGGTAGCTGGCGGAACGTACTACTACGACACGGAAAGTGGGGGGCTTTTCAGCGCACCGGGCGGGCAGATCGTGCCGATAAAAGCGCCGGGCGGAAAAGAAACCGGTGTGCGCGCCTATGTGTACTCCTGCACGAGCTGCCAGCAAAAAGATGAGCGCTTCATCGGTTGGCTTGAGATGTATGACCCTGCGGTTGTGAAGGATTTGCAGGAGACCAAGGCCAAAGATCAGCCTGTGTCCATGTTGATCACGCTGATTCAAGAAGAGAGGCCGGAAGGGTTGCTGGTGGCTGATTCCCAAAAGCCCGACCAATGGATTTCCATTCAATCAAAGGATGGAATGAAGCTAGTCAACAAGGCCAAAGACAAGTGCTTTCCGGAGGTTCCCAAACTTTGTCAGCCTTGACTGTCGTATGGAAAAGCCACATGCGCGGCATGGATGGCATGTGCTGAATAAATGAAGTCCCTATTTCAAAGGAAGTGTTTCGATGAATCGATTGAAGCTGATGGTTGCGGGTGCAATGTTGCTGGTTGCCGGTTCGCAGGCTATGGCTCACTTTGTGTTCGTGGTGCCTGAAAAGGGTGATGCCGCGGCCAAGGTGATCATGTCTGAAGACCTTGACGTGGACAAGGACGTGAAGGCTACGACGGTCTCGGGCACGAAGCTGACCCTGCGGGACGCCGACGGCAAGGATGCGGAAATCGCCCTGGGCAAGGCGCAGGAAAACTTTTATGAACTGGCTCTGACCGGTTCCGGCCAGCGCATCGTGTACGGCACGCTTCCCCTGGGCGTGCGTCAGCGCGGCGACAGCAAACCTTATCGCTTTACTTACTTCCCCAAAACGATCATCGGCGACGCGTTTGACCCCAAGGCGACGGTGGGCGAAAAGGCCCCCGTTGAGCTGGTGCCCATCGGCAAGCCGGGCGCGGTGAAGTTCAAGCTTCTGGTTGACGGCAAGCCCTCTGCCAAGAACGACGTCACCGTCATCCTTCCCGGCACTGAAGGGGCCAAGAAAGTCGTCACCGACGAGAACGGCGAAACACCCGTCTTCACCGAGACCGGCCGCTACGGCGCCTGGGCCCGCACCGTGGTGCCCCAGGGTGGTGAACTGGACGGCAAGAAATACGATGAATTCCGCCGCTACCCCACCCTTGTGGTGGATGTCGGCTCGGCCAAGTAATCCCCAGAATCTTGATTCTTCAATACGTAAGCCTGCGTAAATGCGTTGAGTTTCAGAAAAGCAAATTCTTCTGTGGGTCCCTTATTTGGGAATCCAGGAAGAAACATGAAAGGCAGTTGTCGATGAAGTCTGTCAAACGGTTTGGAGCGAAGTTGTTGGCATGCGGCGTGTTGGCATTGGCGATGGCGGTCTCTGCGCAGAGCGTGATGGCGGCGGACGCCCAGGCCGCCGCGTCATCAGCGGTTGCCGGTGCGCTTCCGGCGGAATACGCCAATATTCCCGAAACAGTATCCAGCTTCGGCGCCGTGGCTGATGGCGGCTGGCTCTACGTCTATGGCGGCCACAAGGGCACGCGCCATGACTACAACAATGAAACCGCTTCAGGTTCTTTTAATCGCCTGAGCCTGGCCGACGGCAAGACTTGGGAAAATCTCCCTGGTGGGCCCGGCGTGCAGGGGATGAACCTCGCTGCTTATGATGGGAAGATTTACCGCGTCGGCGGCATGCAGCCCAAGAACAAGCCTGGTGACAAGCAGGATCTGGTTTCCATCGCCGATGTGGCGCGCTACAACCCTGCGACCAAGCAGTGGGAAAATCTGCCCGCGCTGCCTGAGCCGCGCTCGTCACACGATGTTGCCTTCATCGGCAGCAAGGTTTATGTGATGGGTGGCTGGAACATGCTGGGCAAGGGCAACAAGAACACGTGGCCCAAGGAAATGCTGGTGATGGATGTGGCCGAAGCCAGCCCGAACTGGAAGCCCCTGGCCCAGCCGTTCCAGCGCCGCGCATTTATGGTCACCGCGTTCAACGGCAAGCTCTATGCCCTGGGCGGCTTATCCATGGAAGGCGACACCGAGCAGGAAGTGCAGATTTACGACCCGGCCACCAACATGTGGACCCTGGGCCCTGAAATTCCCGGTACCGGCAACAACGGCTTCTCATGCGCGGCATGTGTGCTCGACGGCAAGCTTTACATGAACGTCGCCGATGGCTCGACTTACAAGCTCGATGACGCCGGCAAGAAATGGGAAAAAGTCGGCACCACCCCGGGCCGCATCGTCGCCCGTATGGTGCCAAACGGCAAGACCCAGCTCCTGGTGGTGGGTGGTTCCTCAGGCAAGGGCGTCAACCGCAACACCATTGACGTGGTCGATATCTCCAAGCCCTTCACGGAAGCCGCCACTGCTGATAAGGCCGATAAAAAGCAGGAATTCTGCCCGGTCATGACCGGCACGGAGATTGACAAGGATTCGACAGTGGTCGAGTACAAGGGCAAGAAAGTCGCCCTGTGCTGCGACAAGTGCGTGGCTAAGTTTGAAAAAGACCCCGACAACTACGCGAATGTGAAGATCCTGCCGCAACTCGCAGGCGTGGAGATTCCCGCACGCAAAATTGAGCAGATGTACTGCCCGGTCAACAAGGAATCCGTGATTTCCTCCAAAGACGTCTCGGTGGAATACAAGGGCAAGACGATCTACTTGTTCGACAAGGCTGCGCTTAAGAAGTGGAACGCTGACCCTGAAAAGTATGCCGATGCGAAGATTCTGCCCCAGTTGGCGGAAACCAAGGCCGCGGCTGCCAAGTAAGCAGCGGATGGTTTGAGTATCTTTTTTAAAGAACAGGCGCTTTCACCTGGAAGCGCCTGTTCTTATTCGAGCGATGCGGGTGCATGGCGAAGAATATCAGTCGAGAGTCAAAAGGAGTCATGGTCATGACTGGAACTTATCAATGGACGTGTGCATTGCTGTTGGCGGGCGTTGTGGCGACGGGAGCCGGGATTGCATCTGTAGAGAAGGCTGCTGTAGCCAAATCACGCATACCTGCCCCCACGCGTGTGACACCTCCGCTGGGAGGTCTTGACGAAGTTCTGGAAACCGTCGATTTTGAAGATTTTCGGTTCAACACGGTCCTGAACTACCTCCGCCGCATTTCATCGAGCAATATCCGCGCTGACTGGGCTGAGATCGAAGCGGTGGGGATTGATAGAGCGACTCCCGTGAAGTTGGAATTGCAGAACGTCCCAGCGGGAGAAGTGCTGCGTCAGGTGCTGGCGCAGGTGTCCAGCAAGGTCGACCCCTCTAAAGCATTGACCTTTATCGTGACGAGCGACAACGTGGTGCGGATTGCCCCGCGTGATGTCTTGTACAAGGCATTACCCGCAACCTACGCCGCCATGCCGGAAGGCCTTTCCAGTTTTGGAGCGGTTTCGGACGGCGGTTGGCTGTATGTCTATGGCGGCCACCTTGGTAAGACGCACACTTACTCGGCCACGGGTGTGTCTGACAAGTTCAACCGCTTAAACCTGACGGACGGCAAGACATGGGAAGAGCTTCCCAGTGGTCCGGTGCTTCAGGGCATGAATCTCGTCGGATACAAGAGAAAGATTTACCGTGTCGGCGGGATGCAGCCTAAGAACAAGGCGGGTGAAAAAAGCGACAACTATTCATTGGCGGATGCGGCCAGCTACGATCCGGCGACGAAGAAATGGGAGGCCCTTCCTCCGCTGCCGGTGCCGCGCTCTTCGCATGATGTGGCGATCATCGGCAGTAAGTTGTATGTGATTGGCGGATGGACCCAGCTTGGCGGCCAGGCCAAGCCAACCTGGCCCACTGATATGGTCGTGCTGGATCTGGAGAAAGTCAGCGAAGGCTGGAAGAGCGTCAAACAGCCTTTTATCCGTCGTGCGTTTATCGCTGGCGTGCTGGATGGAAAGCTCTACATCATGGGGGGGCTTGACCAGGAAGCCAAGCGGATTCAACTCACGGAGGTCTACGACCCCAAGACGGATTCCTGGACGCATGGGCCGGGCTTTCCGGATGGCGACCGCAATGGTTTCGCCCCTTCGGCGGCTACGATGGACGGCGCGCTTTACATGAACATGGCCGATGGATCAATGCTCAAGCTCAATGCCAAGGGTGATGCGTGGGAGAAGGTGGGCAAGAGCGAGCCGCGCATCGTGGGGCGGATGGTTTCCAACGGTGATCAGTTGCTGGTGATCGGCGGATCCAGCAAGGTGGGTGAAGGGCGCATGATGAATGAAATTGAAGTGGTGAAGGTCAAGTAAGGCTTAAGACAGAAGGTGCTTGATGGCCACTTGATCTGACTTACCGAGGGTATGCCCGGGCCAGATCACGCTGGAAATTTCCGGCATAGATCATGCGTTTTTGCGCTTCGCTAAGGCGCGTGAAAGCAACCCATGTGGCTTGCGGGCGCGGGTCGCGCATGGGGGCATCGGTGCCGAAGAGCATGCGCTCTGCACCGATCTCGCGTGCGAGATATTCGATGACGCCATTGGTCACCATGGTGAAATTCAATTGCGCATGGATGTTGGGGTATTTTTTGATTATTCCAACGGCCCAGCGGGCGTATGGCCAGGACTGGCCGCAGTGGTCCAGATGAAGCGAGAGATTGGGGTAGCGCGTGGCCAAGTCATGCGCGACATCGGTGGAGTCGATGCCGTTCTTGGGGTCGAAGACCATATAGAGGCGATGATCATTCCCAAACTGCAGCCACTCGTGGAAGAGCGGGTCGTTGTAGTCGAGACTTTGGCAGGGGGTGAAAGTCTTAAGGCCGGGAAAGCGCAGCTTCAAGTGGTAATGGCGGATGATTTCCTGGATCTTCTCCGGGGAGTCGTAATCAGGGTTGATGGTTGAGAGCCCGATGAAACGATCCGGATGGCGGGCAACCGCGTGGGCAACGGTCTGATTGCCGTGGTCGGTGTCCATGGAGAGCGGGCCCGACCAGGACATGATGGCGGTTTTGTTGATGCCGACTTTGTCTTTGAGTTGGATCATCCCCGCGGCATCCCCATGATGGACCACGATGTTGCTCGAGAAAGAGGTGACGCCATCATGACCCATATGGCAGTGGGCATCCCAGACGGGGCAGGGGATCGGTTGCCCGAGTTTCACGGCACGGGTAATAGCGTCATCGTGGGTCGAGGCCGGGGCGGGAGCGGGGGAAAAGCCCAGGAGACGCGCGAGATTGCCATGGGTGATTTTCTGCACGTCGGCGTCGGCAAGCAGGGAGTAATCAAAAAAGCCACGTGCCGCGCCCGGCGCGCGGTGGGGGAGGCCTGTGCCGAAAAGAAGGCGATCGGCGCCGAATTTCGCCGCGAAGACCTCCGGAGCGCGATTGGCCTGAAAGTGGCTGAACTCCAGATGCAAGTGGGTATGGCGGGTCATGAGAGCGGACACAGCATGGAACTGCGTCCAACCCTGATTGACGATGACGCACGGCCCGCGGTTGAAGATGGAAAGGATCGCATCCAGCTTGGAGAAATCCTGCCCGCTGCCATAAGTCACAGGCATGATGCAGAGAATCTTCTCGCCTTGGAGAGCATCGCGCAGCGGCGCCCAGATGGATTCAATCGCTGGAAAGCCATAGCGTTCTGGATCAATGCGCACCGCACGCACGTTGTTGTCTCTGAGTTCTTTGAGAAAATCCCCGGGTGAAGGAAAGTCTCCGGCGCAGTCAGGAAGCGCCGCAAAGCAAGGGACAAGGCGAGCACGGTGAGGGGCGAGCTCCCCGATCATGCGGCGGTTCACAAACATCGGATCATAGGATTGCGCCATGTGGTGATGAACCAGCGCGCCATCAATGGAAGCCAAGTCCAAGTCTTCCAGCAGATGGTTCAGCGACCAGCGGGCTTCTGGATCTTTGTTGTTGAAAGGACCGTATCCGGCATAGCAGTCGAAGTAACGCAGAGGCTTTTGCATGCGGAGAGTTTAACGTGATCCGATACTTCAATGCCGAGCGCAAACGGCTCAAACTTCCGCGGGAGTTTCCGCAGGCGTCGAAACCAGATCCGGCGTGATTTCAGCCTGGGCAGGGAGAGTGCCTGCTATTAATGCATGATAAAGACGGCTTAAGCGGGTGCAGTAAGTTGAACGGGAATAGGTCGAGTAAATGTCCTGCCGGGCGTTTTCCTTCAAGCGCCATGCAAGGTCGGGATTCTGCGAGAGTTTGACCAGGTTATGTGAGAGGCCCTGAAGCCAGCCGGGTTTGCTCAATAGGGCATTGTGCTGGTCTTCGAGTGCTTCGCAATTAGCGTGAGTGGCTTCGGCCACAATAGGCACCCCTGCGGCCATGGCATGCAGAAGCCCCAGGCCAGAGGCATGGGGACCGACGGCAATCGCCGCGTCGCAGCCCGGGAGAGTGAGCCAGGGGGCTTCAATATTCGCATCCTGGATGATGGTGCCGGGGTCGCGGAAGTGCTGCACGGCAGTAAACGAAATGGAGAGGCGGTGCTGATGGGGATGAATCAGGACACGAAAATAGATGTAGTTGGCTTGTGCAGAATGCGAGGCACCCGCGCCGATGGTGGTGCCGGAGGTGAGGGAGACTTCCGCGAGGCCTGTGGCCATGATGCCTTGATAAGCGTCAACAAGGGGGGCAGGGTCGCCGATGATGCCGATGATTTTTTCCTGCTCAGTCGAATGGTCGGGATCCAGTCCCCATGACTTGCGGATCTTGCTGCGAAGGGAGGGTTGGTGGAGGGAGAGATCAATGCCTGGGGGAATCGTCAGAGTGCGTGAGGCATTTATTCCATGTGTGATGAGGTGATGGCGAAGCGTGGCGCTGATGGCCAGTGCCAGTGAAGGGGTGGTATCATCGGCGAGTGTGGCCCGGATGAGTTTTTGCTCGTTGGCCGAAGGAGGGCGGGTGACTCGGAGGATGCGCGCCAGGCGAGGCGCCAAAATGCGCGCCGTTTGAAACATCCTCGGAGACCAGCATTCCAGGAGTGTGTCGTGCGGCTGGCTCAATAACAGCTTGCGCAACCGGCCCGCCAGCAGCATGGGATCGCCCATGGGGGTGCTGACAAATCGTGCATTGACCAAGCCCGCAGTCTGTGCGTCCCGCTTTAGCTTGGATGAGCCAAAGAGCCAGGCCTCCTCTTGAATGCCCTGCAACCGGCCGATGCTGGCTGCCGCCAAAGCCAGGGCCATGGGCCCGTTCTGGTCGTTAGCGGGATCAAAAAGGTGAAGGATTTTCATGGATTAGTTGACGGTCTTGAAGCGTTCGCCGGGTTCCTGTGTGCCATGGTCGTAAAAGAGTTTGGCGATGTCGACGCCGGCGGTTTTGGCTAGCGTGCGCATGGCCATGGTCTGGTCGCCGCGGTTTTCTTCCTGGGTGGATTTATTGAAGAACTGGGAGGTGATGGCAAAGCCGCGGTTGGCGAGCATGGGATCGTCGCTGGAAGGCATATCCAGCGGCGGGAAGACGCGGGAGTTGGTTTCGACGTCTACGACTTTCACGCGGGTGAGCAGGCGCGGCCGGAGCGCGCTTGGGTCCTGGTTGAGCTCCGCGGATTCGACGTAAACGCTGATGACCTGTTTGGCGCCAAGCTCACGGCCGATGGTGGTGAGGGGCACCTTGCGGAAAGCGTCATTGATGCGTTTTTGACGGTATTCGACAAGCTTTCCCTCGCTCATGGTCGGGACAGGAGCCTCGGCTGCGGCTTTTTCGACTTTCTCTCGGTAAGCCTGGAGCTTGTCCTGGGGAATGACGGGAACATCATCCACATTGGCTTCGATTTCATAGCCGATGCGGACGGCCAGAACCGATGCAATGTCCTGGCTGCCCAGGAGCTGATTGGGGTCGTCTACGATGACCAGGACAGGCTGTTCTTCCTTAAGCTCGTAGACCTTTTTGATCGGTGGATCAATGGCCTGGGCAATCCAGCCAAAGAACTCGCACCCGGGAAGGGTGACAAGGCCGCCGACAAGCAGGGATGCGGCGAGGGCCAGTGAGAGCGTTTTAACAGGCAGTTGGGTTTTCAATCGTTCTCCGGATCGGAAAAGCGGTAAGCAACGGAACTGGAAAAGGCATTGAGCATCCCGGCCTGAATGGTGGCGTCATTTGAGTTAATGACACCGACTTTGCTGGCGGAGGGATAGAGGGCTTTGACGGTGTCGGTATAGACGTAGTTGTCAGGGTTCTCAACATCGCGGGCGATAACTTGTACGTTGGCCACAACCGATCCGCGCCAGACATTGGCATTACCCGGTTCATGGGTTGTGTATTCGATTAGATCGATGTAGACGATGCGGTCGACGTCGAGGCGTTTGATGAGCTCGGAATTCTTAAACGTGTTCCAATAAGGATTATCGATCTGGAAGTCATTCACCTTTCGAGGATCCATCACCGTCGCAGTGGGAACCACACCTTTGAGCGCGCGGGTGACGGATTGATTCACAGACAGCGGAGCCTGGGGATAGGTTCGCAAAAGTGCCTCGTCAGCGGCGACGACGACGGCAATCTTCTTGTCTTTAAGGCCTTGGAAACGCGGGACCGGGGCGGGTTTTTCGCTGCCGCCCGCCGTCACATCGGCGAAAAAGCCGGCCCAGTTGCAGCCCGGCAGTGAGAATGTGCCGGCAGCCAGAAGCGCGCAGGCCGCGGCAGCACGGAGAATCAGACGGTTGCGGGAGCTTGGATTCATAGGGGATCGGGCCATGTTGGAAGGTGGGTGGGGTTAGCTGATGTGGTAAATGACGGCAACTATTTTATAGGCCCATCCTAAAAGCACCACGACGCCAAGAAAGATCAGGCCGCGGATGACCAACCGGTCATCCAGGATGCGGCTTACGTCTTTTCCGGTAAGTGCCAGATAAGCGCTGATGATCACTGCGCATGCGGTCAGAACAGCTAGAACTGTGCCCGCCGGCTGGACGATGAAAGCACGGTCAAGCCGTCCATGCGCGGCCCAGGAAAACGCGGTGGTCATACCGCAACTTGGGCAGGGAATTCCGGTTTTTTCAAGCAATCCGCAGGGAGGAAGGCCAAGCTGCCGGTGTGTGGCCGTTCCGGCTGGGTTGGGTTCCAGCCAAGCCGCCAAACCCAGGACCGATAACCCCGCGAGGCATACAAAAAGCCATGCAATCCGCAAAGGCCAGACGGCCGCAGGGGAAGATGGCGTTTGGGGGGTGGAGCTATCCGCCGTCGCGTTTTCTGACGCGGCATAACTCCCCAGAGTGGCACGGGCGGGTTTGAACATCTCGATATTGTACGAAAGGAAACGGACGGTGGTTCAGCTTGCGATCTGGTCCAATGCATCCAGCAGGGTGGCGAGCTGTTCATCAGTGTTGAATGGGCCGGGGCTGATGCGCAGGGTGCCTGAGGGAAAGGTTCCCAGGTGGTTGTGCATATAGGGGGAGCAGTGGAGGCCGGGGCGGACGGCGATGCCGAAGCTGTCGTCCAGAATGGAGGCCAGGTCGGAGGGTTCAAAGCCTTCGATGCTGATGGAGACGGTGCCGACGCGTTTGGAGGCGTCGCGGGTGCCGTGGACTTTGAAGCGGGGGTCATCGGCAAGCTTGTCGATGATGGCCTGGACCATGTGGCGTTCGTGCTTGGCGATCTTGTCGAGGCCCTGGGAATTGACGTAATCTATTGCAGCGCCAAGACCTACGATGCCGATGGTGTTGGGGGTGCCGCCTTCGAGATATTCGGGGAAGGAGGCGGGCATGGTGGTGGTGGCGGAGTTGCCGCCGGTGCCACCTTCGCGCCAGGGGCGGAGGTTGCCTGTTTTGGCACGGGGGGCGGGGACGGGGTCGGTGATGGTGAGGGTGGCTTGGGCGGGGGCGGGGCAGCGGGTGCCGACGTAGAGGCCGCCGATGCCAGTGGGGCCAAGCAGTGATTTGTGGCCAGGGAAGGCCAGAAGATCGATATTCTGCTTCTTGATGGAAATGGGGATGACACCTGCGGTTTGGGCGGCATCGACCATGAAAAGGATGTTGGCCGCGCGGGCGATGGCGCCGATGGCGGTGATGTCCTGAATGGTGCCCAGCACGTTGCTGGCGTGGGTCATGATGATGAGCTTGGTTTCGGGCCGGATGGCGGCCTTGAACTGCTCAGGCGCTATAAACCCTTCAGCATCAGGGGATAAGCGTGTGAGGGTGATTTCGCCGACGCTTTCCATGCTGACCAGGGGGCGGCTGACGGAATTATGTTCCATCACCGTGGTGATGATGTGGGGCTTCTGGCCGGCATCGATGAACGCGCCCAGGACGCCTTTTAAGCCGATGTTGATGGCGTCAGTGGTGTTGACGGCGAAGACCATGCGTTTGTGGTCGTCTGCGTCGAAGAAGCGGGCGAGTTTGAGGCGGACATCGTCAACCATGCGTTCTGCGGCAATGGCCATTTTGTGGCCGGCGCGGCCGGGATTTGCGGCGGATTCAGCGAGGAACTTGGTGATGGCCTCGGAGACGCCGGGGGCTTTGGGGAAACTGGTGGCGGCGTTGTCGAAGTAAATCATGGTTGCTTTCAGGGAAACAGTGCGGAGAAGAAGGGAAATTCTAGCAAAATCGCGGAAGTGGGGTCGGATCGGGGTTTGTGTGGTTGGCTGGACCTATTGGCTTAAGGGCGGAGCGCCGTCGGGGAGGATGGGTTGGATTTCCCAGTCACCGGAGGTGGTGCGATACAGAGTGATGGAGCGCTCTGCGATGCCATCGGGCGGGGGTGCGCCGTTGAATTTGGGGCGGACGACAACAACGATGCGGCGGCGGGTTTTTCGTTCGCTAATGCTTACCACGTCAAAGGTTACGGAATTTGTTTTGGCGCTGGGTCTGGTGGACTGGAATTGTTTTTTGTCTAAAGCTTCGGATTCGTGTTGAAAACCGGCGAAAACCTGCTGGTTTTGGTAAAAATCCAGCAGGTTTTCGCGCACTTTTTCATAGGCTTGAGGCGGGATTTCCGGCGGTTTTTCAGCGGTCGGGTAAAGCCAGATGACCAGGGCGCTGATGAGAATAATCACCGGCGCTAAGGCAAGGAATGCCTTGGGTTTACGGCGATGATTGAGCGCGTCGGTGGTCATTACACGCTGGGCATTCCCTGGACGCGACGCCAGACGCTGAGCTGGCCCAGGTGAGTGGCTATGTGGAGTACCATCAAGTAGTTAAGAACGATGCCGGTCTGGGGCATGAGTTTCTGCCACCGTTCGAGCGGGGTGGTCTGCTCGAGGACGGCGGGGCCGGCGGCGCGGAGGGCGTTGATGACGGCGTTGTGGCCGTTTTCAAAGTCTGCAACCAGTTGGGATTTAGGGAGATAGAGCGAGGCATCGGGTTCGGGTTTGCTGGTCATGCCGAACTTGTGGCCTTTGGGGTCTTCGAAGGGTTTGCCTTCGACCATGCCGAGCATGCAGGTGGTGTAGAGGTTTAAATGGCTTAAAATCCAGGCTGGATGATTGGTTTTGGGAGCGGGCTGGAAGGCCATTTTTTCTTGCGGGATGTCGGCGACGAGGCGTTTGCCGTAGTCGATGTTTTTGGAGGCGGCGTAGATGATGGCTTGGAGGAAGGCGTTGGACATTGCTGTAAGTTCCTGTGATTGTTGAAGATGGGTGAATTAGCCGTAGACGCTGGGGAAGCCCAGAGCGCGGCGCCAGGCGGAGAATTGGCCGAGGTGGATGGGTGCGTGTGCGGTGAGCAGGAAGACGAGGAAATCACCTTGGGTGGGGAAGCGGGTCTTGAGGCGTTCGGCGGATGGTGCGCTGTAAAATGAGTCAGGGGTGGACTTTACGGCGGGGATGATGAGGTCGTGGGTTTTTTGCAGGCCTTCGAGAAGCTCGGCGAGGGTGGGTTGGCCGGGCTCGGAGGAGGGGATGGTCTTATTGCCGTAGAGCTTGTTCCAATTTTCGGGGAGGATGGCTTTTTG
>CAZGOM010000111.1:0-18860 GCA_964527265.1 uncultured Phycisphaeraceae bacterium | reverse complement strand
CGGAGAGGCGGCTGGCGGCGAGGTTAAAGCTGGTGCGGGTGCGGGTGGAGTCTTCAAAGAAGAGGTTAACGACGACTTTACCGTGCAGGTGGTCGGCTTTCTTGACGCTGCGATTGCTGATGGCTTCGAGGGTGCGGGCGGTATGAAGGAGGTGAACAATATCCTGGCGGGTAAGGTATTCAAGGCCCAGGAGATGCTTGTGCGTCCAAGGGTGCTGGGTGGTGGTCATGGGGAGAGATTGTAACCGGAGCGGAAAAGGGATTTGGGGTCCGGGTCTTGGGTTTTTGTCGGAAAGAAGGCAGCCCTGGGCCGTTGGCGTTCTGGATTGCAAGGCCGGTAAACTAAATCTTTCAGTTGTCCTACTACTACAGTGGTGAGATTCGATTCGATTTCCTTTCAATCAAGCACATTCCCCCTATGCTGACAACGCTTCGCAACATCGTCCTGACAAATATCACTCACGTTTTGGCCCGGTTTGAACGCAATCCGGGGTATGGGTTCATTGACACCAAGTTCAGCCTGCTGACGGGGAAGGATTTTTCAGACCAAGACCCGATCCGGGCGAAGTCGACCTTGTATGGGTGGATTCAGGCGCGGGGATTGGAATCCCTGGCGACGCATGCACTATGGCTGGCGGCTGATTCTGAAGCGTCCGCCGAGGTTAAAGACACACTGACGCCCAGGCTGATGGCGGCCACGCGTGTACTGGTGCAAAACCTGGAAGCACTGCGCAGCAACGCAGGCGGGCACCTGACATTCATGATGAATCGGCAAGGTCAGTCGATCGGCATCGCGGCAGATGGATCGGCGCAACCATTGACGCTGGATTTCAGCGGACGCAATACGCTTTCGGATCTGTTTCATGTGAAGGCGCTGGCCGCGGCTTCGGTGGCGCTGGGGGATGGTGAACTAGCTGCCTTGGCGGAGGCGCGCGGACAATCGATTTATGCCGACATTCTTGGGCGGAAACTATACTTCGACCAGCAGCCTTTTGATGTGAAAAATCCGGTTCGGCAGGTTCCTGGACGGCATATCCTGGGCCCGCTGATGATCGGGATTTATGCATGTTCCTGGTTGGCGCGAGCAACGAATAAGGCGGAATGGACGGCGAAAGGGAATGCGCTGATTGATAAGGCACTTGCGGAGCACTGCCACACCGGGCCACAGACGGCCCACCTAAAACCTGGCGATTTCTGGGAATTCGTGGACGATCAGAGCCATCCTTACCGGCAGGACAATGCCCTTTTATCCGACCCGGGCCATGGCATTGAAGTGGCCGGACTGGGCCTGCGGCACCTGATCCAGACCCATGGCGTAGCGCGATCCGCTCAGGGGGCGTGGGATAACCCCAGCGAAAAGCGCGCGCGGTTGCTTTCCCTGGCCCTGCAGCAAAACTTCGCCAATGGATGGGCCCCCACCGGAAACGGGCTGTTCAAACTGATTAACCTGGATACGCGGATGCCCTACAACACCCAGCTTCCCTGGTGGTCGCTGCCGGAGGCGATGCGGGCTGCGGCCGCATGCGCGCTGATCGCGGCCAATCCACCCGAAAAACAGCGTGCGCTGGGGGTGTTTCAGAAAGCCTTTACTGCTTTCACGCAGAACTTTGTGCGTCCCGATCTGCATTTGATGGCGTATCAGGCACTGGACGAGAATGCCAAGCCGCTGGATATCGTCCCCGCCACCCCGGACGCGGACCCGGGATACCACACCGGGCTGAGTCTGCTGGATGCGATCCAATGGCTTTCCCATAAGGACGCAGGGACTGGCCTGAGCCTGGAGAATTGCTGCAACCGATCGTGATATGCCGGTTTCACGGGCAAGGCATGGTTTTGATGGAAATCCGCCCTATGGCCTCCGCATGGTCATTGGCCCGGAATGCCGAAAATTTAGCTCAATTGTCCTTATAAATCCTTTTTTCCACATCCCCAAGACGCAAGGCCTCGAACGCGGTAGGATCATACGGGCCAGTGGGCTACCGCAGCGCTTCCGGTCCGAGCTGCGGCGGACTGGACACCACTGGCCGACATCATTTCACATCCTTCGGATCCTAATAACATGCCTCCACGCCGCAGAAAACCTCTTCCGATGCTCATGGCCGAGCCTTCTCCCTCCCTTGCATCCATCAACCGGATGAATCAGGAGGAACTCACCGAGCGCATCGACTCACTCCAGCGCGAAGCCACCAATCTTCTGAACAAGATTGATCGGCTTAAAGAAGTAAAGCCCCCGCCGCTGGAAAAAATTGACAACCTCGCCCTTCAGGTCGAGCGCCTCAAGGCGCTTGAGACCGCGGCACGCGATCGCCTTTCGGGCAAGCAGGAACGCAGCACCCAGCGCAGTCAGGGCGGCTACGGCGGCGGCAACAGCAGCGGTGGCCAAGGCGGCTACGGCGGCAATCGCTCGGGCGGCAGTGGCGGTCAGGGTGGCAGCGGCCAAGGCGGCAGCGGCGGTTATAGCGGTGGCAACAGCGGAGGCTCGCGCGGCTACGGACGCCCCGGCTATGGCGGCGGCGGCCCCAGCAGCGGCAACCCCCGGCGATATTGAAAAACCTGTAATATCACGTTTTGAAATAAAGAGTTCCAGAGTCGCCACCCAGGCGACTCTGGAACTTGTTTTTTGGGGAGGCGTTTTCCTGCTGGACGCTTACTTGACCAGATTCCACGCATGAATCACCGGTTGGGCCTGCATGTGTTCATAGCCCATGATGCCGATGCTGGCGGTCGTGCAGTAAAAGACCTTGGCCTGCGCCGGAGCGAGGCCCAGCCAGCGCGCGGCGATCATACGAATAATGTGCCCGCTGGAGAATGCGGCGACATTTCCTTCATATCTACGTGCCGCGGCGACAAAGCGGTCGGCGCGCGCAGCAACATCAGCCGGGCTCTCGCCGTTGGGGACGCCATCGCGAAAGAGATCCCAATCCGGGCGACCGGCTTTGATGTCGGCGGATTTCATCCCCTCGTAGTTGCCGTAGTGCCATTCCATCAAGTCCGCATTCACCTCCGCTTGCGCGCCATAGCCCGCCAGTTCACAAGTGCGGCGAGCGCGGATCAATGGGCTGGTGAAGACGTGCGTGAACGTGATGCCTTCAAGCCGCTGGATCAGGCCGCGCGCGCGTTCTTCACCGATGGGAAGCAGCGCCAGATCCGTGCGGCCGGTGTGCTGACCAGTCTGGGTCCATTGCGTATCGCCGTGGCGGATGAGATAGAGCTTGGGGAGAGTGTCCATAGGCGCACAGTTTAACGCGAGAGTGTTGGGTGACGGCAATGTCGAACCCAATAAGATGCTGGACCAGTTGAGCACAACAGCCCCCAGCCAAGATTTGCCGACTGTCGACTTCTTCCCCTGCCCCCCTCAGTCCTCCCCCTATGCCCGCCCAGCCATCCCCCCACGCGGCAATGAAGCATTCCCCTCTTACCTGCGATCCCCCCTGCCAATAACCTTTGAAATAGATCAAGGACATGTCTCTTGATCGTTTTAAAACACATCATCCTCTCAGGAGCCTTGTCATGAAGAATGTTGAAAAGACTGAAGCAGAACGCGCCAACCGCGACCCAATAACAGGCACGCCGGGCGCTCACCCGGTGGGTGTGGGTGTAGGCGCGGGAACGGGTGCAGCGGCAGGTGCAGCAGCAGGCGCACTGGCGGGCGGACCTGTGGGCGCAGCCATCGGCGGCGCTATCGGCGCTGTGGCAGGCGGCCTGGCTGGCAAGGGCACAGCCGAAGCCTACGACCCCACCATTGAAGACGCCTACTGGCGCAAGAACTACCCCACCCGGTCGTATTACGTGGAAGGCGTCCTCTTTGAGGAATACCAACCGGCGTATCGCTACGGGTATCAATCCGCCCAGGCGCACAAGGGCAAGACTTGGGAACAGGCTCAGGCCGATATTGAGGCCAATTGGTACAAGTCCAAGGACAAGTCCAACCTGACCTGGGACAAGGCCAAGCATGCCGTGAAGGACGCCTGGGACCGCATGATGGGCCTTAAGAAATAACGGCTTCACCGATGGAACGGCGATGCCATACCCAATCGAAAGGAGTAAGCCATGACAGCTAAAACCAACGGCAAAAAGAAAGTCACTTTTCAGGAGCGCGAAGCCAAGGCCGCCAATCGCGATCCCATCACCGGCGCGCCCGGCGCCCACCCGGTCGGGGTGGGATTAGGGGCTGCCACCGGCGCCACCACGGGAGCCTTGGTTGGCGCATTTGTAGCCGGGCCCGTCGGCGCTGCCCTTGGCGGCGCCATCGGGGCTTACGCCGGCGGCCTGGCCGGTAAAGAAGCGGGTGAAAACCATGTTCCCACCGTCGAGGACACGTACTGGCGCGAGAACTTTTACAAGCGCTCGTATTGGATCCCCGGCGTTGAATACAAGCAGTACGCTCCTGCCTACAAGTATGGCCGCGAAAGTGCCGTACTCTATCGCGGCAAGATGTGGGATGAAGTCGTCCAACTCCTCGAAGCCGGCTGGCCTAAAGCCCAGTACGACTTTGAAGGTGAACAACTCACCTTCCTCACATGGAAGCAGGCCGAGCCTGCGGTTCGCGACGCTTGGGACCGCGCGCATAGCACGGCGGATCCCAATCCGGTGGAGCCGATTCAGCTCTAACCCTTAGGCCTGCTTTGGCTTAACCCCCTAGCCGGTTTCAGCCTTCACCTGATGGTCCGCTCAAATGAGTACGGCTAATCTGGAAATAGAACAAATCCACACAACGACTCGAAAGGAAAAGCCATGCTTTATTACACACTCGCCTTCCTGCTTATCGCGATCCTCGCCGGCGTCCTGGGCTTCACCGGCATTGCCGCCGGGGCCGCCGCCATCGCGCAGATCCTGTTCCTGGTCTTCCTGGTTCTCTTTGTCCTCTCGCTGATCTTCGGGCTCTTCGCCCGCGGCAGCAAGGCCTGAGGCCAGGGCTGAAAAAACAAGCCGCGTGGACATCACAGAAAGTCCGGCGACTTCACGCTAAAGCACAGGCCTCCAAGGCAAAGCTGCGGAGGCCTGTTGCATTTCTTGGGGCTTGGCTTGCGCCCCACTCGCCTCATGCCCTATCGTGTGCGTCCTTAACCGGCTTCAGGCCGACCGTCCACTTGATAGGAGTCAACACCATGCAATTCTGGTTCATCCTCACCGGCGCCATCATCGGCGTCGCCTCCGGCATGATGGGCATCGGCGGGGCCATCCTGCTGGTGCCCTTCCTGACGCTGGTGTTTCACTTTCAGCATCGCACCGCCGTGGGGACCAGTCTGGCCATGCTCCAACTCCCCGTGGGCATTCTGGGTGTGCTGTCGTATTACAAGTCCGACCATGTCGAGGTGAAAACCGCGGGTCTGCTGGCAATGGGTTATCTGGGAGGCGCGTGGGTGGGGAGCCAGATCGCGCTCTCGGAAGTGATTTCCCAGGCGATGCTTCAGCGCATCTTCGGCCTTTTTATGATCTATGTGGCTTTCAACATGATCTTCAAAAGCGAAGAGCACGCATGGGCCACCGTTGTGTCGCTCAGCACCGCCGTCGTCGCATGGCTTGCCTTCCTGGGGGCCAAAGCGTTCGGCAAGCATTTGTCCCGCCCCAACCCGGTTCAGGCGACCCTTCAGCAACGCCTTACCCAGCCCCTTGAGCGTGAATATGACATCTAACCCTCTCCAGCCCCCTTCCCGTTTGCCGTTTGGCCTGAAAGAATGGTCCATCGTGTGCGACCTGCTTCTAGAAGCCAAGCTCGCCCTTTTACTGCGCAAGGGCGGGATTCATGAATCATCCGGTCCCGGTGTATTCGAGCTTGAGCACCCATGGTTTGCGCTGTTCCCTTCGTGGGCGCACCAGAAGCCGGAGATGATCAAGGAGGAGCATCGCGCGCGCGTGAATGTGATTGCCGAGCCGCCGGTGATCCCGCTTCGGGGATTTGGACATGCGGCAAAAATCTGGCAGATCACCAGCCGCGAGCGGTTTGATACCCTGGAACCGCTGCACTGCTGGACAAAAGCGCAAATCGACATGCGTTTTGACTACAAGCCGCAGAACCCGCTTTACTTGATGGCCGTACGTGTCTACCGACTGCCGCGGGAAGTAACGATTCCCAACCATGCCGAGTATGCCGGATGCAAAAGCTGGGTTCCCTTCCGCCCCGATGAGGAACCGGCCACTGACGGCGCGGACAGTGTTCCGGTAATGGCTGACGACGCTTTTTCTACCCTCCTTGCCCAGGTCGACCGCCACCTGGCTTCATAAGGCAAAGGTCCCCCTTGACCCAGGAAGCTACCCCTCCCACGCCCGATGCAGACCCGCCGGCCAACGCGGGTTCTGAAGCGGGTTTGCCTGAAATCACGCCCGGCAGTTTTGAGCTCTATGCCGTCATCGGCGGCATTCTGCTGGGCATTCTGCTGGGGCCTGCGGTCCTGGGCCGCGTCTCTCCGCTGATTTACAACCAATACGTCGCCTGCCGTGTGGCCCCCAAGACTTCGCTGGCGGATTTTGAAGAGCAGACGATGAAGCTGCAGGAGGAGATCAAGTCTTCCCAAAGCAGTCCGGCCTACATGAATGAGTTTCTCGCCCAGCGCAACGCCCAGCGCCAGCGCGTCATGGACCAGGATCAGCTTGAATCCATCCGCGCGCAGTTGGGCGGACTAAGCCGATCCGTGGCGCTTATGTTCGCCCTGCTGGCGGTGATGGTGATGGAAACCGTCATCGAGCCTTCCGCCCGCCTGGCGCGAATGCGACTGCAGTCTGGCCGCTACCTTTTGATGGGTTTCTGGGTGGCCCTTACGCTGGCCCAGCCGGTTTTCCTGGCCGGTTTTCCGCTTCTATTTTTCGGCGCAATGATCCTTCTGATCGGTTTGAGCGTATTACTCTCTTCGTGGAGCGAAAAACGCATGAGAAGCAAACAACAGCAAGGCGCCGCCTGACACCGACCCACTTATCGGGGGAACCGTGGTTTTATGTTCGACGTGAGATGTAAAATGTTTGATGTTTTTCCAAAAAGCCTGCGGCAGCGCTTGCAGTGCAGACTTGGGGCTTTACATCTTGCATCTCCTCTCTTGCATCTCACGTTTTACCTCTTTCTGCTCACCTCCCTCGCCGGGTGCATGGAAGAAAGAGTGATTTATGGCGCATGGTCCGACCTGGAAGGAATGTCCGATCAGCGCAAGGCGGAAGACGTACAAGCCAAGAAAAACAGCGACAAATCCGGAGCTGGCAACTTCGGCATCCAACTCATCGCCTTCGACGGCGAACTCCACGTCAACCGCGCCAATCTCATCGCCAAGCGTCTTCGCGATGAATCAAACCTCACCACAGTCTGGGTGCAAAGTGCCGAAACCCGCTCCGCCGTCATGATGGGCCGCTACCCCTCGCCGGACACCTTCCACGCCCAGGAAGACCTCAAAACCGCCCGCATGCTCACCGTCGACGGCGTACGCATCTTCGAGAACGCCAACATCATCGCCCTCACCGCCACTGGAGACACCTCTCTGGCCGGCTTCGAGCTCTCCAACAACCCCGGCGACTACACCCTGCAGGTTGGCTTCTACTCCCCAGACCGCGGCGGGCCCGACTATCAGAAAACCGCCGAACGCATCACGCAGACCCTCCGCCAGCAGGGCTATGAGGCTTACTTCTTCCACGATCCCCAGGTCAAGCGCTCACACATC
This sequence comes from uncultured Phycisphaeraceae bacterium, assembly GCA_964527265.1. Taxonomy (GTDB): domain Bacteria; phylum Planctomycetota; class Phycisphaerae; order Phycisphaerales; family Phycisphaeraceae; genus CAZGOM01. Next base: position 11,218 of record CAZGOM010000111.1, on the reverse strand, counting down.
TGCGTTGGCGTCTTCTACGAATCCGATCTGATCAATTACGAAGACGGATCCCGAGGCTACACCGAAAAAATCTACAAGCTCCAGGACATCTTTCCTTACAACCTGGACAACGGCGATGTGGTGCCGGACCAGATGTCGGGCATCGTGAAAGTGCGACGTTGAGCCGATATCGCCCTGCCGAATTATTTCCTTCGCTTGCTCAATTCCCCCGTTACCACCCCAGCCAATTCCCGTTTCACCTCTTCCAAATCCGGGCATTTTTCGCCTAAAAGATCCGCCAGGCGCGTCACTCCCCTTCCGACGATACCGCACGGCACGATCACTTCAAAATGTGATAAATCCGTCGTTACATTCAGGGCCAGCCCGTGCTGCGTCACATTTCGGGCGATGCGCACGCCCAGCGCGCAAATCTTCTTGTCCGTGCCATCCACCCCGCCAATCCATACGCCGATGGCTTTGGGGTCCACAAAACTTTCGACGCCCAGCCCCTTTAAGTACATCCGCACGACGTCTTCAAGCAGGTGCATGTAACTCGAAAGGTTCAGGCCATAATCGCCCAGCCGGATGATTGGGTAAATCACCACCTGCCCGGGCCCGTGATAGGTGATATCGCCCCCGCGGTCCGTGGGGTGGACTTCAATCCCGCGCCGCATGATCTCTTCTTCCGGCAAAAGCAGATGCGCGCGGGATTCCTTGCGCTGGCTGATGGTGAGCACGGCTGGATGCTCCACCACAAAAACAGCCTGGAATGCTGTTCCTTCGACCACTGCCGCATGGCGCTCCCGCTGGCGCGCCAAGGCCTCACCATAGGCCATCAGGCCCAGATCGATCACTTCAATCGCATCGCCACTGGCACTCATAGCCTGCCATTGTAGGCCAGTGGGGGAAACGCGGCCCGCATCCGGGAGATTAGCTCCTGGCATATCATTCCGCGTTCTGGACCTGCTCTTTGATACGGTCGATCGCGCCCTTGATTTCCACCACTGCCTGCGCAATCAACACGTCGTTGCACTTGCTGGCGATGGTGTTCGCTTCGCGCAGCATTTCCTGCGCCAGAAAATCCAGCGTGCGGCCCGAGGGCTCGGGGTATTGAGGCGCGACAAGCTTGTCAAACTGCTCCATGTGCCCCGTAAGCCGCGCAATTTCCTCAGCCACATCCACGCGCTCGGCAAAGATCGCCACTTCGCGGATCAGGTCCTTGTCGTCCACACGCACATCAGTGCGGGCAAGCAGATCATTCACCCGTGATTTGATCCGTCCCTGGTACTCCTCGACCACCTTGGGCGCGCGCGCGCGCACGACGGTGAGCCGGTCGATGATCACATCCCGGTTCTTGATCAGATCCGCCAGGAGCGATTGCCCTTCGACTTGGCGCATTGCCAGCACTTTTTTCGCCACTTCAATGGTGAGTTTCTCGATCGCCGGCCGCGTCTTGAGCAGGAATTCCGCACGGTCCGGGCTGCGCAACACACCGGGCATGGCCAAAAGCGCGGTCAGATCGATATTCACCGACTTGCCGTGTTCGCCAAGGGTTTCTTGGATTGCTTCCAGATGGCGCACGTATTCCAGCAGCACGGCATCATTCACTTCCGCAGGCTGTCCGCCCGCGCCGGAACGAATCTTCACGGACAACGTCAGCGTGCCGCGATTGATCTGCTTGCGCAAAAGCGCTTCCAGTTCGGCTTCAAGGTCATCAAGAATATCAGGCAGGCGGATCGTCGCCTTGAAATAGCGATTGTTCACGCTGCGTAATTCCACTGCGTAGTGGATGTCATCCACCTGCGCCGTTGACTCACCGTAGCCGGTCATGGATCGAATCACGCGCGAACCCCTTCTCTATATGGCTTCTCTTGTGGCCTGTGACTTGAGTCACCCAAGGCGGTATTTGACACCAGCGTTGTCATGCCGCGGCTCACTCGTCTACAGCAACGCGTCAGGCTCTTGAATAACGCAAAACCTGCGTCCGTTCAACACCCGCGGAGCTTACCGAAATCTTGCGCGCTTTTTACTTGGCGGCGGGTGCCGTCGCAGGCGCCGTCGTTGGCGCGGCGACAGGAGCAGCGCCCGGTCCCGGCTGGGTCGCTGCACCTTTAAGTTCAGCGTCCAGATCCTGCTGTATTTTCAGGGTAGCCGCATTCTGGGCTTGCAAGTCTGACTGGAGCTGCTCCACCGTCGCGGGCTTGCCCAGCTTGATGAGCAGGATGGAAAGCACCACGAACGCCACGAAGAAGCCGACCGTCGTCCAGGTGAGGAAGTCGCCCGTCTTGGCCCCAAGGACCGACCCGGAGCTGGTCGCGCCGCCGAAGGCGCCGGCCAGGCCGCCGCCCTTGGGCTTTTGCACCAGAATGATCAGGGTCAGCAGCACGCAGACCATCACCAGAAGCACGACCAGGAGCGTCACGCTCCAGTGGATGTCGAGTAGAAACGGTGTCATTGGCTTGTAATTCCTGGCCTTATTTGGTTATTCGTTGATTCGTAATCTTGTTTTTATGACCGGGCTGACGCAGCCGTCAAAATCGCAAGAAAATCTTCCGCCTTCAGTGATGCGCCGCCAATGAGTCCACCATCGATATCCGTCTGCGAAAACAATTCCGCAGCGTTGTTGGGCTTCACCGACCCGCCGTACTGAATCCGGATTTCCTTGGCCGCTTTCGCGCCATTGGCGCCACCCGGAAACACGCCGAATTCCAGTGATCCCCGCAAGCGCGCATGCGCCGCCTGCGCGTCTTCCTTGGTCGCGTTCTTACCGGTGCCGATGGCCCATACGGGCTCATATGCCACCGTCACGCGGGCGATTTCTTCGGGTTTGAGGCCCGCAAGGCCCAGGAGCGTCTGGCCCATGTTTACCAGGTCGGTCATGCCGGCTTCGCGCTCTTCAAGTTTCTCGCCCACACACAAAATCACTTCAAAACCCGCGGCTAATGCCGCGCGCACCTTCTTGTTGATCAGCGCATCAGTTTCACCGATCACGTGCCTGCGTTCGCTGTGCCCCACCAGCACAACCTGCACGCCCAGGTCTTTAAGCATCGCCAGGCTCACTTCCCCGGTATAGGCGCCATCGGGCTGGAAATAAAAGTCCTGCGCGCCCAGCTTCAATGGGGATTTCGCATCGCTGATCACCTTGGCCACGTCGGCCAGATGCACAAACGCAGGGAACACCGCGCCGTCTACCTTATCGGCCAGGCCCTGTGAAAATCCTTTCACCACAGCCTGAGCCAAAGCCACCGCCTGCGCGCGGCTGAGATTCATTTTCCAGTTCCCCCCCACAAACGCCTTACGACTCGCCATGATGACCTCGATCAATGAGTGAATGCTGAACTCAATCCAAGCCGGGGATTATAACCAAAGACGGGAATGTTGACCGAACACCGGCGAATCTTTCCTTCAATTCCGTATTCTTTTTGTAGCGCACACTCTTTTTGCCGTATACACTACAGCCAGCTCTAAAGCACCCGAGCCTTAAAACGCTCACGGCGACATCAACCGTATCACTCTTCATTCGATGCCACGTCGAATGCCATTTTGATGCCGCCGGATGCCGAACTTTTCCCTACCTTGCGCCAAATACCCCCGATCAAGCCAAACCTCCATCCGGGTCGCGAAGGCGTTGCCGCGTCAAATTTTATGGAAAACGCCAACCGCCCCGGTACTTCGGCTTGCGCAGTACGGTTTTTCAGTTACATTCTGCTGGACCGTACCCGCGTGCGGTCCCAGTGTTCCGTCGTAAAGTCCCTTTTTTTGCAGGAAATGAGGCTGTTCAAGTGAGCCAGAGCAATAACCCGGGGAATCCCACCCTTGAGAGCGTCAGCACCGGCCAGGCTGCCCAAAACCAGCAGGCCCAGTTGCAAATCACCATTGACGACTCGGGCACCCCGGTGACCTACAGCGCCAATGTCCGTGTTTCCAACACGGCTGAAGAGATCTTCCTCGACTTTGCAGGCGGCCTTCGCCCCACCGGCCCCGCCGCCGCCACCCTCAAAGTCGATGAACGCATCGTCATGAACCCCTGGGCTGCAAAGCGCCTGGCCATGGCTCTCAACGACACCATCGCACGCTACGAACAGACTTATGGTGAGCTTGAGCTCGACGCACGCAAACGCGTCAAGAACAGCTCCGGTCTGCGCGCGCCTTGAGAAGCCCTAAGCGCCTTAACCCTGCTTTGCCGGGCTAAGGCGCAAATTAACTTCCGGGACAAAATACGCCGACTTCACCTCGGCATAAACAACGCTTAATAATGCGTTGGGTCTGAGTCTCCCAGTATTGATCGTGGGCCACGGAAGGCCCGTGAGAGAGTTGATTCAACGTAAATCAGTCAAACCCCTGTTGTGGGGCAAAGACTGACAGGCAACGGAGTTTGGTATGCACAAGCGCAAGCGTCGGGTTCAGAAGTCCCAGCCCACGTCCCTGGCCTCTTTCCTCTCCATGTTCTCCCGCGCAAAGGCCGCACCGGCCCCAGCTCCGGCGCGAGAGAAACAAAACTTGCGCGACAGCCAGAATTTGTCCGTGCAACTCATTGAGCCCCTTGAGTCGCGCGTCCTGCTCACCACCCTCGTCGGTGGTGATACGTTTGATTACCTCGATACCCAGGGACGCACCATCCGCGTCACCCTCACGGGTAACGCCATCATCGAGCTCATTGCCGCCAGCGTCGACACCTCCGTCGCTGAGCAGCCGCTGATCCTCGGCAACATGCCCGGTCAGCTCTCAGGCACCCGCTTGTCCGGCACCGGCGCATCGCAGATCAACCTCTTCGGCGGCCTGGGTGGCACCGATGCCGTCCGTTCCATCGGCTCTGCTGCGTTCACAGACGCAGGCAACGCCGCTTATAACTCCGCCGTCGCCACCTCTACGTCCCTCCAGGCCATCGCCACCAGCACCAGCGGCCCACGCACCTGGGGCATCGACGTCGGTAGCTTCACCGTCAATGAGAAAGCCCGCACCATTGTCAATCTGGTCGGCTACGACATCACGCAGACCGGCTCTAAGACCGGCACCTCCGGCAAGACCCAGGCATTCCTCCAGGAAGCCACACTCGCCGAGGACATCCTCGCCAAGGCCGCTCTCCCCGGCACGACCTCCGCCAACTTCCTGGCTGTCGCCATGAAGGATTCCTCCACGATCTACGCCATCAACCAGGAACTCATCAATATCGGCGGTAAGAATCAGAGCCTGGCGGTCCTCTATCAGTTCAACGCAACAACCGGCGCCCTGATCAACCGCGCTGTCCTTACCAACACATCCGACAACGCTGGCTTCACCAATACGCCCATCGCATCAGCCACCTCCATGGCATTCGACTCCGCCGGCAATCTCTATTTCACCACCAACGACTACGACGGCCTTTCGACCATCGATACCTCCGGCTTCCCCTCCGCCCCCGATGTGCCCAGCAACGTGCTTGACCCCGGCCTCGTGAAAGTCAGCATCACCAATGCAACTTTCGGCAGCTTCTCCAACACCGACGTTTCATTGATCACCGGCCTCTCCAACAACAGCAACTACGAAATCACCTATCCAATCAACGGCATCACCTACGACAACACCACAGGCTGGTTTGTCGGCACGGCTTCTGCTGACAGCACCGTCGGCGCCACCATCTTCAACATGGCCAACGTCAGCGGCGGCACACTCACCTACGGCTCAGTGGTCAATATCCAGGATCAGGTTGTTGTCAGCACTGGCGGCGATGCGGCCACCGGCGGATACACCGTCCGCGGACTGGCTTATTCGATGAACATCGACTACCAATCCAGCGCTTTCGCCGATAAACGCATCCTCGTCGCCGCCGTGCAGGACAAGTCCGGCGCGGGCTCTTTCCTGGCTTCCATCGACCAGTCCACCGGTGTCGTTACCCCGCTCTCCACCGCTGGCAGCATTTCCAACGGTGTGCTGGGCCTGGCCTCGGCGACCACCGTCGGTGACAACCGGCCGATGATCTACACCATCGACAAAACCTCCGGCAATATCATCCGCGGGTCAACCATCTCCATGCCCGTCGATGCCACCGGTAGCACCCGCGTCCTCTCCTCTCAGGGTGCGGCAATCAACCCCCTCACCGGCGAACTCTACTTCGTCACCCGCGAAAATTACAACACCGGCAAAGCCATCGCCGAACGCGACAACCTCTACCACCTCAACCCCAACGAAACAGGCCGTTCCAGGATCCAAAACAGCCTCATGGCCGTTGGCTCATCGCACTTTGGTCAAAACGACCCTGCTAAACCACAGGTCATTCAGGCAATCACATTTGACGCAGCTGGCAACCTCTACGCCTTTTCCTCCAACGCCACAGCCGGCACCGTCGGTAAAGTAAGTCTCACCACCAGCGCCCTCTCCAGCGGCATCGGCGTCACCCTGGGTCAGACCGCCATCGCTTCCGCTTCCGGTATCGCCTTTGCCCCCGACAGCCCCGGCGTGATCTACATCACCACTGGCTCCGGTGCAGATAGCCAGATCATCCGCACCAACCTCACCGACGGACTCTCGCTTTCCCTGGGCCTCCTGACCAACCCGACGCTTGCCGCCGCTGACGGCACCAGCAAAATCGCCGGTCAGAACATCGGCGACATCACATGGAACCCCTTCCTCGTCGACCCCTTCACCGGTGAAGTCGGTGCCCTTGTCGCGTCCGACACCGGCTCCAACTCGCTGATCTTTATCGACCGTCGCCTGCGCTTCTCCCAGGCAGGGCTCTTCTCCATCTACGTCTCCCAGACCGATGGCAACGCCACCCTCTCCGTCACTCAGGTCGTCACCAGCACCAGTGGCGATGTCTCCACCCCCTTCACAGGGTCTTCCGGGTCCATCGCCATCAAGCAGGCCAATGTCATCCTCACGTCCACGTCACCTGAATACGCCACCATTGCCGCCCCTGCTGGCTCTGGCCCGGTCTACATCGGTGCCAAGGGCCTTTTCGATATCAAGGACAAAGACGGCAAAGTCATTGAGCAGAAACTCGATGTCCCCTACCTCGCCGCCTTCCTGGGCTCCTCCATCGGCGTCCGCGCGGCAGGTATTGATGACTTCCTCCTTTACCGCGACCCCTCCAGCCCGTACTACAACCCCAATCTTCTCCCCGAACTCATCGCCCCCAACGACAACCTCACCGCGGGCATCGTCGTAGGCCAGTCCCTCCTGGATTTCTACGCCACCGGTGCCACCGTCAACGACCGCCTCCTGGGCGGTGGCTTCGGCAGCGTTTCGGGGCTCTCCGCAAATTCTGCTGGCCAGCTTTTCGGTGTCAGCACGTCCGGCGGAACGCCTGTCATCGCCGCCATCAATGTCAGCGGCAAGGTCGATATCAACAGCCGCAGGAACGTCACTTATAACGGCCAGCCCATCGCCTCCATCTACGCGATGGATTTCGGCGACGTCGGCCTCACCGGCGTTGAAACCCTTTACGCCGTCGTCGCGCTCACCACCGGCGGCGCAGCCACCCTCGTCAGCATCGATCCCGCCACCGGCACCGTCACTTCCATCGGCGCACTGGGCAACAACCCCATCACCGGCCAGCCCATCACCACCGTCGACGCCATGTCCGTCTCCACGCGCAGCGGTTCACTCTCCCCCAGCCAGCGTGGCATCTACGTTGTCCTCGGCGACATCGTCCAGGAAATCAACCCCGCCAGCGGCGCCATCGTCGCAGGCAAATACGCCACCATCGCCTACGCCGACGGCAGCGCCTTTGATATCGGCTCGATGGACTTCAACCAGTTCAACCAGCTCACCGCCACCGACACGCTCTCCGGTCGCCTTGTTGATATCAACATGGCCACTTTCAACTCCGGCACCGTCGCCCTGGGATCAAAAGTCAAGACCGCCGCTGGCAGCGTCCGCCCCACCGTCGGTGCCATCACCTTCGATCTTTCCACCAACCGATACCTCGGCACCGACAACGCCACCACCATCACCGGCAGCACTGTCCCCAAGAAGGCTGGCGATCCGACCGTTCAGATCACCGCCGGCTCCGCCGCGCTGATGACCTTCAACCTCACCTCCGCCTCCAGCTCTCAGGACATTGATTCGGTCCTCATCGACGGCACCATCACCGGCCGCCTCGATTTCTCTGGCTCCGTCAACACCATCTGGGCCGGCTGGCTCATCACAGGCAATGCCAAGGGCAATGTGGATGGTTTCTCTTTCCGGACCGAAGCCGCTGTCCAGCTTCCCGCCAACGTCTTGATCGGCGGCGACCTGGGCAATCTCCTGGTCGGCACCCATGTCGGCACCGATGGCGCAGGTTCCGGCACCGCCCTCACCGTCTACACCGGCACCGATATCGTCGTCAAAGGCCGCGCTGGCGTCATCAAAGCGGTCGGTACGTTCGCCGCCAGCTTCGATGTGCAGAATAACACGATCATTGCTGGCCCCGGCCGCACCGCAGATTTCACCGTTCCTTATTACATGGACCGCGGCTATTCCTCCTGGTCTGAAATCGAAACCCAGAAACGCTACCAGCTTGATAACGCCGGCATCGCCTTCTGGGAAGGTCGCATTAACAATGCGGCCTTCTATAACGATACCCTCGATACCGCTCAATACCTGGGCACGCTTCGAAGCGGCGCTGGAACGGTCCTTCAGGTTTCGGGCATGATTCAGGATGGTTTTAACTCCTCAGACAAACAGGACTTCTACGCCATCTCCCTCCTGGCTGGCCAGACTATCACCGTCTATACCGATGATGCCACTTCCGCCCACTTCTTCGTCTATGATCCCGATGGTCGCGTCATTAACTCCGACTACGTCGCAGGTGTCGGTTCCGGGCATCAGGTCCGGTTCACTGCAGATCGCCCCGGCACCTATAAGATTGGCGTCTTCGCAGGCAACTATGACAAGGCAGGTTCCTCCTCATTCCTCTACGACATTCCCTATGTCCTCACCGTCGAAAACGCCGGTGACATGGGCCTCGCTTCTCTCTCGGCAGGCAGCAACGCAATGCTGATCACCGGCGCTAACTCCACCCAGGTCTGGGGTGTGCGCCGCGGCGATCTGGGCTCTATTACCGCCGGTGGCCAGATCCTCACTGAAGTCCTCTCCAACTTCGGTTCCACCATCAACATTATCAATGGCAATCTCCGCAACATGATGGCCGCCTCCATCGGCGATTTTGCTGGCGCGGCCGACAAATTCGAGTCGTATTCTGAAACGGCTCCCTTATTGAACATCCCCAATGGCGGCGTGGGCCTTATTAAGTCCATCTCGGGCGATATCCGCCTCAATATGTCTAACTTTGAACGCACCTTCTTTGGCGCCATCCCTGGCAACGCCATCTCTATTGGTGGCAATTACCAGACCATCGACGCCAAGGGCAACCTTTCCGGTGCGCTCTATACCCGCAAGGGCATCGGTGTCATCCGCGCCGGTAGTGTGACAAATACGACTGTCGCGGGCAATGGGATCAATGATTCTTACGAATCTGCCTTTGAAATCCGTCTTAACACCGACTCCACCGGCAACGACGGTGTTCTCGACCTCATCGCCGTCTCCGGCGACTGGGGTAACCTCATCAACGGCGGCGCTGGCATCACCACCGGCCCCGGCGGCAACGTCCGTTACATGAGCGTCGGCGGCACCCTCTGGGGCGATCTCTTCTTCGGCTCCGCATCCATCGATCCCGCAGTCCAGCTCAACCCGGGCCAGAGCTACCAGTTCAAGGACGACTCGGGTAACGTTCTCACCCTCACTCCCACCACCAACGTAGAAGACACCGTCGACACCGAAACCGGCGAAACCATCTCCAGTGCCGCTCAGCTCACCATCCGCGCATACGGCATCCGCGGCTCCGGCGGCAGCGTCCTTCTTGAACTCGAATCCACCGGTGGCCTCAATGTCACCGGTAACGGCGGTGAAATCACCTCCATCAAGATCGATGGCGTCGGGCAGTCTCTCGCCTTCGATGAGGAAACCAACCAACTCGTCGCCGGCGGCACAGACGGCACCACCTCGACCGACGGCACCACTGTCATCCCCATCGGCCTCGCCATCAACAGCACAAACTCCGCCAAAATCGACGTTTGGAAGGTCGAAGCCGGCACCGTTGACTTCATCATCAACAACACCGGCGGCGAAATCGTCAATGTTGAAGCCGAAGACGTCACCAACCTCTTCTCCGCCGGAACGCTGGGCCTCTCCCGTTCCACCACTGGCGCCATCTTGAATGGCTTTGACGTCTTCGACAATTCCTACCCCTTTGTCGATCAGCGCTTTGGCGTCCGCGTCGCCCACGCCATCAACATCCGCGCCAATCTCTCCATCGGCAACATCATCGTCACCAGCGCCGCCACCAACATCCGCGCCAATGCCGATCAGGTAAATACGTCAGGTGGCTTTGAAGGCATCGTCGGTCCCATCGTCCTCAGCGGCGGCGGCACTGGTACAGGCGGCACTGGTGGTACGGGTGGTACCGGTACAGGCACCGTCAATACCTCCCCCTCCGCAGTTTTTGAAGGCACTTCCTCGCTTGAAAATCTCGATATCGGCGAAGGTATCGCCCCTCTTTGGGGCGGCCAGGTCGGTAACACCGGCGTCTTTGCAGCAGGTTTCATCCGCAATGTCATCAGCACGTCCAACGGCAACATCTGGGGCCCGATTTTCGCGAAAGTCGGTATCCAGAACATCACCTTGAACGGTGGAAGCATCATCAGTGCTGAAATCGGCAGCACCACCGAATACGAAGACGCTATCGTCTACGACAATATCAGCTCCATCCTTCCAACAGCCACCATTGGTAACATCACCCTTACCGGCAACGGTGGCATTATCGGATCCCGGTTCTCCTCCGGCCATTTCCTGAATACAACCGTCACCGGCGGTTTCGGCATCATCTACAGCAAGTTCGGCACCCTCGGCCAGGGCACCATGGGTAACTTCACCATCGATGGCCTGGGCATCCGCTACACCGACATCATCGGTGGTGCTGATGTCGGCAACATCAATGCCATTGGCACCGGCAAGGCGCTCACCATCACCAGCTACTCCTCAGCCGTGCGCCAAAGCCAACTTAGTACATCCACAGGCCCCAACGGCGTACTCTATAACCCCCTCTTCAACACCGAGATCTCCTACGCCAACGATCTCTCTCTCTTCATGACACTGTCGGGGAGTTCTACCAACTCCGGCATCATCGACCAAACGCGCGTTCTCGGTAACCGCAACCTCGGCTTCGTCTCCGCCGACCGCATCACCAACTCCATCTTTAACTTCGCCAACTCCATCGCCG
>CAZGOM010000110.1:0-18935 GCA_964527265.1 uncultured Phycisphaeraceae bacterium | reverse complement strand
CCGTCGCGGGAAACAACCCCGGATTGATGAAAATCCCAATCGTCACCGGCATCTTCCCCTGATGAATCAGGTTGTCCATCACCGTCGTCGCCCGAAACACGCTCCCCCTGTCTTGATACCAGCTCCCATCCTGAAACACCATCACTGCCGCCGGCTTTTCCGCCATGTACTGCGCCGGCACATACACATACAAATCCCGGTACGTACCCGGAAAAATATCACTCTTAAACTCCTCTTTGCTGATCGTCCCCTCCGGCACCCCTGCCTGTTTCTCCGAATCCGCCACATGAATAAACGGACCCTTCTTCACCTCAGGAAACACGAAAGGAGTCGGCATGGCATCTTCCTTTTAAATGTTATGACTTTCGATATGAACCCAACTCAATCTACCCACAATCACACTTCAGCGCCCGCTCTTGATCGCCCCACGCGATCTGGAGACATGCCCTCCCGCTTAAACCTTTTTCACAAACTCGGATTTCAACTGCATCGGACCAAAGCCATCGATCCGGCAATCAATGTCGTGGTCGCCTTCGGTGAGGCGAATGTTCTTGACCTTCGTGCCTGACTTGAGGGTTGAGGAAGCGCCCTTGACTTTCAGGTCCTTGATCACCATCACCGTATCGCCATTGTTCAACACGTTGCCGTTGGCGTCCTTCCATACCCGCACCTGCGTTTCCTCGGAGGCTTCGACCGCGCTGCCGCTCCATTCATGGCTGCATTCAGGGCAGACAAACAACCCGCGGTCTTCGTAGGTGTACTTGCAATTGCATTTGGGGCAAGGCGGCAGACTCTCCATACATGCCTTCTTTCAAGGGTTTTTGGGATCTCCGCGATATCCCGCGTTCGATGGCGGCCATTGTAACGCCCACCCACATTCGCCCGTTTCATGGCCCTTGCTTATCCCCCTGCTGCGTTTCCCAACGCCGTTTTCCTGCTTCCCAACCGCACTCCGGGCAAAACCGCCCGCCTCCCGCAACCGTCCCGCTCAAGTCATACCCGCACTTGCCACACACCGGCATGCCGTCATGTTCGGCGCGCTCGCTGAGATACCTTCGCCTGGACATACCCAACATCACAAGCGACATCGCAAATGCCGTCAACGCAAACAAGAAGGTCCCCAGCGAGCGGCCCACGCTCATCATCGGCGATGGCCAGTAACACATATTCCAGACCAGCAAGCCAACCCCAATCAAGGCGAAAACCGACATGAACCACGCCTGCCTCCGCACATAGGCCCGTGCATCCCGCGCCTTAAACACCACCACCAGCACACTCAAGACCGGTAACGCCAGCAGCATGGACACCAGCAGCCTCACTGCCTGCCAATCCCACGGCCCAGGCCACGGCGGATAAAGCGCGAAGTTCATCAAATACATCGAACACGTAAGCCCCATTCCAATGCAAACGCCCCATCCCAGTCGCAACAATAAAACCACATCCTCTGTCCCGTGATAAAAAGCCGACCAAAGAAAAATCCCATGCCCCACCAAGGCGACTCCACACGGTACGGATTTGAGGTAGTAAGGCAAAAACAATCCCACCGGCGGCAAATTCTGTCGCGCCCAATCGATCCACTCCGGATTGGCAAACCCGTCCAGGTCTTGAATGATTGTCGCCCAGCAGACCCACATAAACCCCAACCCCATCGTCAATAGCCCAGCTCCCACCATGCGGACATGTCCATACCGCTTGCTCTGCCCCACTCGGGTGCCCCGCTCGTCTTCAACCATCGGCTCGCCCATCTTCACCACCCCGGTTTCACCTTCTCAACGCCCCACCACCGCCACCATCTTGATCATCTCAAAAAACTTTCCTCAAAAAGACCGCAATGCCGCATTGCACACCTTTCTCACCCCCATCCATGCGCGATCTTCGGAGGCTTCGGCCGCGCTTGCGCTCCACTCATGGCTGCATTCAGGGCACACAAACAGTCCACCGTCTTCATAAGTGCATTTGGAATTGGGACCTCTGCATAATCCCTGTGCCACTGTGCGGCTTGTCCGCCAGTGTCACGTTGGGCTCTCAAAAGCACGTGAAAACCTATGTTCATGACCTGCCCCATCAGATGAATCCCGCCTCTTGACCCAATGTAAGGGATTATTCAAAGGTCCCAATTGCATTTGGGGCAAGGAGGCAGACTGTCCATACAGGCCTACTTTTAAAAATTTTGGCATCTCCGCGGCACCTCGCGTTCGATAGCAGCCATTGTAACACCCACCCACATTCGCCCGCTTCATGGCACACGCTTATCCCTGCTCCATTCCCCCACCTCGCGCTCTCCCACTTCCCTCCCGCATTCGGGACACATCCGCTTCATCGTTCCAGTCAGGTCATACCCGCACCCAGCGCATTCCGGCCCTATTTCACTCGCCCGCATCCGCCGATACCTCTCGCCAAACCCCCAAAGCACCCCCGCCGTCATCACCAGCCCCGCCACCGGAAACCATGCGACTCGCTGTCGATCATTCACCAAGTGATCCCAGGTCAACAACCAGCCCAACTTCATGCCAAGTGTCACGGTCACACCTATCGCCACAAGCAAAAACATCAGAAAAAACCACATCTGCTTCCAAAGCATCCCACGCGCATCTCGCCCCGCGATCCACGCAAACCCCAAGCACAAACATGGCATGCCCACCAACAGCCCCGACCTCACCAATCCCCATATCCCCATCGGCTGTGGCCCACCAAATGCAAAAAACATTGACCCAAAATGCCCCAGTATAAAGTCCGACATCACCATCCCGGTCAACAATCCCCATCCCGTCCGCAAACTGCCTGCCACCGGCCCAATTCCACGCCGCCCCAGTACAAAAACGCATATGCCATGCCCGAACAAACCCAACGCCAGCAACGTCGTTACCAACATCACTGCGCCCCCTCGATTCAATAACTCCTGCAGCCACTCATTCCACCGCTCCCACCACCCATTACCACCCCAGCTAACCCTGCGCGCCATCACCAGCGAGAAAAACACGCACACCCCCAAACCCATCACCAGCAGCACCCCACCCGCGGCACGCTCTACCCCGCGATTCTCACCCTTCCTCTCTCTCATCTCCTCGCCCATACACTCCTCCTCCCCTCAACCCGACCCAACATAAATCAAAAACGAACAATTGCCAATAATTTAACATGCATCCTCTTTTACTTCGTCACACCAATAACCCATCCCCTCCCTGCGAAACCCACTCCCACTCCAAACCAACACAGGCGGCATACCCAAAACCCAAAGCCAACACCGCACCAAACCCCCTCTCATCTCGTACGTCCTGTTATCCTGTCAACACCCCTCCCCGAACATGAGGCTTCCACAAATGGGTTTCTGGCTCTTCATCATCCACGCCGCCGCCACCTGGTTCATGACCGGCTTGATCTGGTTCACCCAGATCGTCCACTACCCCCTCTTCACCTCCGTCGGCGCTGACCAATTCGCCGACTACGAAAAACAGCACCAGAAGCTCTCCACCTATGTCGTCCTCCCCGCCATGGCCCTTGAAGCCGGCACCGCTGTCCTGGTCGCATGGAAGCGCCCACCCAGCGTTGAACCTTGGGTCGCCTGGTCCGGCCTCATTCTGGTCGCCGTCATCTGGCTCAGCACCTTCCTCTCTCAAGCCCCCCAGCATGAACGCCTCTCCAAGGGTTTTGACCCCATGGCTCATGCCCTGCTCGTCTCCTCCAACTGGGTCCGCACCGTCGCATGGTCCGCCCGCTCGGTCATCGTCGCCTTTCTCCTCCATCAGATCTTCTCCGCTCCCTGATCCAACCCTGCGACCGTTTTTTCCTTGTCTTTAAGTTCCAATCTTCTACTATTACAGTTGTACATCCATCCCATTCCTGTCCGATAATCTCGCAAAACAAACCACTTTCACACCCTTTACTTAAAATTTCTCCCCTGACCGACTTGAGTTTTAGAGAAATATCTGCTAGAAATTTATACAAAGGAGATTTAATTCCATGGCCCATTTTGGAAAAGCACTTAAAGCACTTCGGGAAGCTCGGCATCTCAGCCAGGAAGACCTCGCCATCCGCGCAGGTCTCAGCAGCCAGACCATCTCCAATGCGGAACAGATGGAATCCCCCAAAATGCGGGGCAGCAACTACCGCAAGGTCGCAGAGGCCATGGGCCTCACCACCGACCAGTTCGACCTCGCCTGGCGCACCCGCCCACCCTCTGAACACACCGTCAAGGGCGCCGGTATCCCCATCGTCAACCAGACCACCGCCGGCGTCACCCGTGACTATCAGGACGTCGGCCGCGATAACTACTCCTTCTGCCCCATCTACCCCGAAGCCGTCGGCGATCCCGATGCCTTCGCCGTCCAGGTTATCGGCGACTCCATGGTCCCCGAGTGGCAGACCGGCGACATCCTCATCTGCTCCCCCCGCGCGCAGATTAAGTCCGGCGACGCCTGCTTCGTCCAGCTCGACTCCAAATTCGGCGATGGCAACACCTTCAAACGTGTCATCCAGGTCCCCGAAGACCGCGTCGAACTCCGCGCCGACAACCCCCGCTACCCCCCCGTGATCATCCCCCGCGAATCCGTCCTCCGCTGCGTCAAAGTCGTCGGCAAATTCGTCCGCTACAACTATTGATGATGTCGGGTGGCCTTGAGTCCGCGAACTGGCCACAACACCCTATAAAACCATCTTTCCTCGTAAAGATCCCCTCCCAAGGGGATCTTTTTCTTTTTCGCATCCTTCTTTTTTCATTCTTTCTTCAACCCCTTCCAGTAGAAAAACTTACACCCCTCCATTAGTCCGATTGATGATATAACCGTACCATTTCAGTACGACTTCCTCACTTTCCCTTTGATTCCGTACCGATCTAGTGCTAATATAGTGCTGAGACTTAGGTGCAACTCCGTTTGCACCTGCATTCATTCAAGGTTTTTCGGACATGCTCAGCCTGACCAAAAAAACCGATTACGCCCTCGTCGCACTGGCCTGCCTGGCCCAGCGCGCCCGTGAAGGCGCACCCCCAGTCAGCGCGCGCAAGCTCGCCGACGAACACGGCTTACCCGTCGCACTCGCCGCCAACATCCTTAAAGACCTCCACCTCGCCAAAATCGTCGATTCCACCCGCGGCCCAACCGGCGGCTACGCACTCACACAATCCCCTTCTAAAACCACCCTCCTCGACGTCATCACCGCCATCGAAGGCCCCATCCGCCTCGCAGATTGCAGCGACGACCTCCCCATTCTCGGCCAAAGCTGCGCCATCGCCTGCAAATGCCCCATTCGCGACCCCATGCGCCGTTTGAACGAACGCCTCCGCGAGTTCTTCCAATCCGTCTCCCTCGCCGATCTCTTCGACAGCAAGGTCGATGTCCCCCTCGCCAGCTTCGAATCAAACGCCGCCATGCGCTTCCGCAAACCCATGGTTCACGCCATCGAACAAAATCACGCCTCTGAACAAGATTCACCCGACCCATCCCCCCCCGGATGGCTCAAAAAAGTCCAGGAACTCGACACCGTTTAATTCAAAACACCTCAATCCAAGAAACCAAACCCACCCTGACCTCCCCAAGAGCAACCCAGCCCGCCAAGCAGCAGGCCGCAAACAAGGACAAGCATCATGATCAGCAACGCACAAAACCACGGCCTCCAGTTCCCCATCTACATGGACTACAACGCCACCACGCCCCTGGATCCCCGCGTGCTGGAAGCCATGATGCCCTATCTCACCAACAAGTTCGGCAACGCCGCCAGCCGCAGCCATAAGTTCGGCTGGGAAGCCGAAGAAGCCGTCGACAAAGCCCGCGAACAGGTCGCCAAGCTCATCGGCGCCACCGACAAGGAAATCGTCTGGACCTCCGGTTCCACCGAGTCCAACAACCTCGCCATCAAAGGCGCGGCCGATATGTACAAGGACAAGGGGATGCACATCATCACCGCCATCCATGAACACAAAGCCGTGCTCGACCCCTTCAAGCGCCTCCAGAAAGACGGCTACTCCGTCACCTGGCTTGAGCCCAACAAGGACGGCGTCATCTACGCCAGCCAGGTTAAGGCCGCCATGCGCCCCGACACCATCCTCGTCTCCATCATGTGGGCCAACAACGAAATCGGCACCGTCAACGAAATCCACGAAATCGGCAAGCTCTGCAAGGAACGCGATGTGATCTTCCACACCGACGCCACTCAGGCCGTCGGCAAGATCCCCGTCGATGTCGAAAAAGCCGGTGTCGATCTCCTCTCCGCCTCCGGCCACAAAATGTACGGGCCCAAGGGCGTCGGCTTCCTCTATGTCCGCCGCCGCAAGCCCCGCGTCCGCCTCACCCCCATCTTGGACGGCGGCGGCCACGAGCGCGGCATGCGCTCCGGCACTCTCAACGTCCCCGGCATCGTCGGCATGGGCGCCGCAGCCGAAATCGCCGGCGCTGAGATGGAATCCGAAGCCACACGCCTCCTCGCGCTCCGCAACAAGCTTGAAACCGCCATCCTCGCCGCGCTCCCCTACTCCTACGTCAACGGCCATGCCGAGCGCCGCCTCCCCCACACCAGCAACATGAGCTTCGCCTACGTCGAAGGCGAATCCATGATGATGGCCATCAAGGAAATCGCCGTCTCCTCCGGCTCGGCCTGCACCAGCGCATCCCTGGAGCCCAGCTACGTGCTCAAGGGTCTGGGCCTGGGCGATGAACTCGCCCACAGCTCCATCCGCTTCAGCATGGGCCGCTTCACCACCGAAGAGGAAGTCGACTTCGTCATCGCCAAGGTCATCGCCGGCGTCAACCGCCTCCGCGATATGTCCCCCCTCTACGAAATGGTCCTCGAAGGCATCGACCCCTCCAAGGTCGAATGGGGCCACCACTAAATAACCCTTGGTCGCAGGTTTGTTCAAGGTTACAAGAGAGGAAGAAAGGAGATCGAGATGACAACCATCAGTAATCCCAAAGTCCGTCCATCCATCGACTCCCTCTCTCTCAACGCCCCCTTTCCGGAGGGTCCGCACAGGATGTACGCCATCGCTTTCGACATGGATATCGAATCCCTGCGTCAGGTCTACGGAGATCCTTACAACAATGCCTATGCCGAGATCAAGAAGATCCTCATCACCCACGGCTTCACCCGGCAGCAAGGCAGCGTCTACTTCGGCGGCGACAAGATAAACGCTGTCACCTGCGTTCTGGCCGTCTCCGATCTCTCCAAACAACTTCCCTGGTTTTCCTCCTGCGTCCGGGACATCCGGATGCTGCGTATCGAAGAGTTCAACGATCTCATGCCCGCCGTCAAAAACGGCGCCGGCAGCTAACCCTCAACCACAAGGAGCCTCCCATGGCTTACAGCGAAAAAGTCATCGACCATTACGAACACCCCCGCAACGTCGGCAGCCTCCCCAAGGATGCCCGCAACGTCGGCACCGGCGTCGTTGGCGCCCCCGAATGCGGCGACGTCATGAAACTCCAGATCCAGGTCGACGAAAAGACCGGCAAGATCATCGACGCCAAGTTCAAAACCTTCGGCTGCGGCAGCGCCATCGCCTCTTCCTCCCTGGCCACCGAATGGCTCAAGGGCAAGAGCCTCGACGAAGCCATGGACATCAAGAACACCGACATCGTCCAGGAGCTCTCTCTCCCCCCGGTCAAGATCCACTGCTCCGTCCTCGCCGAAGACGCCATCAAAAGCGCTATCGCTGATTACAAGAAAAAGCAGGATCCCGCGGCCGCTGCCCACGAAACCGCAGCCGCCAAGGCCTGAAAACGCTCACGCAGCAAGACCCGGACAGGACTTGCCGCAAAACCCGTGCTATAATCGTTAAGTCCCATAACTAAACAAACCAGTCCTCGCCTCAATACACAAAACTTTCATCGGAGCATCCAATCATGGCCATCGAACTCTCTGAAACAGCTGCCCGCGAGATCAAAGCGATCATCCAGCAGAACGAATTTGAAGCTTCCAAAGTCCGCCTCCGCGTCGGCGTCAAGGGCGGCGGCTGCTCAGGCTTCTCCTACCTCCTCGACCTCACCGAGCAGGAAAAGGAAAACGACGAGAAATTCGAAAAGCACGGCATCACCCTCATCTGTGACGCCAAGTCCTACCTCTACCTCAACGGCGTCACCATCGATTTCAAAGACGAAATCATGGGCCGCGGCTTCGTCTTCAACAACCCAAACGCCTCGGGCACCTGCGGCTGCGGCAGCTCCTTCAGCGCTTAAGCCTCAGACTCTAAAGCAAATCCAACAAAACACCCAGGCATCTGCCTGGGTGTTTTTGCTTTAACAGATTTCTCCTTCCTAATCCCTTCCACCTCAGAACTACTGAGACTCATTCTCACAAACTTGCAATTAACAGCGACCTGGTTATGATCTTGCGACACAGTTGCAAAACTTTCCGCGATTCCAAGGGGGTGTTTCAAGCCCTTTTTTAAACCGGAGTCCGCTATGCACCGCGCTTCTTCACGCCCTTCAGCTTTTACCCTCATTGAACTCCTGGTTGTGGTCAGCATCATTGCAATTCTCGTCGCAATCCTCCTTCCGGCGGTCGCTCGCAGCCGCGACACACAAAATGCCAACGGCTGCAAAAATAATCTGCGCCAAATCGGGCTTTCGCTCTTGATGTATGCACAAGACAACAAAATGCGCTTTGCCGATAAGACCGCCCAAGGTGGCGAAGGTATGCGCCAAAGCCTCGGTTCCATCTGGGTCGGAAATCCTGCATCACTCCCTGAAACTTACGGCATGCCCGCACTTCTGGATGGAAAAGGTTACTTGTCCGGCACTAGTAAAGTCTGGATCTGCCCTGCTCAATTTGCAGAAGTCAAAGCATGGGGCAATACCTATGAAATGAGCACCGCCGGTGCCCTTAGCACCAAATACGTTGATGCCCTCGCACAACCCAGTTCCTCAGGCGCCCCCACAATTACCTTGCTCGGCTGGGACAGCTATAGCTCACGCCCCTATGTCACCGGCGTTGATGGTGGCGACTCGGCCGTTCCCTCCAACGTCTTTGGCTGGACAAGCTACTCCATCGGTGCCACTGATCGCATCGTTCCTCACGACCTCAAATCAGGCAAACGCGGTCGTGGCCTTCCCAGTGCTCAGCAACTGTCCGCAACTTTTGGTCTCTTTGCCGATGGCCGTGTCAGCACACGCTAAGTGACTGCTGAAGCAGGTAACTGTTGGCAATCTTGTGGTGCATTTCGCAAAAGCGCTAAAAATCAGCCACGTGCGGGTAAAGGCACTCCATGTTCAAACCAATCATTAAAAACACGGCGGTTGCCTTCATAGCCGCGTTTGCGCTCGCACTCATGATCTATACGCTCTACCCCGCCATGTTCACGCATACATCGATCGATGGGCAAGGTTACTTTTACGACCTGACCACCGGTACTCTCTTCAAATCCGATAATACCCAGTTCCCACCAGTTGATGCTCCCGACGAACAAGGCAGACTGACCAAAGCCCATATGGGCGTTCGCGCTCATGTTTTCAGTTGTTCCAGTTGCGAAGACGCCAATTCGCTCATCACCGCTTATATCGAGACCTACCCCAAACCCGCATGGGAGTTTCTGAATTCAGTCAGTCTCGGTCCAAACCCCACAAATGAAACCCGCGATGCTGTTCTGCGTGAAAATAAACTAGATCGTGCCGTCTCATCCCCTTCCATGAATCCAAATTGGATCGATGCCGGCTCACCTACCGGTATAGCATTGGTTAAAAAGGCGATCCCCGCTTGCCCCGATGGTTCGTCCGCTAAAGAATGCCTGCCATGATTCAATGCCCATCATCCCCGACGATCAACCTCTCGCGCCCACTCATAATGCCCGCGCTGCTCGTTCGCGCTTTCATCTTGCTGTTGCTGTCGACTTCGACTTCTTTTCCCATGTCTGCCTTCGCTCAGGACACCGACGCCGACACTGCTGACACCCAGCCCTCTCGCCTCCCCATCCGCCCTCAGCTCGAACCTGAGGAATACCAGAAACAGATCGCGTGGCTCAAAGAAGTCTACAGCAAGCCCCCAGACCAATGGCCCAAGCCCACCGTTGATGCCCAAGTCAAATGGAAAGAACTCGGCAACATGCCCGTCCGCGATGTCCTCAAGGACCTCCGCGACCCAAAAATCATTCTCGGCCAACGCCTCTTCTTTGACCCCCGCCTCTCCTCCACCCGCCAGATGGCCTGCGCATCCTGCCATGACCCGGAACTCGCCTGGGCGGATGGAAAATCCAACTCCTTTGGCCACAACCGCCAGCCTCTGGCCCGCAATGCACCCACCCTGCTCAACTCCGCATCCCAGACCTACTGGTTCTGGGATGGCCGCGCGGACACGCTTGAAAACCAGATCGCCCAGGTCCTCACCAACCCTGCTGAAATGAACCGAGGCGCCCCGGACATCGTTGACTGGCTCGCCAAAAATTCCGACTACCCCGAACGCTTTGAAAAAGTCTATGGCTCAAAGGAAATCACCCTCGACAACGTCTCCGACGCCATTGCAAAATTCATCTCCACCATCCGCTCGGGCCGTTCCCAGTTCGATGTCTTCGTTCGCACCGGCAAAACTTCCAGCCTCTCCGACTCCGCGCTTCGCGGCCTCCATATCTTCCGCACCGACGCAAAGTGCATGAACTGCCACAACGGCCCCAACTTCACCGACAACCAGTTTCATGACATCGGCCTTAGCTACTACGGCCGCAAGCTCCAGGATCTGGGCCGATACAACGTCACCAAAGACCCCAAAGACGTCGGCGCCTTCAAAACCCCCACCCTCCGAAACATCACCCGCACCTCTCCATACATGCACGTCGGCCTTTTTGAGCTCGACGGCGTCCTCAACCTCTACAACGTCGGCATGCCCACCCTCCGCCCCAAGGCCGGCCAATTCACCGATCCTCTGTTCCCCAAAAAATCCCCGCTCCTCCACCCCCTGGGGTTAAACAAACAGGATTTCGCCGATCTCAAGGCCTTCCTTCAAACCCTTGAAGAGCCCAAGCAGCGCATTCGCCCACCTGAAGACCTCATCGAACAGCTCAAAACCTCCGAATCCTCCGCTGGCACGCCCACCACCATTCCGGCAACCCAGCCCGTTGCCGCCAAGCCGGCCGTCACTTTTCCAGCCCCCAAACCTGGCGAGTGGTTCCCAGGCCTTGCCACTCCTCCCGCCATCAACCCCAAACTCCCCGATGCCTTCACCATTGTCACCCTTGATTCCAATGGTCAGTGGAACATGAAGCAGGGCGTCCTCTGGGCGCTTCCGGCCACCGCCAAGCCTTTTGAACAAGGTCAATCCACTGCTTTCTCCGAGACCGCCGCTCCTTTGTTCCTTGTCCGCATCAGCAGTGACATCGCCCAACTCCCGGGTACCAAAACCTTCAGCCACGAAAAGTCCGTCGAAAACCTCTTCACACGCACGGGCACCAAAGATCTCAAGGTCCAAAAGTTCACATGGGGCTCCCACCCCGTTCTAGCCGTCACTGGCAAGCGCCCCAATGGCGCTCCCATCCATCTCGCCTGGATCGGCTTAAATTCCCCAGACGGCTGGACTCTCCTGGTCGACTACAAAACACCCAAAGGCGAAGGCCACCCCACCTCCGAAGAAACCAAAATCTGGGAAGACTTCCTCACCCAGTCGACCGCACCCGCCCAACCCGCCACGCTCCCAGCAAAATAAGTCCAAACTGCTCCCACCAGATCAAGTCATCAAACAAACACGTCAACGCGAATTTCACCGGTAGCAATCCTATCCACACCGCTTCTGCCATCCCATCAAGCCAAACATCGCGAACGCAAACAACACCAGCCCGTCCGTCTGCTCCATAACAAGGCCGGGCGCCACAAATACCTTGTGACGCCCGGCCTTTGATGATCCTATCCATAATTTGCCCGCGCCCTGCTTACATGTGGTCCTTGTCCACCACCGGCGCTTCCTTGGGCGCTTCCTTCACCGGCTCCTTGGCCTTGGCTGCCGGTTTTGCAGGCTTGGCCGCCGGCGCTGGCTTAACCGCAGGCTTCACCGGTTCCGGGTCCGGCGCGCCCACAGGCTCCGCCCACACCATCACCGGTCCCGTAATTCCCACGGTCCCAAGCTCGTTCACCGAGTTATCCGACACCTTCACCACCACCACCTGCTCCTTGCCAGGCACAATCGCCGCCGTCGCATCAAATTCCCAGGGCATACCAATTGGCGCAGCGCCCTTCCCCAGCACCGTCGTCAATTCCTTCCCATCAATCCAGACGCGCGGCGTGTCATCCACACCACCCATCCAGAACCGCAGTTTCCGTCCATCAAACCGCTTGGGCACATTCAAATTCGACCGATACCAGATCGACGCCTTGTAATACCGCAGCCCCTGATTGGAGCTTGAATCCGACCACGTCTTCATCGGACGCCAAGACTGCGTCCCGTTCTGCGGATCTTGCAAATACAACTTCTCACCCGCGTTGTACGGGTCCAGGAAAGTCACCCATTCATCCGGCAGCACCGAAGCGATTTCCCGCCCGTTGATCACCCGCGCCGCTGCATTCTCCACTGCGCGGCTCCAGAATCGCTTGAAGTATCCCACGTGGCTGCGCGCTGCGATCACCCCCGGCCTGTGCGCGATGCACGCCGGGATCCACTTGTTCAGAATCTCATCGTGATACTTCTTCGCCTCCGCAAATTGCGCGTGGTTAAACGCATCCATCATCTTGAAGTTCGCCTCACCATACTCAAACCCAAGCCGGATCATCGCCACCCGATCCTCATACTTCTTGTCCCCCTTGGCCGCGGCCTCCGCTTCCTTCAGCGTCCGTTCCATCTCCTTGCGCACCGCGGGCGTGATGATCTTGGGCACATCAAAGACATTCCCCGTGTAGTAATCCGCGTGGATATACGCATTCTCCACAACATCAAAGTGCTCCTTCATCGCCTTCGCCGCCGGCCCATAGAGCCGCGTGAAGTACTCATCGAGGATCGCCTTGGAATCCGCCTTCGGATTCCAGTACAGCTTCGCCGCCAGGTAAAGCGCCGGCCCGTGATACGCCCAGTTCACGATGCACTCTGCGCGCATCGCGATGAATCCCTTGTCGTAGTAATACGGCCATTCTTCCTTCACAATGTCGATCATCGAAAACGGCAGCCCATGGTCCGCCAGGTTGAACAGATACCCGCGGAACATCATGTTCACCCCCTTCGCCTGCCATCCTTCCACCACCGTCTTTAGATACTTCTTCTCCCACGACAGCGGATTGTTGATGGAATGGAACCGGTCCAGCCCGATCGCCGCCAGCATCGGCAATATCTTCGGGTTGGGCGTCTCCCGCACCGGCGGCCGCATCTCCTGCGTATACGCATAAAACGCCAGCCCCACGTTCGGATAATCCTTCTGCAGATCCGCCAGGATCAGATTAAAGAACTTCACATACCGATCCGTCGTCGCCACTTTCCCCATGATCGGGTCAAAGTCATCCGCATCCCACGGGTCATTGCCAAACCCCGCTCCGTCGTGCGGCCCCACGTTCACCACTTCCAGATCCGGATTCTGCTTCAGCTTCTCCCGCCAGAATGCAATCGTCCGCTTAAGCACTTCCGGCTCGCTCACCTTCTCCTGATTGGTCGCCTTCCCCTTCTCCTGGTTGAACAGTTCCGGCTCTTTCACCCGGTCAAATTCCGGTCCCAATCCATGCGCACCCGCCCCAAACCCGCCAAGACGCATGCGCGGCTCCCATTCCTTCTCCCCCACCGCCTGCAGCACACGCCCCCGATAACCCGGCGCATCCACAAAATCCTGCTCTTTGGCGATCACCGTCTTCAACTGCGGCACATCCGTCCCCAGCGGCCCGGGATAAAACCACCGCACACCAAGCTGCTCAAGCAACTCATACGCCGCCGTCAGTGTTCCGTCTTCCTTGATCCCTGAAAGCTCAACCGCCTTAGGCGTCACCAGCACACGCAACGTAAACGGATCCTTGCTCTTGGCCTGCAGCTTCGCCTCCGAATAATTCGGCCCCGTCTTACCGATGAATATCGGCACCCCCGTCGCATCCGCCGCATTCTCCACGATCGGCAGTTTCGCCCCCGACATCATCTCCAGGTGCGTTTGAATCTCCGTCGCCGCCGTCTTCTCATCTGGGCTCGCCCCCGCCGGCAGCACAATCGACGCCGCCGCCTTCCCATCCTTCACCAGCACCGTCTGCGCATACGCATGATTCACCAACCCACCCGCCAGCATCACCCCCGCCACACCCACCCAACGCACCAGTGAAGAACGCTTGAATCCCATGGCACAACCTCTCAATGAATGAAATACGAATACCAACATACTAGACACATAAACCGGTTCCTGGTTCCCCCGGTGAACAAAACTTCACCACTGTTCCACCCAATGGACATGCAGCAACACGGCAACATCGCTTCCACAGCGCCAAACCCCTCATCCACCCCACGGCACCGGACACTCACACCACCGCATCCCGCTCCATATCCGAATACGGATAATGCCCCGCCTCCTTCAACTTCTCAATCAGCTTCGCTCCCCCATTGGCTCGCGCCCACTCCATCTCCGACCGATGCACCTCCATCACCAGCATCACCCCAAACTCCGCCTCCTTCCGCTCTCCGCTCGGCTCATACGCATCAAAAATCAAACACTTCCCCCCCACCTTCTCCATATCCGCCGGAAACTCGCACGTCTCCCTCGGGTTCAGCTTCGCCTGCGCGCTGTACCGCGCAATCATGTTCAACACCCGCCGAATCGTGTCATGAATCGTCCCAAATGCCGACCCTTCCACCTGCACCAGATCCAGATCGATCGGCAGCTTCGTAAACATCACCAGCTCATAACACGGATAAACATCGTTCTTCGATCCCTCCCCCGGCTTCTCCGAAAGCTCCTTGGTCGCAATCCCCGTCCCCGCCACCCCACTAGCGTAGTAATACAAATCCAGCGACCCGCCAATCCCATACGGAATAAGCGCATGCATCACCATGTCATGCTCTTTCCCCAGCACACTCTCCATCTGCGCCGATTTCTCCTTGTCCCACGCCTCCATCTCCGCCAATTCTTCATCCGAAGGCGCGTCACTCCCATTGATCCCCGGTTCCTCCGCCGTATTACCCTTCCCGCCCAATAACCGTTTGATCCAGGAAAATAAGCCCACCGCAAACCCCCTTCAATTTTGAATGTGAAATAGTCTCGCCAAAGAATATCAAAAAAAACTTTCGAGAATCCACCCTTGACCTTTCCATCCCAACTCCCGATTATTGCGCAAACATCCGCAACGTTTCTATTCCAATCTCAAACCTTTTGCGTCTGGGGGTCCTCAATGTTCAGCTGGTTCAAAAACCTTTTCTCCGCTCCCTCCCAATCCCAATCCGCCAAAGCCGCCGACAACGACGGCCCCGCCATCGCCATCCCGCTGCTTAAGGGCGCTTCCTTTCCCTTTGAAACAATCGCCGGCCCGCTCGCCAAGCTCCGCCCTGCCGGCAAAAAAGTCACTGACATCGACATCAAAGACCTCATGCTCATGTGCACCGTCGACGGCGTCATCGTCGCCCTCGCACTCATGCCCGCCCCAGTCCCCGGCGCAGACCTGCAAGGCCCATGCGCCACCTCCATAATGTGGCCCAAAGGCACCTCCGCCGACACCGTCAAAGCACATAAGTCACACATCATCGCCACCGCCATCGGCGGCAAAGCCACACCTCTCCAGCGTCGCCTCATCCTCAGCCAGATCATCGCCCTCCTCGCCTCTCACCCCGACCTCCTGGGCATCTACTGGCCCGAATCCAGCACGGTCCATCATCCCACCGTCTTCGCCGACTTCGCCCAGAACCCCCAAGCCGCTGACCTCCTTCCACTCTTCGTCTGGATCGACTTCCGCACCGGCAAAAATCCCGACGGCACATCCATCTGCTTCACCCAGGGCCTCAACGCCCTTGGCCTCATGGAAATCGAATACCCCAAAAGCTCCATGGCCCCCGCCGACCTCCGCGAATGGATGCAGAACATCGCAAAATACCTCCTCGACAACGGCCCCGTCCTCCTCCACGGCCAAACCATCGGCGGCTCCGCAGAAGAAAAAATCAAAATCACCCACGTCCCCTCCCAGTTCGGCTCCCCCAGCAAAGTCATCCACCTCCAGGAATAAACAGCTCTCATACCTCTCCTAAAACCATCTCCCGCCCGGCTAAGATGGCTCACCAGCCGAAAGGGTAGACGCAAATGAAAGAAAAATTCACCGGCATCGATGGACAGCGTCGCCTCGTGGAAGTCATCTCCGCTCAGCCCATGATCGAGTACAACACAGACCTCGCCAAAGCCTTCGTCAAAGCCGGTGAGCTCATCGACTTCGCACCTCAGCAGAACCTCACCACCCAGGGCAACTTCGAAAACCACGTCTTCTTCCTCCTCGCCGGTGAAACCACCATCTACGTCAACGGCAAATCCGTCGGCTCACGCAAAGGCGGCGAATCCATCGGCGAAATGTTCCTCGTCTCTCCCTTCGCCGCCCGAACCGCCACCGTCACCGCTAACGTCCCCGTCCTCGCCCTGCGCATCACCTACACCGACTTTCAGAACGTCGCCAAGGACTTCCCCATCCTCTGGCGCGCCGTCGCCCGCATCGCCATCGAACGCCTCGTAGACAAAGACCGCCTCCAGCGCCTGCCCAGCTCAGGCCCCACGATTTTCCTCGGCAGTTCCGTCGAAGGCCTTCCCGTCGCCCGCGTCCTCGGCGATGGCCTCAAGCACGCTAAATCCATCCCCAAGCTCTGGTCCACTCCCGGCCTCTTCAGCCCCAGCGGCGTTAAGTTCGACGCCTTGCTCAAGGAAGTCCGCAAATCCGATTTCGCCGTCTTCGTCTTCGGCCCAAACGACAAAACCATTCAAAAAGGCCCCGACACACCCAGCCAGCGCGACAACGTCATTCTCGAACTCGGCCTCTTCATGGCCTCCCTCGACCGCTCCAGAGTCTTCATCGTCAAAGAACAATCCTCCGACATCAAGATCCCTGCCGACCTCTCCGGCGTCACCTTCATCAACTACATCGCCACCCCCGGCCAAACCACCTCTGCCCTCATCGCCCCCGCCTGCCAGGTCATTCTCGCCGCCATGGAAAAGCTGGGCCAGAACAAATAACCTCCGGATCGATTTATTTACTTTCCCCATTGATAAATCGATTTAATGAGTTACCATCCATCTTAATCTTGGGGACTTCTCATATCGCCTGATTGCTTTTTATTTGGAGATTCCCATGCGCAAGTCGGTTCCCCACGCATTCTCGCTCGTCGAATTACTCGTCGTCATCGCCATCGTTGCCGTCCTCCTCGCAATGCTCCTCCCCTCGCTCTCCAAGGCACGCGAACTCGCACGCGACACACTCTGCATGTCTCACGCCCGCTCCAACGCTCAGAGCGTCCTCCTCTACACCCTCGACTATAAAAACGCCGCACCACCTCACGTCTCCCGGCCCACCCTCACTGACCCTTACACTCAAGACAACAAGTCCCCCGATGAGATCTGGGTCGAAATCACTCAGCGCGGCAAAAACCGCGCAGGCCTCACCTTCCCCGATTACAACGACGGCAGAACCTTCTACTGCCCCTACGACACCACCCATTACTACACCAAAAATGGCGGTGGTGCCGCCGGCGCCAAAGGACTCAAATACTACGGCTGGACCGGATGGAACGGCGTCTACCCCGCCAGCTACATGTTCCCCGCAGTCAAACTCGACTACACCACCAACACCTCCTACGGCGGCGACTGGACCGGCAACGCCGCCACAGGATATTGGACCACCACCAACTACTGGAACCAGGCCTCCCAATGGCGCACTGCCATGGCAGAACGCACCGTTGAAGAAAACAACCGCATCAGCAACCCCATGCTCTGGGACCGCAACGGCCTCCACGGCTACAGACTCTCCAACATCGCTTACTGGGACGGCGCCGTACTCAAATACCCCTACGCCGCCAGCGCCTACGCTATCACCCACAGCACCTACGGCGCCCGCGGCATGCAACACCCCTCCAACCTCATCTGGTTCCGCGCCTTCCGCATCAACGGCACCCCGCCGTCTTGAACCTCTTCGGGGACTGTCCCCCTTCCGTACAACCCGCAAATATCAAGCCGTCCCCATTCGCGTCAACTCATGCCATGCTCTCGTCCTTCCGGGGGCGTGAGCATGTCTTCTTTGTCTTTGCTCTCCTCTCCGCTTTCTACCACTTGCTCTATTAATCTCACATCCCCCTCATTCTTCCACAGCGTCAGCACCGCCATCTCCATCGCCATCAGCCGCCAATCCCACCCCTGCTTTAAATTCACAAAACCTCGCAAATCCCCCTCCTTCCTACCCTGTAAATCTTGTAAATCCTGCCAATCCTGATAAAAAACTCTCCTCACAATGCGTTCTAAAGCACATTGCCCGCCTCCACTCCTCGCCACCCCCAAAGGAGCCAAAAATGTCTACTCCCAATCAAAACCTCCACCAAACCATGGGCCAGTTCATCATCGGAAACTGGGTCTCCCAACTCGTCTACGTCGCCGCAAAGCTCGACATCGCCGGCCACCTCGCCTCCGGCCCCAAAACTGCCGCCCAGCTCGCCAAACTCACAAACACCCACCAGCCCACCCTCTACCGCGTCCTTCGCGCCCTCGCCTCGCTCGGCATCTTCTCCGAAAACACACAATCCCAATTCTCCAATACAGACCTCAGCAATCTCTTAAACGAATCCACTCCCGGCAATCAGCGCGCCATGGCCATCATGAACACCGAATGCTGCAACCCCACCTGGAACCACCTCCTCACCGGCGTCCAATCCGGTGACCTCATGTTCGACAAAATCCACAGCATGCCCTTCTTCGACTGGCTCTCCAAAGACACCGATAAAGCCAAAACCTTCGACAAAGCCATGGT
This sequence comes from uncultured Phycisphaeraceae bacterium, assembly GCA_964527265.1. GTDB lineage: Bacteria > Planctomycetota > Phycisphaerae > Phycisphaerales > Phycisphaeraceae > CAZGOM01. The sequence continues at coordinate 93 of CAZGOM010000110.1, read as the reverse complement.
CAGCGCGCACGGCCGCGAAGCCGATGCCGCCGCCGTCGCCTACGACTTCTCCAAAACCAAATCCCTCACCGACATCGGCGGCGGCAACGGCTC
>CAZGOM010000109.1:0-18999 GCA_964527265.1 uncultured Phycisphaeraceae bacterium | reverse complement strand
AGCCGGAATCGATTTGTTCGAGTTCTTTGGCGAAGGAGCCTTCGGGGAGGAGATAAGGGCCGATGTCGGTGCGCCAGCTATTGGCGGTATGGATGACGGTGCCGGAGGCGTCCATGATGTTGGAGGCGCGGAGGACGGGGGGTGTTTCGCGGTTGCTCAGGGCGTATTGGACGTAGCCCTGGTAGAGGGTGCGGAGGTTGGCTTTGCAGAGCGTGGCCTGGGCGTTGCCGCGCGCTTTGGCGAGGGAAGGGAGCAGGAGGGAGATGAGGACGGCGATGATGGCGATGACGATGAGGAGTTCGATGAGGGTGAAGGCGCGGATTTTCTGAGACATGTGGGTCTCCCGGGAGTTGAATTAGGTGAAGAGAGGGAAAGAGACAATCTTGAGGAGCGGGAATGATGAATGTTATAAGAATATCGCGATTAAAACCGGTTGCAATGGCTGTTTTTCAAAAAATACTGGGGAGGCGCCGGAAGCGTTTCAGGAAATCATGGCGAATAACATGTGTCGTGGGAGAGCTGGGGGACTCAGGGCTTGAGGATGAAGTTGATGAGCTCGCGCCAGTTGGTGAATTCAAGTTCGGCTTTGCTGGCGGCGGTGCCGTGAGAGGGGACGCGGAGTGCGGCGCGCCAGCCGGCGGCATGGGCGCCTGCGACGTCTTTTTCCGCGCGGTCGCCGACGTAGAGGATGCGGGAAGGGGCGGAGAGGCCGGCGTTGCGCTGGGTGATTTTGAAGATGGCGGGATCCGGCTTGGTGATGCCCAAGTCGCTGGAGTAGGTGCGGAGGTTGAAGAAGGGAAGGAGGCCAACGCCGGCGAAGGCGCGGTCCATGCAGTGGCCGGTCCAAGCGGTGTTGGCGATGACGCCCAGGTAAAGGCCGGCGTTGGAGAGGGTTTGGAGCATTTCGTGGGTGCCGGGGTAGAGCCAGTGGCGGTAGCGGGGACCGGCATAGGCATGCGAGAGACAGGCGGCGACCTCGGGACCGAGATTCAGATCAAGGGTTTTGAGGAGGGCGGCCATGAGGTGATCGTGGTTGAAGCGCGGGCCGAACTCGGCGGGGCAGGATTCTTCGCACTGGGTGAGAGCTTCGAGAAGTTTTTGGGGCGGGATCTGCGCGTTGTGGGCGTAGAGAATGCCGGTGATGCGTTTTAAGCGGTCTGCGGAGACGGATTGGGGGGTGGGTAGGCCTGGGGGATCGGTGGCGGGGTTGGGCTTGGTGTAGAGGGTGTTTCCGGAGTCGAAGAAGACGGCTTGGTAATGGGAGGGGCTGGTCATGGGTTGGCCTCAATGTCGATCCAGAGCGGGAAGTGGTCGCTGAGATGGGTGATGCCCGGGAGGATGGAGCGCATCATGTTTTCGGAGGCGACGTTATAGGCGGTGATGAAGGGGGCGAGTGTCTGATGGATCCAGATGAAGTCGCCGCGGCGGTTTTTGATGTTGGTGACGTGGCTGGTTTTCTGGAAGAGGGTGGCAGCGTCGATATAGCCATGGGAAGAGAGGAGATCAGAAGCGGGGCCGGGGAGTTGCTCGTTGAAGTCGCCCAGGAGGATGTCGGGGGTGGGGTTCAACTGGAGGATGGATTGGAGTTCGTAGACGCGCTGAAGGGCGGCCTGAGGGGCAGGGAGTTGGCGTGCGGAGGGGAGGTGGCAGTTGGCGATGGTGATGCGGGTGAAGTGCCAGGGGATTTGGAGGAGCTGCCAAACGCGTTGTGGAGGATGGGCGGCGGAGGAAGAATCGGCGAGGAGTTTGGCGGAGGTGGAGAAGGATGCCGCGCCATAGGGGAGGAGATTGCCGGGGGTGTAGAAGCCGGGGGTATTAAGTTGAGCGGTCAGGTTGGAGAAGGCAGTCTGGGATTGAACTTCCTGGAGGCAGAGTAGGGAGGGATTGAGAGATTGGTAGAGGGCAGTGAGGGCATGGAGAACATCAGTGTTTGTATCGGGCGGATTGGCGCCTTTGAAGGGGTGGCCCTGGAACCAATAAGCGTTGTGGCTGAGGACGCGCATTTGGGAGTCCCGAATGGAAGGGTGGGGGATGGAAAGTAGAGTAGCGAAATCAGGCGGGATGGGGGGAACAAAAAAACAATGCCCACGTGAGGGTGGGCATTGAGCGGGTGCGTTTGGTGAGTGGGAGTTAGAGGACGAGCTTGGATGCCGCGGGTGCGTTGGCCGGGGCGGGGGCGACACCCTGGGGGGCTTCGTCGGCTTCGCCGGACATGGCTTGATCGACAGCGCGCATGATGTCGAGATAGTCCATCTGGGCGAGTTGGTATTCGCGGAGGGTGGCGTTGCGGGAGACGGTGCTCTGGAGGGTCTGAAGCTGCTGTTTTTCAGTGGGCTCGATGGGTTTGCCGGTCATTTCTTTTTCGGAAATTTTCTGCATGAGGCGGTTCAAGTCGTTGATGAGGCGGAGGGCTTCAGTGTCTTTCTGAAGTTTTGTTCCGGCATCGGCGACGCGCTGGGTGGAGGCGTGCTGTTGGATGAGTTTGCCCAGTTCGACGGCGGCTTTGAGAATTTGTTCAGTGGTTGCCATAGTCAGATCATCGTAGCATTGTCTGGGATTCTTTACACGTGCGTCTGATGGATAAAGATATGAAAAATGTCGCGGGTTGGATGAGTTTGCTGATGGTTGGGGTTTTGGCCACCGGTTGGGGCTGCCAGGAGAGAGAAAAGGTCAGGGGAGCGAACCTGCCGGGTGAGAGTGAGATTGTGGAGGCGGAGGTGGCGGCGAGTGCGCCCTCGGCGGCGAAGCCGGAGGCGGCGGCGCATGGGGATGGGGGGCAGTGGTCGCGGGAGAAGCGGCTGGCGCTGGCGGCGCGGGCGGAGAAGCTGTTGGCGATGGAGCCGACGACGGATCCAGGGCGTGAGTTTGTGAATCGGCTGCGGACGGCGCCGAATCCGGCATTGCTGGCGTTGATGAAGTCGGATAAGCCGATTCCGAGCGCGGATTTGTGGCGGTTTGGGACGATTGAGAATGCGGTGGAGATGGGTGAGAAGGGGCCGACGTGGCCGTTGCCGGGGACGGTGAAAGTGCCGCGCGTGCCGATCGGGGCGCGGGTGGTGATGGATGGGGATTTGTCGGAGCCGGCGTGGGAGAAGGCGTTTACGTGGAAGAAGAGCTACAAGCTCAATGAGTTGGAAGAGAGCAAGCGGACGCAGACGGAGTGGAAGCTGCTTTGGGATGCGGATTATCTGTATCTGGGGTTTGGGTGCGTGGATGAGGATGTGAGGAGTAAGCCGCGCGAGCGGGATACGAAGGTTTATGACGATGACAGTGTGGAGCTGTTCATCAGTCCCGATGAGCGGTTTCGCGGGTATTGGGAGATCATCGTGAATGCGGATAACAGTGTTTTTGACGCGCTGGAATCCAAGAAATGGATGGAGTGGGGGTTGGATATGAATACGGATGCGACGGCGGAGGGGTTGGTGACGCATGTGAAGCGCGAGGGGCCGGATGGGAAGCCGGGGTATTGCGTGGAGATGGCGCTGCCGTGGAGCGCGCTGCTGGCACAGAAGGGGCAGAAACCGAGGATCGGGGATGTGTTTGGGTTCATGCTGGTGAGGATCTGTAAGGAAGGGAAGAACGGTGTGGGTGAAGATGGGCCGTTTGCACCTGTGCCGCTGATGGGGTGGGGGCACAACATCTGGAACCGGGCGAAGATGGAGTTGGGGGAGTGAGCCAACGCGGGGACGCGTTGGAGTCGCGGGTCCAGCGTCCAGCGTCCTGAGTCGAAGAGGGAAGAGGTTCGGAGGGTTGGGGACTTGGATTTTGGGGCATTATTAATAGGAATGGTTTTTTGGACGCAGGACCCAGGACTTGCGACCCGGGATGACTTTGCGGTGGGTTACAATTGAGAGATGGCAAAGCGCGGCAATAAAGTGGATGTGTTTCCTGTTGGAACCCGGGTGGGGGTTGTGTGCGGGGAGGAGCAGTACCTGAAGGAATTGAAGATCAAGGCGCTCAAGGAGGCGCTGGAGGCGCAGCATGGTGAGATCCAGGCATTTTATTTTGATGGGAAGACGGCGAGCCTGGCGGATGTGCTGGATGAGGTGCGCAGTTATTCGCTGATGCAGACTTATAAGCTGGTGGTGGTGAATGATGCGGATGTGTTTATTTCGGGTAAGAAAGCAGGGGACGAAGAAGGTGGGGAGGAAGGGGAGCAGGAGGGGACCGGGAGCAAGCGCGAGGCGCTGATGCGGTATGCGGAGAATCCGGTGGACCATGCGACGCTGATTTTTCGGACGAATCGGTGGAATACGGGCAAGTTGGATGCGCTGATTGAGGGACCAGGGGGCGGGGCGATTATTAAATGTGAACCGGTGAGCGAGGCGACGGCGGTGAGTTGGCTGCAGGAGCGGGCGACGGAGGTGCATGGGAGGAAGATTGAGCCGCGCGCGGCTGGGACGCTGGTGGCGAGGCTGGGGACGGATTTGATGCAGCTTGATTCGGAACTGTCGAAGCTGATCACGGCGGCGGGGAAGGATCAGGCGGTAACGGCGGACCTGGTGGAGCGGATGGTGGGCAAGAGCAGCGAGGAAGATGCGTGGGCGATTCAGGATGCGTACATGAAAGCGATTGTGGATGGGCCGGCGAATGCGATCGAGAAGCTGCATGAAGTGATTGACCTCTCGGGGCAGCCCAAGGTGCTGGTGAGCTATTTCGTGGTGGACCTGATGCGAAAGCTGCATACAGGAGTGGTGATGCGGTCACGCGGGGCTGGGGACCAGGACATCGTGCGGGAACTGAAATTTTTCGGTGAGCGGGCAATGCTGATCGGGCCGGTGCTGCGGAAGCTGAACCCACGGAAGACGGCGCTGATGCTGGACAAGGCGATGGAGCTGGATATGCGCTCCAAGACGGGGTATGGGGATGGGACGAGCGATAAGGAGCCGCCGCGGGGGCTGGAGTGCCTGGCGGTGACGCTGCATGACATTGCCAGGAGCTAGTGGTCTTTCAAGTGAAAAATGATGGATGGAAGAAGCAGAAAAGACATGCTCACGCGGACGAGAGCATGGCACCCAGAAAAGTCGATCCGTCAATTGACATTTGAAAGACCACCAGGATCTGGGGTCTGGTCAGAGGGATTGTAGAGGGATGGGGTTTATGGTGGTTGATGGTGATTGGGTTTGGCGGCATTTGGAGGTGACCGGATCGACGAATGTCGATGCGGCGGAGTTGGCGCGGGAGCATTTGGGGCGGGTGGTGGTCGTGCGGGCGGATCGGCAGGAGGCGGGGCGGGGGCGGGCTGGGCGGGCGTGGGCGTCGCCGGTGGGTGGGGCTTGGTTTAGCGTTGGGGTGCCGGTGCGTGGGAATGAGCTTGAAAAGTGGATGGCGGCGCCGCTGGTGGTGGGGCTGGCGACATGTGAGGGGGTGAATGAGGTGATGCGGGAGTCGGGATCGATTGAGCAAGAGGTGAGGATCAAGTGGCCCAATGATCTGGTGGTTGGGGGGAAGAAGGTCGGGGGGGTGCTGTGTCAGCTTGAGGAGATCCAGAGTCCTGAATCCAGCGTCCAGGGTCAAGATTCAGAGGCAGAGGGTTTGGGGCGGGTGCTGATTGTGGGCATAGGGATCAATGTGAATCTGCGGGCGGAGGAGTTGCCGGGGAATTTGCGGTTTCCGGGGACGACACTGCGGGAGGCGAGCGGGCGGGCGTTTGCGATTGATGCGATGATAGAGCGTGTGGCGCGGAAAGTGGTGGTTTTTTTGAGAGAGCTGGAGGCGGATGGGTTTGAGGGCCGGTTTCGGGAGGCGGTGGAGGCGCGGATGGCGTGGATGGGGGAGGAAGTGACGCTGGATCTTGGGGAGAAGAGCGTGAAGGGGCGGATCGTGGGGGTAGATGAATTCGGCCGGCTCAAGGCGTTGGTGGGGGATGTGATCAAGGTGTTCGATAGCGGTGAAGTCCGGGTGATGGGAGATCGACGATGACAGCGGTGAAAGAAGAAGCGTGGGATGTGACCGGGAAACTGGTGGGTGTGCGGCTGGACCTGGCATTGGTGCAGCTTGCCGGGCTGTCGCGTAGCGAGGCCAAGCGGGCGCTGGAGGAGGGGCGGGTGACCCTGGCCGGATGGGTGATGCGGGCGAAGGATAAGGGGCGGCTCCTGGAAGACGGGGACAAGCTGATACTGGCGGGTTTTTTGCAGAACAAGGAATTGAGCCCGGTGGTGTGCGAGGTGCCGGGAGTGACGGTGCTGGGTGAGGGCGAAGGATGGATCGGGGTGTACAAACCGGCGGGTGTGGGGGTGCATCCGCTGGAGGCGGATGAGACGGGCACGGTGCTGAACCATGTGGCCAAGCTAAAGCCGCAGATCGTGGGGGTGGGTGAAGGAGGATTGAGGTCGGGCGTGGTGCATCGGCTGGATGTGGAAACATCCGGCGTGCTGCTGTTTGCGTATGAAGAAGAGACGTGGAAACGGCTACGCATGGCGTTTAAGAACCGGCAGACACAGAAGTTGTACCGGGTAATGGTGGAGGGGAAGATGCCGGACGTGGAGAACGTGCGGCTTGAGCTGGATCTGACGATCGGATCGCATCACCCGGCGAAGGTGAAAGTGGTGCCGGAGGAGAAGCTGGCGACTTATAAGGCCAGCGATGTGCGGCGGTGCGCGATGGTTTATTCAGTGATTCGGGTGGAGAAGAATCGCACGCTGGTGGAAGTGGACCTGGAGACGGGTTTTCTGCATCAGGTGCGGGTGATGATGGCGCACATGGGGCACCCAGTGGTGAATGACCCGGTGTATGGGGATGGGGAGCCGCAGGGGCGGCTGATGCTGCATGCGAGAGAGTTGATTGTGCCGGAGGTGGGAGTGCATCTGGTGAGCGAGGCACCGGCAGATTTGGCTTGAGGTGGCCTTGGGTAAGGCATGGGTCTACTAAGAAGCTGCCCGGTGGCGCCTAATGGGTGTTTCAGGCTTTTTCAAAAGCCATGGCGATGCCCATGCCGCCGCCGATGCAGAGGGAGGCGAGGGCGGAGGCGTGGCGGCCGGTGCTGATGTGCTGAGCGATGTGGGTGGCCAAGCGTGCGCCGGATGCGCCGATGGGGTGGCCGATGGCGATGGCACCGCCGTCGGGGTTGACCTTGGCGGGATCGAGCTTGAGTTCCTGGACACAGGCGAGGTATTGGGCGGCGAAGGCTTCGTTGAGCTCGATGGTATCGAATGAGGAAGCGGGTTTATTGAGTTTGGCGGTGAGCTTGTTGACGGCGTCAACGGGGCCGGTGCCGAAAAATTTGGGTTCGCAGCCGGAGAGGGCCCAGCCGGTGACGCGGCAGAGGGGAGCCCAGCCTTTGGCCTGGGCGTGGGCGGCGGTGGTGACCAAGAGAATGGCTGCGCCGTCATTGACGCCGGAGGCGTTGCCGGCGGTGACGGTGCCGTCGGGTTTGAAGGCGGGTTTGAGAGTGGCGAGCTTTTCGACGACGGTGTCGGGGCGGGGGTGTTCATCCGCGGTGAGCTTGCCGGCGGGGGCGATTTCCCTGGCGTAGTGGCCGGCGGCAAGGGCCGCAGCAGTGCGCTGTTGGCTCTGCACGGCGAAGGCATCCTGGGCCTGGCGGGTGAGGTTGTATTTGGCGGCGAGGGCTTCGGCGCCGGTGCCCATGTGCTGCTTATCGAAGGCGTCGGTGAGGCCGTCGCGGAGGACGGTGTCGATGAGCGCGCCATCGCCCATTTTGTAGCCGGTGCGGGCTTTTTCGAGGATGTAGGGGGAGTTGGTCATGGATTCCGCGCCGCCGGCGAGGACGGCGGTGGCTTCGCCCATAGCCAAGGCCTGGCAGGCGAGGGCGATGGAGTGGAGGCCTGAGCCGCACATGATGTTGACGGAGTAGGCGGGGACAGATTTGGGGATGCCGACGCCCAAGGCGATCTGGCGGGCGAGGTTCTGGCCCAGGCCCGCAGAGAGGACGTTGCCGATGATGGCAAAGTCGATATCGGCGGGGTTAATGCCATCGATGGCGGCCTTGCCCGCAGCGACGCCGAGGTCAACGGCGGAGAGGGGGGCGAGGGTGCCCATGAGTTTGCCGAAGGGGGTGCGTTTTGCGCGGACGATGACGAAGTGGGTCATGGGATAGCCTGGATTTCGCGGGGTTATTCGGTGAGGTGGGAGTCATCGACGCGGAAGAAGCCCTTGATGCATGTCGAATTACGAACACAGATCTGAATATGGTTTTTTTCGTGGAAACCAGCATTTTCGTAGAGGGGTTTGCCTTCGACGAAGACGGCGCGGACGGTTTCGAAAGGCGATAGCTGTTCGGCTCCGACATGCCAGTCGTGGAGAGATTCCATAACCTGACAATCCAAATCACGGAAGATCAGGTCGGTCGAGTTTTTTAAGGACCTGTTTGAGGGCATTGGCCGGTTATTGGCCTTGTGTAATGCTTCAAACCGCTGATATGCCTTGGCTACCAGCTTAAGGAATTTGGAGTCCAGCAGGTTGAGGCAAAGGCCCAAGTCGATGACGGCACCAATGACGGAGGGGTTTTGAATGCGAGGGAGGCCGTTGGTGTTTTTGAGAGCTTTCATTTCTTGCACGAATTCCAAGGCCCGCAATGGGTTTTGCTCCCAGAAATAGATGCCATGACCAAGCCAGTCGTAGGTGTTTCGACTGGTCAGGAGTGGTTGCTTGCCGGACAGGACAAGTTCGGCAGTCTGTTTATCACAGCCGTGAAATCCAAGGGTGAATGCCGGAAGCCTGGTGAACATGAATAAAGTCAAGCCGACTTGATGGTTTTGGAACTTGCCGCGCGGCGTTTGGATTTCAGAGCAGGGCGTGCGGGTTTGGTTTCCAAAGCGGCGAGTCTTTCAAAGGCGGCCTCACGGCTTACGCCATCAAGCATTCGACGGGCAGCTTTTTTGGATGTTCGCGCGAGCTTCATGTCATTGTCCATAGCCACCATCAGCAGGCGGATGTGTTCGTCGATGGAAATGGGTTTGTTCATGAGCGCATCCTTTGCGTTAATGATAGCACGGGTCATTGGGGTCTGTCATTGCGCAAATGTGCTTTGGAAGCACTCGGCGGGCATGAGTCTGGGGGAGTTGATGATGGGTTTGAATTCCATTTGGGCGAGGATGTGGGTGTCGATGTCGATGCCGGGGGCGACTTCGATGAGTTCCAGGCCGGCTTTGGTGAGTTCAAAGACGGCGCGTTCGGTGACGTAGAGGACTTTCTGGCCGATCTGGCGTGAACGCTGGCCCGAGAAGCTGATCTGTTCGACATTGGCGATGAACTTTTTGACGGGGCCTTCCTTGAGGATTTTGAGCTTGCCGTCCTGGACCTGTATTTGAATGTCTCCAGCCGTGAAGGCGCCGCAAAAGACCAGGGAATGTGCGGATTGGGAGATATTGACGAAACCGCCGACGCCGGGGATCCGGGTGCCGAATTTAGAGACATTGACATTGCCGTGCTGGTCGATCTGGGCGGCGCCAAGGGCGGAAAACTCGAGTCCGCGGCCGTCGTAGAAGTCGAATTGGGCCGGTTGATCGATGATGGCCTGAGGGAACCGGGAAGCGCCAAAAGAGAGGCCGCCCAGGGGCATGCCGCCGATGGGGCCCGATTCGATGGTGAGGGTAAAGTCATCAAGCCGACCGGTTTCCGTGGCGATGCGGGCGATGCCTTCGGGCATGCCGATGCCAAGGTTCACCACGCCCCCGGAGGGGAGTTCCCGAAGGGCGCGGACGGCGATGATCCTGCGTTCATCCATGGGAAGGGGCGCGGGAAGCGGGCAGGTTTTTCCGAGGGGTTGGGCAGAGATGAGGTCAGCATCGTATTCGCAGGCGAAGGTCATGTGATGCTGTGAGGGATCGGCGACAACGATGTGGTCGACGAGGATGCCGGGGACGCGTACGCGGTGGGGGTTAAAGGGGGTGTCGGAGATGGATTTGACCTGTGCGATGACGAGGCCGCCCTGGTTGTGCACGGCTTGAGCCATGGGAAGGATGTCGCCGACCATGACTTCCTCTTCCATGCAGAGATTGCCGCGGGAATCGGCGGAGGCCGCGCGGATGAGGGCGATGTGGATGTTAAAGGATTTGTACCAGATGTAAGGCTGGCCGCCGAGGGTGATGCGTTCGATGGGGCCGGGGGGAGTGATGGAGTTGAGCCTTCCGCCTTGCAGTTCGGGATCGATCCACGTGCCCATGCCGACTTTGGTGATCACTCCGGGGCGTTTGGCGGCGATTTCCCTTAAGAGCTGGCAGAGGACGCCCTGGGGGAAGTTGTAGGCTTCAATCTTGTTTTCGTTGGCGAGCTTGCCCATCTTTGGGGCCAGACCCCAATGCCCGCCGATGACGCGCTTGATGAGGCCTTCGTGGGCGAGGTGGTTTAAGCCTTTGTCTTTGCCGTCTCCTTGGCCGGCAGTGTAGAAGAGGGTGAGATTTTTCGGGGAGCCGGTTTCCAGGAAGCGCTTTTCGAGTGCGCTGGTGAGTGCTTCGGGATGGGCGGCGCCGACGAAGCCGGAGGTGGCGACGGTGACATCCGAGGGGATGAGGGCGACGGCTTGTTCAACGGTGAGGAGCTTGGATTTCTTTAATGTCATGGAGGAACCTGGTTATATGGTGGAGGAAGTTTACTAGACTGTCGGGTAATCGTGAACACCAAAGATTCAAAAGATTCAAGCGAAGATGCCAGGGGCCCTGATGGGCTCCAGGGGCGGGATGCATGGTTCTGGCCGGGGGCGGTGTGCGCGGCAGTGCTGGCGGGGGTAGCGATTTTCCAGGTGCTTGTGCCTTATTCGCCCGATCCTTATTGGAGCGGCGATCCGCGGATGCAGACGCTGGAGGTGCAGATCACGGAATTGACGCCGGTGTCATATATCGCGATGAACATGGGGGCGATCCTGGTGGCGTTTGCGGGGTTGGTTGCGCATCGGCTCAAGGGTGGGCGATTATCGGCATGGGTGCTGGTGCCTGCGGCGATGGGTGTGCTTGCCGCGCTGTATGTGGGCGCACAGGATGATGAGGCGCCACGGATGCTGGGGTGGGCAGCGGCGGCTTTTGGCGGGGCATGCGCATGGCACTTGGCACAGCGGTCCAGGGAACGGGCGCTGATGGTGGGGGCGGTGGTGGGGATCTGCGTGCTTCTGGCTGCCAAGACGATGATGTATGTGCTGGTGGAGTTTCCCAGCGGGCAGCTTTTCCTGGAGCAGCACAAATGGGAGCTGTTTCAGTCAAAGGGATGGGCACCTGAATCGAGCCAGGCGCAGGCGTACATGAGACGGGCGAGCCAGATGGAAGCGACGGGGGCGTATGGGCTTTCGAATGTGTTTGGGTCATTGATGGCGGCGCTGGCGTTTTTGGGGGTGGGGACGACGTTTGCCGTGGCCAGAAGGGCTGGATGGGGACGGGGCTTGCTGCCGGGGCTGGCGGCGATCGGGGCGCTTATGTGTCTGGCGTTTTCTTTTTCCAAGGGCGCGATCGTGGCGATGGCGGGGGTGGCGGCGTTTGCGGCGGTGGCCGGCGTGGTGATCTGGAAGTGGCCCCGTCGGCCGGCGTGGGCGCTTCCGGCGGCGGCGGTGCTTTTGCTTATCGGCGGGTTTGGGGTGGTGATCGTACGCGGCGCGGTAGTCGGGCCGCCGCCGACGATTAAAGGAGAGCGCAGCCTTCTGTTTCGCTATCAATACTGGGCGGCGTCGGCGCGCTTGACGCAGGAACTGCCGGCTGAGAAGTGGCTGACGGGGGTTTCTCAGGAAGGGTTTCGCGCAGCCTATCCGCGGGTGAAGTCATCCATCAATCCCGAGGAAGTGGCCAGCAACCACAATTTCTGGATCGACTACACACTGATGCTGGGGATCGGGGGGCTGGCATGGTCGCTGCTGCTGGTGGGGTGGATGGCGCGAGGGGTGAATGAGGCTCAGAGAATGTTGAGCGACTGTGAGACGACGCACGTAGATGGCTTAAATGGCGCGCGGCCGGCTGTGGTTTTGAGGGGCGAGCGCCAGAGGGTGCGGGGGTGGTATTCGCTCATTATTGAGTCGGCCGTGGCTGCGGGGGGGGATCGGCGTGGACTCTGGGCGGGGACGCTGGTTGCCGTAGGGGTTTTTGTGCCGGTGTATGTGCTTCAGCAACCGATGCTGCTGCCGGAATCGCTGTTGATTCTCATGATCGGACTGGGGGCAATGGCGCTTGTGATGGGGATTGTGTCGACTGGCGGGTGGGTGGATCGCCGGTGGATGGGGGCGGGGCTGGCGCTGGGCGGGGTGGTGCTTTTGTTTCACGGGCAGATCGAAATGACGTTTACGACGGCGGGGGCGGTGACACTGGCGTGGCTGATCATGGCGCTGGCAGGGTCTGGCGTGGGGCGAGAGATCGGGGTGGAAAGAAATGGCCCGGGAGCGTGGCTGGGGGCGATTGCAGCCGTGGCGGTGATGATGGGGGCAGGGGTGTGGATGGTGACGCGCGGGATGCCGCTGATTCAGCAGCAGAAGGTGCTGGGGCAAGCGGCCAAGGCGCTGCCGAAGGACTTTGCGCAGGGGGCGGGGCTATTGCGGCAGGCGGTACAGGTGTATCCCAACAGCCCGCGGCCGACGCGGAATCTGATTGACCTGGCGACGGAAGCGATCAGCGCGCCCAGGCAGCAAGGGGTGACTGCGGAAGGGGAGCGTGCGCGGGTGATGAGTTGGGCGGTGTTTGTGGAGGAAGCGCTGGCGGGATTGCCGCGCAAGGTGAGGGAGGGGCACCAGGTGGTGAGGTCGGAATCCAGGCTGCGTTATGCGCAGTTCATGGCGGTGGGGGATCAGGCGGTGCTGGCGGAGGCGAGGCGGCTGCTTGAGCAAGCGGTGGCGGGATCTCCCTATGACCGGACGCTGCGGGAAGACATGGCGCGGCTTTGCGAGGCGCAGGGGGATAAGGCGGGGGCGCTGGCGGCGTATGAAGCTTGTTTAAAGCTGTCGGAGCAGGGATACCTGGATGAGACGCGGGTGTATACGGATGCGCAGCGGGCAGAGGTGGAGGGGAAAGTGCGGAAGCTCAAGGGGGAGTGATCTCAGGGTAAAAGTATTTGACGAAGCACACGCGCCCGGGCTGTCGGGTTTCGGCTTATCGCGTGTCCATGCGAAGAATGGCCGGGCTGTTTTGATCTACTTAAGGGCAATGATCTTCAATCGCATCAGTGTTCTCGAAACCCGCTGGTAGTCCGCGCTCACATGCCATCGATTCTTCTAAATGCTTTTATGGCCTGGGTATGGATGGGGGATTTACATGATTAACGCGTGGAAGCCTATTGTTTGCAGGTTTTAAGGCAGGTAGTAGCCGGCGGTGACGATGGCGGGGGCAGCGAAGGTAGGCGTCCAGTAAAGGGAGGTGTAGACTTCCCAGGAGACTTTGGATTTTATGACTTGCCATTCGACATGGCCGTCAATAAAGGAAACATTTTGCCCACTGACTTTGTATGCGCCTGGAGGGGCGGCGTGATTGGCGCGATCAGGGCGGTTCACGCCGGCAGAGGAACCGTTGTAGTCGAACATGAAAAACTGCTGGCTGGGGATGAGTTTGGGGCCCAGATAGAGTTTGTAGGGCTTGATGGAGGAAGTGGCGGGATAGAACCCCGCGGCATTTATATCGAAGCTGTTTCTGGCCCAGCCGTTGATGGTGAGGTTCGTGTCCGCCCATCCGCCGTTGCCGGCGAAGTAGTAATAGCTGGTGCTGGCGAAATAGCCGTCGGCTTTCCAACTGGCGGGAAAGTTAATGGCGTTGCCGTTGTTTGAGAGGAGGGAAGCGGAGGGGCAAAGGGTGGCGTTGGGGGCCAGGCCGTAGCTGTCGCGGAGGGTGATGTGGGTGCCGGTGCCGGCGGTGGTGGTGAAGTTTTTGGAATTGATCTGGTAGGGCTCGCCGGTGCTGTTGCCGTTGGGGAAGGCTTTGTAGTCGATGTCGTAGACGAGGGATGTGCTGATAAAGCCGCGCATGACGGCGGCGCATTTGATCTGGTAGGTCTGTTCGCGGACCTTGCCCAGGGCGGGCATGATCAGGGAAATAAGCACGCTGATGACGGCGATGACGACCAGGAGTTCAACGAGGGTGAAGGCGGTTAATCGTGAAGGTTGTGAGCGCATGTGGAAGATTCTTTGAGGAGAAGGCGCGGGGAGTTGCGTGGGGCTGGGGAGGCTTTTTGTCAGGGGGCGAAAGTAAGGGTCATGTTGGGGGCTGTGGGGTTGGGGAAGGTGGGAGTCCAGAAGCAGTCGCTGCCAGAGTTGAAGACGGACCATGAGACGCCTTTTTTGATGACATGCCATTCAACATGTCCGTCCAGGAAGGAGACATTGGTTCCATCGACTTTGTTGGCGTTTAAACCTGGGTGATTGGCGCGATTGGTTTTGCTGCCGCCGGTGGCGGTGCCGATGTTGTCGAACATGACGAACTGCTGGCTGGGGTTGATCCTGTAGCCGAAATAGGTTTTGTAGGGTTTGATGGCGGAACTGGCCGGGTAAAAGCCGGCGCGGTAGGCTTTGAAGTGAGTAGGATCCCACCCGTGGATGAGCGCGGAACTGTCAGGCCACCCGCCATAGCCGGCGAGATAGAAATAACTGGTCATGACTCCGGCGGTGTCTGCTTTCCAATTTTTGGCGTAGTTGATGATGGTGCCGTTATTGGAGGTGAGTGAAGCGCTGGGGCAGGCAACTGCGGTAGGGGCCAATCCGTAACTGTCACGGAGGGTGATATGACAGCCGGTGGCACCGGTGGTGGAAAAGTCTTTGGAGTTGATCGCGTAGGGTTCGCCGGTGTCATTGCCGTTGGGGAGGGCTTTGTAGTCGAGGTCGTAGATGAGGCAGGTTGTGGTGATGCCTCGCATGACGGCGGCGCATTTGAGTTGGAGTGAGTAGTCACGGACTTTGCTGAGGGCGGGCATGAGAAGAGAGATGAGGACGGCGATGACGGCGATGACGACAAGGAGTTCAACCAGCGTGAAGGCGCGCATGACGGGGCGGCAGAGGGAGGATGAGTGCATCGTGAATCGGCCTTGAAGAAGAAGTTAAGAGGTCAAGGTTATCGGAGTTTTGTGTGTTTTTAAAGAGGAAGATTAAAAATACCGGTTAATGGTGTTGTTTGAATCGCGTTAAGAGGGTGTCAGGGGAGGTAGGTAACGGTGACACCGCCGGGGACGCCGAAGGAGGGGGTCCAATAGAGAGCGGCGCCGTTGCCGTAGACTTGCCAGGAGACTTTGGATTTAAGGACTTGCCATTCGACGTGACCATCCATGAAGGAGACGTTTTGGCCGTCAATCTGGTAGACGGTGGTCAGGCCGGGGTGATTGGCACGGTCAGGGCGGGAGCCGTTGGGGGAGGAGCCGGTGTAATCGAACATGAGGAACTGTTGGCTGGGTAGGAGTTGCGGCCCCAGGAGTCGATAGGGCTTGATGGCTGAGGTGGCGGGGTAAAAACCGGCGAGGTGTTCGTCGTAATGGCTTGTCTGCCAGCCATTGATAACGGTGGTGGATTCGGGGGCGTATTGGCCTCTGCCAGCCAAATAAAAGTAGCTGGTTATGGCGTTGCCATCGTTTGCGATAGAGCCATCTTGATTCCAATAGGCAGCGTAGGTGACGGCAGTACCGTTGTTGCCGCGTATGGATGCCGAAGGGCAGATGGCGGCTGTAGAAGGCAGACCATAGTGGTCGCGTAAGGCAACATGGCTTCCAACGGGGATGGGGTCGGTGTTGTTTCGCTTTGCGACGGCGTAGGGGGCAGTACCACTGTTGCCGTTGGGGAAAGCTTTGTAGTCGGTGTCATAGATGAGCATGGCGTTGGCCCAACCGCGCATGACGGCGGCACATTTGATCTGGAGGGAGCGCTCACGCACTTTGCTGAGTGCGGGCATGAGGAGAGAGATCAAGACGCCGATGATGGCGATGACGACGAGGAGTTCAACGAGGGTGAACGCAGCCGAACGGGGTGAGCGGAGGGGCATGAGATTAATCCAAGAAATGGCGATGGCTTCATGATAGCGAATTAAGGGGTGTGATTCAATGTTATTTTGCGGTGTTTACCGGTTTATATCGTCGCGTGAACATGGCGGAAGTCCTGGGTCCAGGGTTCCGAGTTCTGGGTCGAAGATTCGAGGAGATTCTAAGTCCTGTGGCCCGTGTCGCAGAATCAGGATTTGAGTTGCGGAGAGTCAGTTGGCGGAACCAAGTCGGCGTGGGCAAGACATGCTCAAGAAGACGAGCGCATGGCAAAAGTCGTTGAAATTTAGATTACACCTTGGTCAGAGCCATTTCTTCCATTTAAACCAGAACCACATGCCGAAGGAGCTGACGATGCAGATGATCCAGAAGATCATGTAGCCGTATTGTGTTTCAAGTTCGGGGAAGCCGTGCTTGAAGTTCATGCCGTAGACGCTGGCGAGGAAGGTGATGGGTGTGAAGATGGTGCCGACGACGGCGAGGACCTTGATGGACTCGTTCATCCGGATGTTGATCTGGTTCATGATCATCGCAGTCATGCCTTCGGTGACTTCGCGGTAGGTGTCGATGAGGTCGATGATCTGGATGAGGTGGTCGGTGACGTCTCGGAGATAAAGCTGGGTGTTTGAGCTGATGCAGTCGTGGGGGGTGCGCTGGAACTGAACAACCATGTCGCGCATGGGGACGATCTGTCGGCGAAGGAGCATGAGGTCCTGATTGATCTGGTGCACGGCGCGGGCATGGGCGTGGTCGGCCTCGGTGAAGATCTGCTTATCGAGTTCCTCGATGCGGCCGCCGAGGTCTTCCATGAGGGGGAAGCAATGGTCGACGAGGGCGTCGAGCAGGGCGTAGACAAGGAAGGAGGCGTCGTTGACACGGAGCTTGGACCCGTTGCGGCGGAGGCGCTCGCGAATGGGGCCCCAGACGTCGCCTTTCAAGTCTTCCTGGAAGGTGAGGACGGTGCTGTGACCCAGGAAGATGGAGACTTGCTTGGAATGGATTTCGTCGTCCTCGTCGAGCTGGATCATGCGGCCGATGAGAAAGACGCGGGATTTGCGGGTGTCTGTGCCGGGGTAGACATCCAGCTTGGGGCGCTGTGGGATGTGGAGAAGATCTTCTAGGGCCAGGGGGTGGAGTTCGTATTTCTCGGCGAGGGCCTGGATGATTTTCATGTCCGTGAGGCCATCGACGTTGATCCAGCGGACAGTGGCCCATTCGGGGCGGTGCTGGATGATGAAATCTTCAAAGTCGTCGATGGTGCGGGCGTCGACCTGGGCTGGGCCGTAGTCGATGCAGGTGATGACGCAACTGCCGGCGATGGAGGGGAGATTTGCGAGCTGTTTGGCGTCGATGCCGGCGTCGGCGCCGAAGTCAGATTTGCGGATGACGGGGAGGTCGATGCCGAGGCCTGCTTCTTCCTCTTCTTCTGGGGGCGGTGCGTCGCCGGATTCATCAATGCCGTCTTCGCCGTCGAGGCCTTCGGTGTCGTTACGTGAGGGGGTGGAGTCCTGTGAGCGGGAGGGTTCGGAGGGGGTGTTTTTTTCAGGGTGGACTTCGCGGTCGAAGAATTCCTCCATTTGGGCTTTGCGGGCGGCGGCTTCGACGGTCTGGACGTCGGCGGTGCCTTCTTCCATGACTTCCTCGACGGGTTCAAAGCCGAGGTTGTTTGCGGGAGATGGAGAGCCATTGCCGGCGGAAGCGGCTTTGGCGGAAGATTCTTTGTCTGCCGGGTTGGGGGTCAAGGGCGCTTCCTTGGGAGGCGTGTGAGCCGGTGCGGCAGGAACCAAACGGGACGATGCTAGGGTATTTTAGCTCGGGTTTGGGTTGCCGTGGGAAGTGTGGTGCGTCGATTTGAACCTGGGTGGAGAGGGCGTGATGTGATGGCGGCGACTATGATGAGTGCGAAAACTTCCCGGCATCTTTTCAACCCCGCTTTTGGGCAAGGAAATACTTATGGTTATGGCGTTTGTCACCATCTTCTTCGGCATCGACCTGATTTTTCTAGGTATCGTCGGCGCATATGTGGCCAGCAATCATGGGATGTATTCGCACACGGCGTTTATTCCGTCGGCATGGGGCCTGGTGCTGGTGATCCTGGGCCTGCTGTCGATGGTGAACAGCCTTAAGAAGCATGCGATGCACGCGGCGGCGATGCTGGGGCTGATCGGGATGATTGCGCCTGCGGTGATGGCGATCAAGACGCTGGCGGCGGGAAACCCGAAGGAATCAACTGCGCCGTATTTTCAGATCGCGATGGCGGTGTTTTGCGCGATGTTTCTGGCTGTGTGCGTGAAGTCGTTCATCACGGCGCGTAAAGCGCGCAAGGCGGCGGAAGCTGCGCAGGCGTGAGGACGGGTTTCGGGTTTGAAATCAATAAAAAACGAGAGCGAACAGGATTGTCCGTTCTCGTTTTTTATTTTTGGGAAACGATAGGCCGGTGGTTGGAGGCGGAAACGGAAGGTGATTATTGCGATTATTTTCGCAATGTCAGATGGGAGTGCCGACTTCTTTGCTGGGTGGCTTGAAGCCTTGCATGACGTGTTTTTTGAGGCGTTTGCCGTCGATGAGGTCGGGGGTGGTGTTTTCCTTGATGGCCCAGGCGGCGGCGGTGCCGGCGGCGTAGCCGGTGGCCATGCAGATGGCCATGACGCGTGAGGCGCCCATGGCTTCTCTGTCTGCGCTGAGGGAGCGTCCGGTGACGAGGAAGTTTTTGATATTGGGGGGAATGAGGCAGCGGAAGGGGACTTCAAACCAGTCGCCGCGGGCGGGGCGGGTGGCCCAGACGTGTTCGGTGGAGTGTGGGAAGACGTCGCCGGGGGGTGAGTCGTGAAGGTCCATGTAGAACCAGCCGCAGGCGATGCCGTCGTCGAACTTACGGCCGGCGACGACATCATCTCTGGTGAGGGTGTATGCGCCCTGGATGCGGCGGGACTCACGGATGCCCATGAAACTGGGGAGTTTTCGGAGGGTGCATTTTTCGTGGCCGGGGAGGTATTTGCGGGCGAAGGCCAAGAGGCCCAGGGCTGCGACGTTGCATTGGGCGAGGGTTTTGCTGAGCTGGAATTCGTCGAGGGGGTTGACCTTTTCGATTTCCCAGGCGGAGAACTGGATTGAGCCGTACTTGCG
>CAZGOM010000108.1:0-19002 GCA_964527265.1 uncultured Phycisphaeraceae bacterium | reverse complement strand
CTTGAACCTGATCAGAAGATGTTCTTGGGACGCTTCCTAGCGTTGTAGTATTAGCGCGCAGCGCAAGCAAGCGTTCGGGCGAAGCCCGAATCTCTCCAACACGCCCCCGCACACCTCTCACCAACATGAAACCCATTTTCACCTCCCCTTTTACATCCTCGATTCGTAAATGTAGGGAAAAATCAGCTCTCAGGGAGGACTAGGCTGAGGCGGTGGAGTTCTCTTGATGGCGGTTATTTATG
This sequence comes from uncultured Phycisphaeraceae bacterium, assembly GCA_964527265.1. GTDB lineage: Bacteria > Planctomycetota > Phycisphaerae > Phycisphaerales > Phycisphaeraceae > CAZGOM01. Next base: position 18,760 of record CAZGOM010000108.1, on the reverse strand, counting down.
ACAAATGCTCTAAACTCCTCTTCGACACAGGACGCAGGACCTCCCTCCCCTCCTCTCCGCCCTCCAAATCCCCCAAAACGCCGTCGGAAATGGAACCTTTGAATAATCCCCCTGATGGTTCATCAAGCCTGATTTGACGAATGGTCTTTTCCGTGTGCCATGCTCTCGTCTGCGTGAGCATGTCTTTTCTTCTTTGCCCTGTATTCATCATTTCTGACTTGAAGGACCACTAGCTCTTTCTGACCCCCTCTCCTTCGATCAAGAGCGTAAGAAAGCAATAATTCGATCTCATAAAACCTAGAAAACGTCAAATGACAAACACGGTTCAGCCAGCAAAATGACGAGTAAAGTCACTGGCATGTCAATCTTGTGAACCCTGTAGAAAACCCGGGTCTTGATTTAGACGCCAGGCGCCGCTGGCGGTTCTTAATGGCAGCCAAGCCCTTGCCTCACGCGTCGAGCGCACATGAATGGTATTTAAAACATAGTAGTGCCCTGCTTGAGTGATCGTGCGCAATATTCAACCAGATCCAGAATGAAGTCCACTGACGTTTGCGTTGCCGGCATGCCAAAACGTTCGTCTATATATTTACGAAGCAGATGTGTCAAGTCTGTCCGTGTTGTTCCTGGTTTCCCCTTGCTGAGGCGTATCGCCTCAGTTGCCACAATACTTCGTACGTATTCGCTGGGCACTACCCTTCGCTTTCCATCACGTAGAAATTGAACCATGCCGACGCGTTGAAGTTGATCGGGTGCTGCCCTGATCCTTTCATCGACCTCCTGGCTGGTCCCCGCATTTCCCCGCTGCGCCTTGATCATCGTCTCTATCGACCTTTGCATGACCGCAAATCCATCCTGCATGTACTTCACGACATCGACATTTTTGTTTTCAAGCGTTTGAGGTGTCAGGGAATCGCCAAACGTTCCCAGATAAGTTTCGCCGCGTTTTTCCTTATAGATATCAATGGTGCTGGGAATGGCGTCTTTGAGTTGCTCAATGAGATCAAGCACGGCGTAATAAGACAGGGTCTTGGGGTAGGAGAAATATTTCATGGGGCCAAGATCAAACGGAGTCCTGCCTTCGCCATCCTCCAGGATGATCACCGGCTTGTTGAACGCGCAACGCAGGCCCAACTCGAACATAACGTTGGGGTTGCGGCCGCTGATGACGCAGATGCAGATCTCGTCGTGATAAATGTTTTTGACGATCTCTTTGTGAATGATAATGGTGCCGATGGCAGAACTGTCGCTGACCATCTTGGCGTGAAACCCGGCCGCATCGGCGGCCTCCTTGATGATTTCCTGGAGGTGCTGCCAGTGGGATTCGGGGTAATCGCCCATTGCGGAAATGGGCATGATGATTCCGCAGGTCGGCAGGCGTCTTTGACCCTTGTCCCTGCCCCCGGAAGCGCCACCGCCACTGCCTCCACCTCCAGAAGCCTTTCTGGGCGTCTTTTTGGGAGCCGTTTCCGGGCTGCTTGTGGACGCGGAGGCGTTTGCGGGGCCACTTGCGGCGGTTCCGGGAGCGGAAGGGGGTGTGGATTGAGGCGGTTTGGTGTGTGTGCCGGTAATGCGTCTCTTGGCCATCACTAAGACCCTCCAGGAAAGAAAGACATGAATTCTGATTCGCGCTGATGGGTATTGAATCAAAACGCCGACATAAAGCAACATCCGCCATCATTGTTCTCCCGGGATTCCAGCTTCCGGGAGCGGGCAAATCAAAGAGGACAAGTACATCTTTGGCGGTTGAACGCGAGGTAAATCTGGTGTCTCAAATCGACAAGTTCATACTTTATCACAACTTATGCGTCTTCAGCCTGATTTCACAAAAGGGCAACGCCCCCATCTTCAAAGAAGATAAGAAATCACCTTGAAGAAATTCAAAATACCCACCCTAATCTTCTGCGTTTTAAGTCTTCGTTGGTCACGACGGCCTAGAGTTCCGCCCTCGGGATGTTTTTACGCTTACCAGCTTCGTGCTTGAAGGCTTCGATTTTTAAGCGGATTTATCTGCGTTTTTTTGGGGTATCGGGCTATGAGGCTGGTTTCAGAGTGGAGCGCTGGAGTGATTTTTTTTGCCGGTCTTGGGTCATCTTACGACTGAGTTCAAGCGCTTCTTGCCTGACTTTTTTGGGGACGTAGTAACGGAGAGCATCTTTGGGCGGGGTCATGATGGATTTAAGCCGGGGAAGCCCCCGTTTGTACTCAGGCTACGGATTGTTTGCCGTTGTAGACGTGACGCCACGCGCTGTAAAATCAGAACTTCACGGCGCGAGACTTGATATATCACGTATATTAAGGGGAAACAATGTACTACAACACACCCACATTGACACGCCACACAGGCTTCTCACTCGTTGAGTTGCTTGTGGTCATCACCATCGTCGCAATGCTTATCGCTTTTCTCATGCCCACCATCACCGCGGCACGCGCGCAGGCGCGTCAAGTCGGCTGTGCCGCCAACCTCCGCTCCCAGTTCCAGGCCATCATGTCCTACGTCGGCGATGATAAATCCAAAGCACTCCCCTACTTCACCGTCTACTCCGGCGGCTGGCAGATACGCATCTCACCCTACATGGGCTGGACCGGCAATGCCGTCATGGATTCCAACCAGCGCGACAACGTCAATGACACCCTTCTGGGCAACTATGTCGACCGCAAGGTCGCCGGAATGGCCTGTCCCCAATCCAAGGACCTCCCCCGCAGCCTCTACTACTACCAGACCTACCAATACAACACCGGCCTGGCTGCCGGCACACCCGAACGCAAAGTCACCAACGGACCTTTCATACCCCAGAAACCTGATGACCGCCGCCGCTACAGCGCCATCCGCGGCCGCCACAATCTCATCATGATCGTTACCGACTCCACCAACCTCACCGATGGCCCCAACGCCTACTACGACGGCATCAACGGCGGCTTCGCCAATGGCCGCTGTCACACCACCGGCGGCACCAAAGTCATTAATGTCCTCGCCCTCGACGGGCATGTCGAAGCCTGTAGGCAAAACGCTTACAACGGCATGACTTTCGCTGATCAATGACTCACCCAATCCCGCACGCCCCGCGCTTTCATCGCCTCTATGTCAACCTCAAGCGCGTCCAGATAATCCACCAGCCTCACACCGGCATTGGCCGCCCGCCACTCGTCAAACGCCTTCAGCACCTCCCCCATCCCCAGTACCCCGGCCCCCAGGCTCACCACCAGCCGATTAGGCGAATGCCGCGTCGCATCCAGCAGCCTGACAGCCGCTTCAACCCCCAGATCCTGCGCGCAAGCCAAATAGCCCATCGCTGCGCTCCGGCTTTGTCCCGCCCGGCAAGTGACCAGCAATTTTTGTTTCCCTCGCGCAAATGCCAATCCCTGCCTCACCTGCTCCCTGCTCACCATCTGCTTCCCCCTCCGTGCCGCATCCACATCATCAAACCGCAGGCAAAGGCTGCTCGTCGCATGCTCTTCCACAAATCCCGTTGAAGCCTTTTCGGAATCCAGAATGTAAAGCACATCCCACACTCCCGCCTCACGTTCGAGCAGATCACTTGCCGCCAGGTAGCTTGCGATACGAATTTCCATCCCTCCACCCTACAATAAAGTCATCTCCCGGAGGACCCTGATGCCCACCTCCCCAAAACTCTGGCCCACCCTCTTGGCCACTCGCTCTCTGGTCTACACCGCCCAAAGCCCCACCCACCCCGCCCTCACAGGCCAGGGGATCGGCGCCGTCATCATCCACAACTCAACCCCCAGCACCCTCACCTTCAATGAATCCGGCCAATGGCGCTCCCAATCCGGCTATGAATCCCACTTCACCAACACCTACCGCTGGACGCTCCTGCCCTCAAAATCGCTTCACCTTGAACATCTCCGCTTCGGCCCCGATAAGCCCGTCGCCCTCTTCGACATGATCCCCACCGGCAAGTCCCAATGGCAGTCCCTCACCCCCCACCACTGCCGCCAGGATTGCTATCACGCCACCCTCGAACTCCAAAAGCTCGGCTTTACACTCACCTGGCACATCATCGGCCCAAAGCGCTCCGACATCATCCACTACACCTACTCCCAATGAAACGCTGCCACCCCTCCTTCTTAACATCTCACTTCAAACTTTTTACTTCTCACTTGACTGTTGGCTATACTTGTTCCAACACGCTTTCCCAGGAACACGGCCATGCCCTCCCTCTTTGACCCCCTCCACCTCCCCGACCTCACCCTCCCAAACCGCATCATCATGTCCCCCCTCACACGCTGCCGCGCAAGCGCCGGCCGCGTCCCCAATGCCCTCATGGCGTCGTATTACCGCCAGCGCGCCTCCGCCGGCCTCATCCTCACCGAAGCCACCTCCGTCGATCCCATGGGCGTCGGCTACCCCGACACCCCCGGCATCTGGTCAGACGATCAGGTCGAAGGCTGGAAGCTCTCCACCCACGCCGTCCACGAAGCCGGTGGACGCATCTTCCTCCAGCTCTGGCACGTCGGCCGCATTTCCGACCCCGTCTACCTCAACGGCAACCTCCCCGTCGCCCCCAGTGCCATCGCCGCTTCAGGCCATGTCAGCCTCATCCGCCCCCAAAAGCCCTTCGTCACACCCCGCGCCTTAGACCTCTCCGAAATCCCCGCCATCATCCAGGCTTATAAAACCGGCGCCATCAATGCCAAGCGCGCCGGTTTCGACGGCGTCGAGATCCACGGCGCAAACGGCTACCTCCTCGACCAGTTCCTCCAGACCTCCACCAACCTCCGCACCGACATCTACGGCGGTTCACTCGAAAACCGCGCCCGCCTCATGCTCCAGGTCACCGATGAATGCATCGACGTCTGGGGCCCCGCCCGCGTCGGCATGCATCTGGCCCCCCGCTGCGACGCGCACGGCATGGGCGACGCAAACCCCGCCGAAACATTCACCCATGTCGCCACCGAACTGGGCAAACGCAAAATCGCCTTCATCTGCGCCCGTGAATCCATCGGCCCCGACCGCCTCGGTCCCGCCCTCAAGGCCGCCTTCGGCGGCGTCTACATCGCCAACGAAAAATTCACCCGCGAATCCGCCCAGCAGCTCCTCGACCAGGGCCAGGCCGACGCCGTCGCCTTCGGCAAAACCATCATCGCCAACCCCGACCTCGTCACCCGCTTCAAACACAACGCGCCCTTGAACACCCCCGATCCCTCCACCTTCTACGGCCAGGGCGAAAAAGGCTACACCGACTACCCCGCCCTCAGTCACGCTCCAGCCATCCAAAACGCCTAAAGCCCTTGACCCGCGTTTTGTCTTCTCTTAAACATCTACCATCCAACTTCTTACATCCAACCTCAAGACCCTCATGACAAACACCACCCTTTCCCGTCGCGGCTTCCTCGGCGCCTCCGCCCTCGTCATGGCCGCCGGCCTCACCGCACGCTTCGCACAAGCCGCGGACGATAAAGCGGGCTCCACCAGCCAGGACGCTTCCGCCAAGCGCCCCGCATGGTTCTCCGGCCCCATCGCAGTCACCAAGCTTGAAGAAGACCTCTACCTCCTCGACGGCGGCGGCGGCAACAACGCCGTCCATTTCGACTCTGAGAAAATCTTCGTCATCGATTCCGGCGTCGCCCCCCGCGGCCAGGATCTGGTCGCACAAGCCCTCAAGCTCTCCCCCAACGCCCAGGTCAAAACCCTCTTCAACACACACTGGCACGGCGACCACGCCGGCGGCAATCCCGCCTTCTTCAAAGCCGGTTTCACCATCGTCGGCTCCACTGCCACACGTACCCACCTGGGCCAGACCATCAATTTCGAAGACCTCGGCATGATCTCCCAGCCCTCCCCCGAAAATTCCCGTCCTGTCATCACCTTTGATGACAAGATCAAATTCCACATGCCCTCCCCCATCGCCATCACCAAGATCCCCCCGGCCCACACAGACTCCGATGCCGTCGCCTTCTTTGAGAAATACAACGTCCTCCACACCGGCGATCTCTTCTTCAACGGCATCTTCCCCGTCATCGACCGCTTCACCGGCGGCTCGCTCGACGGCATGATCGCCGCCAGCAAGCTCCTCCTCACCTTCGGCGACGCCAAGACCCGCATCATCCCCGGCCACGGACCTCTGGCCGACAAAGCCGCCCTCAAAGCGCAGCTCGACCTCCTCACCCTCACCCATGAGCGCCTCGCCCCCCTGGGTGAGAAAAAGAAAACCATCGATGAAGTCCTCGCCCTAAAACCCCTCGCAGACCTCGACGAGACCTATGGCAAAGGCTTCTTCCAATCACCCCTCTACACCCGCATGGCCTACGGCCAGTGGCTCCCCAAAAAGTAACCTCCATCTCCGGGCACACCCATGAAACTTTCCGCGGGACGCCACCTCTATCCCATCGTCTGGCTCAAAAGGCTCGTCGATGCCCTCGCCCAGCCCATGGACGCCAGCGGTCCCATAACCTCCGCGCCACCCCCGCTTCTCCCACCTGCCCTCACCCTCGCTCCCTGCCCGCGCTGCGGCCACGCCGCGCCGAAAGTCGCTGTCACTCCCTCAGGCTGTCCCCAGTGCTTCAACACCCCCCTTCCATGGACAGGCATCACCCGCCTCGCCGACTTCCGCGGCCCCATCGTCGGCGCCATCCATGCCATGAAGTACAACGGCCGCTGGCCCCTGGCCAAAAGACTCGGACGAAAACTCGCCCTCCGCATCAAACGTAAAAACATCATCCACCCCCAAACCCTCGTCACCCCTGTCCCCATGCACTGGGCCCGCCGCCTCACCCGCGGCTATAACCACGCGCACATCCTCGCCCAGAGTGTCGCCGACACACTCTCCCTCCCTTGCCTCCCCCTCTTGAAACGCACCCGCAACAACCCCGCCCAGGTCGGCCTCTCACGCACAAAGCGTAAAGAAAACTTGAAAGGCGTCATCGCCCCTCTCCCCATCGATCTCACCGGCCGCAATATCCTCTTGATCGATGACGTCACCACCACCGGCGCAACCCTTGAGGCCTGCGCCCGCGCACTCAAAAAAGCCGGCGCGGCCAATATCCATGTCGGCGTCATCGCCGTGGTCTTCAGCAAGCCTTAAACCGCTCAATAACGTAAAATAACCACGCAAAAGCATTCGGGACCTTTGAGTCATCCCCTCTGCCTCTTTCCGCCCCCCTCTCCTTCAGGGAGAGGGTTGAGGTGAGGGTATTCTTCTCCGGGATCATTCAAAGGCCCCATTCCCAAGGGGCTGCCATATGACCCGTTCAAAAACACGTCTTACCGCGCTCAGCCTGCTGGCGCTCCTCGCTATTTCGCCCCTTAGCGCCACCGCTCAGGATAAAACCCCCTCCGAAAAAAGAGCCGCAGAAGCCGCCAAATATTGGCCCGGCCAGAATATCGAAACCCTCAAGGACGGCTACTGGACAAAAGCCGTCGTGGTCGGCATCCGCGGCGAGTCCGTCAAAATCAAATTCGATGACTGGCGCAACAAAGGCACATTCACCGTCAGCCCCGACGACATCCGCGTCCCCCCCGTTTTTAACGTCGGGAAAACCATCCGATGGAAAAAAGACGGCAAAATCCTCTACGGCGATGTCATCAAGGATGATTCACAATACGTCACCGTCAAAATCGGCACCAGAGATGAATGGCTCTCCAAATTCACCACCACCTTTCTCACCCCCACTGTCGTCACCCGGCCCCCGGGAATTGAAGATAACCCCGAAGAACTCGAAGTAATCGACGCACCCTACCGTCCCGGCGAACCCATCCGCTTTATGAATCGTTGGGGGAGTGGCATCAGCCAGGGGTACGTCCTGGCCCATTCCGGTGATGATAAGATCTATGTCCGTAACGACTACTCCACAGAACGCATGCCACGCTGGTGGGGAGAAGAATCGATCTCCCGCAAAGAAGCCCTCCATGGGCCGGCCCCCCTCCCAAGTGTCGGCAAAGACTCCGACATCAAAGCCATTAACCACCAGTCCATCAAGGCACTCAAATTCCCGTCCGGGGCCTTGTCGTCCGCCACAACCTATACGCCGCCAACCATCGCCTCCCCGTCGGTCACGGATGCCTCACCCATACCTCTCACCGATGCCTCCGCCACGGAAATCCTCCGTCCAACCTTACTGGTGAGCCTCACCGAAAAGCCGGAAATCATGATCGCGTATCAGGTCCTCGGCCAGCCGGAACCTGTGCTCCAGCGGGTCGATCCCGCTTCCCGCAAAGCCGGCCCACTCCTGCGCCTCTCCAAACCAGGTGAGGTGGTGGCATTCAGCAATGATGGCGCGCGCGCCGCCACCACATTCGGCGGAGTCATCACCCTCTGGAATCTCACAGATCCAAAGCCCTCGGTCATTGTCCAATTCGATCCCTACGGCGCGGAACGCTACTTCAACCCCCTTCTTGACACCCTCCGCTTCACCGCAGATAACCGCCTGCTTCTCATCGGCGGCCAGCAATCCATTCTTTTCTTGGAATTCGAACCCCAAGCCATCCGCTCCCTCATGGCTTATGAAGCCCCCGCCCGCTTCATTTACTCAGTTAACCCCACCGGCAGTGCAATCGCCATCACCAGCCGCACCAGCAGGGAAATAACCTTTATCAACACTGCAACCGGCCAGGTATTCGCCAGGCTGAATGCCCCTTTTGACTTGAAACGCATCACTTTCTCACCCGATGGCGCACGCCTCAGCGCGGTGGAAAATGCCTCCCTCCTCGTTTGGGATATAGGCGAGCAGCGCATGCTCTTTCAAGGCGCGCTCCAGGAAGGCGTCTCGGGAGTCCCCCTCTCCCTCGATCCCACCTTCGTCCTCATCAATCAGCTCCTTCTGAGCACAAAAGCAGGCATTGCGCTCATGGAACTGCCCGTTCAGGAACCCACCGCAATTGCCCCCAGCGCAATGGCCTGGGTCGTCCGCAATCAGCCAGACGGCGCCAAAGCCCTCCACTGCGCCAGCCTCACCGGAGAAAGGCTTAAATCTCTGGCATCAAAAAACTTAGATGAAAAACCCTACCTTTTCAGCCCAGGCGACCGCGTCAACCTGCAAACCACCTACAAGTACGTCAACAATGAATTCAAACCCCCGGCGGATTTTGAAGAAAAGTGCCGCGCCCATTTCGAGAAAAACCTCTTGGAAAATGGCTTCATCCTCGATCCCAAAGGCCCCATCAAGCTCGCCGTCTACTCCTACAGCGGACACATCGACCCCACCATCCCCATCGTCCCCGAGAAGCTTGCCGCGCGCTGGCGTAATCCCTTCAATCCCAACCACTTACAGGCCGAGGCCGTTGTACCGCCTCCTCCACCGCCTGCCTATGGCCCCGCCCCCGCCGGCATTGAGCGGATAACCCACGTGTTCTCCTTTTCTCGTGCCGATCAAATCACGCCCTTTTGGACCTCTGCCCAAACCATTGAAAATGGCTGGAATGTCGTTCTAAAACCCAATCAGACTCGCCAGCAGGCCTTCCAGGAGGATGTCCAGCGAAGTTATCAACACTATCTAACCGCGAGTCTCCCGCGTCTTCTGCCCAAACCTCTCACAGAGGTTCCCCCTGAAATCTTTGATCCGTTTGCTAAAAAATAGCCCCTCATTGGACATCCACCTCCCGTACACCGTACGATTGAGCCCCGGGAAACTCCCTATTGACACGCCATTGTTTTGAATACGTATGACAAGATATATGAACGACCCTAAAACCTCTCCCCTTCCGCGCATCTGTGGCTTGGCTGCAGGCACTTTGGCCACCACCCTGGTGATGGCTCTTGTCGGCTGCACCAGCCCCTTGGAGCAAGAGCAGGACGAAGCCCTGCGTAGCCAGATTAAGCTCATGCACTCGCTTTATGCCGACTCTATTTCAGATGCCAAGCCCGTTGTCCTTTCGCGCTCCGACAGCACCGTCGAAAGCGTGCTCTCCCCTGAGCGTAAAGCCCAGTTGGATAACATCTCCGGCGAAACTTATTACAACAAAATCCCCATTGAATTAGGGACTGACCTTCTGGGTTCGCTGGAAGTCAACTCCGTTAAGCTCACGCTCAAGGAAGCCATCCGCATGTCCGTGGAGCAAAACCTGCGCTCCAAGGCCGCGAAACTGCTCCCCGCCGTCGCCCAGGCCCAGATCACACAGGCCGAAGCCGCGTTTGACGCAACCTTTTTCACCAACCTCGACCAGACCTTCTCCGATACCCCCCGACCTCTTGCTACTGGCTCCCTCGCCTCCGTTGGTCAATACGCCAACACCACAACACTCACCACCGGCATCAAGAAAAACCTCAGCACCGGCGGCCAGATCACCACCCAGACATCCTTCAGCCGCAAATTCGAATCCCCCTCCATCAACACTACCACCGGCACCAATTTCGTCTCGTATTACGAAGCCAATGTCGGCGTCTTCGTCAATCAGCCCCTTCTGCGCGGCTTTGGCTCCGACGTCACCCGCGCCCAGGTCCTTCTGGCCGAAAACGCCATGGATCAGGCCAACCAGGACGTCCGCACCTCCATCATGCAGGTTGCCGTCGACGCAGAAACCGCTTACTGGAACATCGTCTTTGCCCGCGCTCAGCTTCGCATCCTCACCGACTACGCCACCAAGATCAAAAGCATCCGCGACATCATCACCACCCGCGGCACCATCGGCGGCGGCGGCTTTGACGTCGAGCCCTCCGACATCACCGAGGCAAACGCACGCTACGACCAGGCCATCGCCAACATCATCCGCGCCCGCCAATCCATCCGCCAGGCCTCCGACCAGCTCAAGCAGATCATCAACAACGACGAAATTCCGCTGGCATCGGAAGTCCTCATCGTACCCGTCGATAGCCCTGCCGACGCACCCATCAAATACAGCCTTGTCGACTCCGTCTCAGTCGCTCTGCGCAACCGCCCGGAAATCAAGAAATCACTCTCACAGATCGATGACGCCACCATCCGCACCCGCGTCGCCGATAACGGCCGCCTTCCCCAGTTGAACGCCTCCGCCGGCATCCGCTACAACGGTCTGGGCCCCTCCGTCGGTTCCGCTTACGACTCAGTCACCGATGGCCATTTCATCGACTACCTCCTGGGCATGCAATTTGAGGTCCCCATCGGCAACCGCGGCCCCGAAGCCGTCTACAAGCAATCCCTCATCGCCCGCCAGGGCTCGGTCCTCAGCTACCTCAAGACCTCTCAGGACGTCGTCCTTCAGGTCAAAAGCGCTCTGCGCACCCTCATCACAAACTATGAACTCATCGGCGCCTTGCGCGAGCAACGCCGCTCCGCCGCCGACAGCTATCGCTCCACCAAACAAAAGTTCGACCAGGGTGAGCCTTATACCCCTGCCTTCCTCGACCTGCTCTTCCGCCGCGCGCAAAGCGACGCCGATGCGCAGATCCAGGAAATCCAGTCCCTCACCGGGTACAACGCCTCCATCTCCCAGTTCTATCAAACCCTGGGCACGCTCATGGAATACAACGGCATCAACTTCCTCGAAGACCAACCCGCCCGCCGTGTCACCGCCAATAAAGCCAAATAATGCGCATTCTGGTTGAATCTTGAATGTTCTGACTAAACCCTGGACCCCATAAAGAGAGCCACCATGTCCACCCCCGTCCCCGTTCAATTCGACAACGTCACCGCCGTATGCAAAGCCAACATTTACTTTGACGGCAAAGTCGTCAGCCACACCATCCGTTTCGCCAACGGCAAGCGCAAAACCCTCGGCCTCATCTACCCCGGCACCTACAAATTCGACACCGGCGCCCCTGAGATCATGGAAATGACCGACGGCACCGCCAAAGTCAAGCTTAAGGGCGAAAGCGACTGGAAGACCTACTCCTCCGGCCAGGCCTTCCATGTCCCCGGCCACTCCTTCTTTGAAATCGCCGTCGAATCCGGCGTCGCACAATACATCTGCACTTTCGAATAATTCATCCAAAATCAAATGCTCTTCTCAAATCCCCTCTCCCCTTAGGGGGAGGTTAGGCTAAGGATGTTTTGCTCTGGCTCTTAACTCTACCTAGCCACCAGACCCCGAACCCAAGACCCTTTTTGATGTTCCAATTCTCAGAAAACCTCATCCACCATTACGCCCAGAACGGCTATGTGGTCCTGCGCCAGATCATCCCCACGTCGCTTCTCGCGGACCTGCGCATCCAGGCCGAGCGCGGCTATCAGATCGCCCGCAAAAAAGATCCCAACGCCCAGCGCATCCAGCCTCTCTCCAACCACCCGGAGCTGAACCTCAAAGTCTTTGAAGACTACGCCAACCTCCCCGCTCTGGTCGATGCTGTAAAACAGATTGTCTCTCCCGAAGCCTGGGTTGGCGGCCCCCAGCGCATGGGCATCCTCTACGAACCCAAGGACCGCCCCTGGGCCACCGCCTGGCATCGCGATTTTGGACAGTTCCAGCGCAACGTCGACAAAAACACTTTCGCCCGCATGCAGTGCGATCCGCTCTACTTCCATCAGGTGAATTGCGCACTCTACGAGGACACCAGCACCTGGTACGTCCCCGCCAGCCACCTCCGCCCGGACACCGTTCGCGAAGTGGAACTTGCCACCACCTCCCCCTGGCAGATCGGCTTCGACCAACCTGGCCTTTCCAGCGAGGAACTCGAGCGCTTCTGCCTTAACTACGTCCAATCCATGCCTAACGCCGTCCGCCTCCACCTCGACGCCGGCGACTTTGGCCTCTACCGCCCCCACGGCTACCACCTGGGCAATTACGTCCCCTACCGCAAACGCGCCACCCTTCACGACTCTGTCTGGACCCCCATCTGGAAAGCCTCCTATGACCGGTGGGCTCAGGGCGGAATGATGGAACCTTCCTGAAATTCCAACCTTTCCTAAGGGGATCCCATGCGTTACATCTTCGCTGCCCTGGCCGCCGCCATCCTGATAGCGCCTCCAACTCTTCCCGCCCAAAACACTCCTCCCTCACCCGCTGCCACCCAGCCCGCACTGGACCCGGCAAACCCCAAAACCTTTATCGCGCCTGACGCTACGGCTCCCCTGGCCAACAAAAAAATACGTCTTTCCGATTTCCATAAAAATGGCGCTGCCGCCGGCATTCAGCTAGGCGATGACATCAACAAAGTCGTCTCCCTCTGGGGCATCCCCTCCGATATCGTCGGAGATTCCAAGACAGGCTTCTGGACCTTCACCTACCGCAATGCCTCCGTCCGCTTCCTCTTTGGCAAACTTCAGGAAGTCACACTCATTACCGCCGCCTCCGACTTCGTCCTCGATAACAACATCTCCGGAAAATCCTTCCGCCACGAAATCATCCGCATCCTGGGTAAACCCAATTCCGTTTCCCCCGGCGTCCTTAAATACAACCGCACCACCGGCGGCCCTCTTGAGTTCAGATTCAAACTAAACGAGCACCTACCCAAAGATGAGGCTCAGTGGCAAAAAGCCACCCTCGCTGAAATCTCCGTCAACGCCCCAATCTTCCGCACGCCCAAGGAACCCCTTCCGCGCCCCACCGGCTATCACGCCGCCATCAACTCTCTCCTTGGCTCCCCCGATTCCCTTGCCCCACTTCACAAAAACATCCTTGATTTTGCCGCCTTCAGCGAAAAGGGCGCACTTGCCGGCCTCGCTTCCGGCGACCCTTTCCCCAATTGCCTCACCGTCTGGGGCCCCGGTTCCTACGTCTCCAGCAGTGGAAATGGCCAAATATGGCACTTTGGCTACGCCAACGCCACCCTGCGCTACATGGACGGCAAACTTAACCTCATCACCATCCAGTCCGCGGGCAAACACTCCTTCGCCTTCAGCAACGGCCTGTCAAACAAATCCACCGTCGAACAGGCCACCGCCATTCTTGGACCACTGAAACAGCTCAGCCCCAACTCGGGAACCTTCAAACAAGGCCTCATCCTGTTTAATTTCTATAACCAAATGGTCATTGCCAACACCCCCGAGCTCCTTAAAACCGCCACCCTCGACAAACTCACCCGCAACAGCACCCAATAACCCTCTACTTTCTTACAGAAATCAAAAATATTCCCATCTTCGACTCTGGATGCTATGGTCACTTTTGATAACACTCTTATTGCGTTACCCGGTCCACAATAGCCCCACGAAAAAGGCCGGACGCATGACACGTCCGGCCTTTCCATAAAATACTTAACCGCGCCTTACCCCACCTTCACCTCAACACCTTTGGGCGCTTCCTTCACCACAACTTTTCCATTCTCCCAAGCCATCTTCACCGCGCCCTTGGGTGTCAACACGGTGCCCGTCTTAGGCGTCACATCCCCTTGATCGAGCGGTTCCACACGGATGCCGTTCTCCGTCAGCTTCGCGCTCCACAACCGGTTCACATACCACGGCAGGTACTGCAGCGTCGCAGATGTTCCATGGTCGCCGCCGCCTTCCAGCTTGCGCGGCACGTTGTCTTCGATCGGCTCCAGGTACTTCTTATCACCCGTGATCAGCCACACACGCCCAAACAGCCGCGACATGTTGTTCTGATACCAGCCAGGCTTGTTGGGCAAATCGCTCCACAGCCGGGAGTACATATTGAAGATCCGCCGCTTCCCGTTATACGAGTGCTGATACGCCCAGGTCTTAAACCCATCCTCGTGGTCCAGCCGCTCGCTGAACAGGTAATCGGCAAATTTCACCACGCACGCGCGCAGTGTCGGTTCCTCCGGGTGCAAGTCCAGGTAATCCAGTACGGCCTGCGTCGCCAGCATCCCCATCCACGGCTTGACGATATACGCCGCCCACATGTGAATGCCCGCTCCGCCGCCTTGGTCGCCCCAGCTTCCCTCAGGGTTCTGCGCATGCGCCACGCTCGTCGCACAGTAGTGCGCAATGTGCCGATAGTGTTCGTCGGCAAAGTAACGGTAAAGCATCGCCGCACTGTGCCCGTAGGTCGCATCGCGGCCCACCGCCATGCGCGGCCATGAATTCCTGTGCGTCCAGTGCGATTCGGTCACCAGGCTCTGCGCTGTTTCCAGCAGCCACGCATCGCCGGTTTCCAGGTATGCGCCAATCACGCACGTCACGCGATTCATCGAAAGTGCATACCCATCAGGTGGATAGCCGTGCATGCGTGCCGTGTTGGAGGCATGGTCGATCACCACATCCGCGAAGTAATACCCCGCCCGCACCGCCAGCGTGTGCGCTTCGCCATCAGCCGTCCGGTAAGACTGCATCAAAAGGCCCCACGGCGCATCGCCTTCCCACGAAGGCTCGCCGCGCATGAACTTCCCGTCTTTTTGCCTCAGGTGGCGATAAAACGCACTGTCTTCAAATCCGTGCCGCCAGTGGTTGTCCAAAAGGTATTTGGCGGAATTGGTCATGTTCTCTTCATGCACATCCGTCACCGGCAGATACGCCTCCCCGGCCACCAGTTCTTCGCACGCGCCATACAGCCACGCCGGAGCCATGTACCGCGCCACACGCGGCGAGCGATCCGACACGCTGAACGAAAACCGCAGCGACCGCGCCATCCCCTTGGGCCAAATCTTCTGCTTGCTCTTCACAATGTAGGAATCGCCGATCAGGCTTTCCGGGCAAATGCCGCCAAACAGCTCGCACCCCTCGTAAGGTGTCAGCACCGTAAAGCCGTCGTGATCCGCCAGAGATCCGGGTTGTTCCGGATTGGCCAGGCGGGCGACTTCCGTCATGTCAAAGGGCACGCCGTTGACGGTCAGTTGATCCTTCCCGCCGTCCCAGCTTTCCACCTTCGCATTCGGGTCGATAGGGGTGTGCCCCTGGCTCACTTTGCCTGAGAAATCCGTACGGAAACCGATCACCGGCACCACGTCTTCCAGCGCGCGGCCCGCATCGTAAAACCGATTGCTCACATGCAGCGCGAACACTTCCACCACGCCGTTGGCATGCGCACGCACCGTGATGCGCCCATGCAGCCAGTTATGCCGGTGAAGGAACGGGCTGGTATACCCGGGAAACTGCGAAAGCTCTTTGAAGTTCGTCAGAAGACGCGGAATCGTCCCGCCCATTTCATACGTCGTGCATTCAGGCGTCACTTCGGTGGAGATCAGACGGCATGCTTCCCACCAGTGGATCTCCCCGTTGTGGCGCAAGCCCATCGCCATGCCCACCTTCTTGTCGCCCTGAGAAACCACCATCATGTGGCGCTCCCAGAAAAACGCCGGCTCTGCCGAATGCGCAAACAGCACCTGCTCCACCTTCGGCTTCAGATTCGCCGGCGCCGGTCCCTTCGCCAGATTGATTCCGATCTCTTCGGGCGCGATCCCGCTCCCTCCATCCGCAATCAACAGCAACCGGCGCGGCGTATTCGCCCCCTCGCCAATCCACTGCCCCAGGTTCTTCTGATACGTCGACCGACCCGCCAGGCTTGCCACCGGATTGGCCGCCTTCGGCCAGGGCAGCGATGTCATCAACAGCCCAGCCGGTGTGTCCGGCCCAAACCGGCTTAACTTCACCGACTTCAAATTCGATATCACAAGCCCGCCATTGGCCGAACCAGATTCCTTGCTCATTGGATGTACTGCCTTTTTTCAATGAAGAAAGTAGAAAAAACACCACCCCGGTCAGATTTCGGACCCAGCCATAATACCCACCCCCCACATAAACCGGTAAACCCCATCGAGCCATGTGTTGGAAAGTGAGAAGTAAAAAGTGAAAAGTTAGAAGTTTTGTGACAAAACTCCACTCAGTAGCATCTCTCCCCCACCATCACATCATCTTCACTCTGCCACTTCAGACTTCTTACTTCTCACTTTCCAAAAGCGCCAGATACTCCACATTCCCCGCATTCGTCCCCCGCCCCTTGGCCCCTTTCAAGGGTGAAATCATATGCCCCACCACCTTCACTCCGTACGCAGGCATCTCCTCCAGCACCCGCGCACAGATTGCCTCCGAATCCACCTCCTGCAAAATCGCCTTCGTCCCCCGCGCAAGCGCCTCGTCATCCGCCTCATAGTGCGGCTTGATCAAACTTAATATCCGCCCCGGCTTCTCCGCCGATCGGTCCTTCCTCAGCCATTTCACTGCCGCCGGAATCGCCAGCTTCTGCCGCGTCCACCCCAGGTCGATCACCACCAGATCGCAACCGGCAAACCCTTCCATCCCCTTGGATCCCTTCGCCAGCTTCACCCCTTGCGGCGCCCAGGGATCAAAATAAAGCGCATTGGCCCGCTCAAACATCACCACATTCGGGTTCTGCCGCAGCTTCCATGCCAGAATGCCGTACCCCGTTTCCACCGTGTAGACCTTCGCCGCCCCGTGCTGCAGCAGGCAATCGGCAAACCCCCCGATGTTGGCCCCCAGGTCCGCGCACACCATTCCCTCAGGGGAAAGGCCAAAGTGCTCCAGCGCCGCCTCAATCTTGAGACCGGCCCGTGAGACGTAACGTGATTCCGGGTCAATTGCCATAGACTCATATTGTCCCAAACTTCGTCTCTTCCGGGGTGTATGATTCAAAGAATCAGGCCAGGTTGCCCAGTTGCCTCAGCTTGATTGGGTGGTTGGGGCGGCTGTTCCCAACGGCCCCGCAACCCGTTGGTTTTTAATCATTCCACCGCCTCTTTTCCCGGCTATGAAATCAGAACCCACCCAGCCGCGTTGATCTCGTCATAACCCATGAACCCCAACGCATTCCAAACGTCTAAAAAAGCGATCGCAGCACAAGGACCCACCATGAAACACATTCCCCACCTGGCCCTGGCCCTCGCCGCTTCGCTTGGCACAGCCTCCCTTTTTGCCGCAGACGACTGGCTCCAGCTCCCCTCCGGCGGCAGCACGCCCCCTGCCGCCCCCGCTGCCGGTGCTGATAAAACAGCTCCCGCCGCCCCAGGCGCTTCACCCTCCGCCGCTCCCGACCTGGGAGGCAACACCAGCGGCTGGCTCTTCTCCACCGAGCAACCGCCCGCAGGCACCGCAGACCCTTCCGCCGTTGGCCCCGTCTCCCCTGAAGCCGCCGCCGCCCTGACCAACATGAAGCAAAAGGACGCTTTCACCAAGTTCTGGTCCACCTATGCACGCGCCTTCATCCCCTGGAACGACGACTACGTCAGCCTCCCCACCTACAACCCCCTCCATCCCAACTCCTCGGGCCTCTCCGCTGACCAGGTCAAGGACAAAATGACCAAAACCGTCACAGTCCAGGACCTTAATGTCCGCAAGCAGCAGGCCATCACTCCCCCCTATCCCGAAATTCAAGCCGCCGCCATGACCATTCCCTCCATGGAGGTTGGCCAGTACGGCTATATACACTCCTTCAAAGTCGACAAAATCCTCGGCCCTGACGAAATGCTCGTCAAAGACATCTGGCTCATCGACGCCGACGCCACACTCAAGGAAAAACAAGCCATCATCCTTGAAGCTGAGCGCAAAGCCAAAGCCATCGGCGACTCCAACGAAGCCATTCGCCGCGCCAACACAAGCAACAACAATAATTCCAATAACAACAACTACAACAACGCCAACTTCGGGCCAAACGCCAGCACCCTCATGGCCGCCGCGCGTGAGGAAATCAACGCCCGCTACACAGAACGCGAAAAGGTGATCAACCGCAACCGCACCGGCGGCTTCACCGGCCCCTTCAAAGTCAAGGGCTACCCCACCTCAGGCGTTCTCGAAGGCCAACGCTGGACCGGCCCCTCCTCTGCCGTCGGCAAAACAGGCCAGGGCATGCAGATCGCCGTCATCCGCGTCGTCGAGAACAAACCCGCCGAACGCCAGAACAATTCCTTCAACCGTTTTGGCGTCTCCGACCCCAAAACCCGCATGCTGGAAATCACCCCCACCTACTCCTTCCGCACCGGCCTTAATCAGGAAGCCTTCGTCACCATGCTCGCCAAGCGCAGCATCACCCCCGACCAGTTTG
>CAZGOM010000107.1:0-19299 GCA_964527265.1 uncultured Phycisphaeraceae bacterium | reverse complement strand
CATCATCAAACGGATCAAACAGAATCTCCAGGTCATCCGCCATGCTCTTGCCATGCACGCTCGACAGCTTCGGCACGGAATCAAAAAAACACGCCCCCACCAGCACCGTCTTCTCATTGGCCATCACCAGAAACTTGCTCTCGTCATACGTCCCCGCCGGCGAGTAAATGTACTCAAACCCCGCCGTCACCCGGTCATCCGCCAGAATCCGCTTCCTGATCTTCTCCGGCGTCGGATTGGCATCAAACGCCACATGCGCATGCTTCCGCGAACCACTCGCCACCGGCGTCACAATCGGGTTGATATTCATCGACAATCTCCAATTTTTAAGCAATAGATAACCTTCTATTTGAGCACGCCAAAAACAATACACGCGCCGTCCTCCCCCCGCAAGTCGCCCAGCAGCACGGCGCGGCACGCCAAGCAAACGCGCAGCGTCTTCCACGCGCTAACACCCAACCCACTCAACCACCAAAACACCAAAAACACCGTTAGCACGACAACGCCACATCATGCTCTTGATCCCGGAGGGATCGCATAACTTAGCCCCGGGTTGAGGGCGTCTTCGCCCGACACCCGGGGTAGGCTTTTTTACGTTTACCTCTTGCACGCGCCTGCGTAACTCGCGCCGCCTGTAAAAATCCAGCGCCATTCCTTCTCTTTTAATCCTCAATTCCCCACGCTTCCTGGCGTTCTAGTATTAGCGCACCGCGCCAGCAACCACTTCCAACCACCCCCATAACCCCACTCTCTCGAAACCAATCCAGCAATCACACAAAAACGCATCATTTAAACCACCGCTTTCCGGATCCAGTCCTTTGAATGATCATTCTCCAGTTTTCTGAAACCCTCTCCATCACGGGGCAGTCTAAGAAGTTAGACCACAAGACCACGGAATCTGTAATTTGCTCGTTCACCATTTTTCGTTATAAAATCACGTCAAAATACCATAACAACATCAACCGGAGAAAAATCAATGGCACGTCCAGATTTCAGCGAATATCTCGGCCATTTTACGGCAAATAGAAAACCATTTGGCCATGAAAATCCAGACAATCCTTGCAAACCATTCGAGGCTATGCCAGCCAAAGATCGATTGATTTCAATCTTGAATGCGAAGAAAATCAAGTCTTCGAATATGCCGTGGACTGGGCGACTTGCTGTCTGCTTTACCGAATGCCCTTGGTCAAGCTTGCTCGATCATGCTAAAGATTACTCACCCTATGGCATCGGCTTCAATAAGCCTCATGTGTTTGCGTCCGGAGGAGGACCGGTATACTACGTTAGAGCAGATCACTGGAAAAGCAGCAGTGGGACGATCATCTTAAAACTTTCGTAACACCATTCTGGCCACCGTATCGTCCAGCAAAACTTAAAGACCCCAATATTTTAAGTAAAAGCGCTGATTACTCACACGAGCGAGAATGGCGAGTGCCACATGATTTCGGCTTTGAATACGATCAAATTGCTTTCGTCATTGTTGACACATATGAAGATATGGCGCAATTTCCCAAACAATTAAAAGATGTGATTGGTCGAGAAAAATTCATAATCATGGATGTTTACCGAAACATTGAACATCTTTGGCCAGTACATCAAATCTAGAGTATGAAAACTAGCACAATTCACCTTACTCCTAGTTACCTCAGATTTTGAACACGCATTCACCACTTCTTTACCCCATAATCTCGAGAACTTAAGCGAAAATATATCATGTATATCACAAATCCGGACATTTTTACCCCTTCTCCCAATACCACAATCTGGAAATACCTCAATCTTGAGAAGCTACTCTCACTTTTAACATCGTCAACATTATACCTCAGAAGGATAGACTGCTTTAAAGACCCTTGGGAAGGCCTTCAAAATGAAGGTACGAAAAATGCATATAAAGCCTTAATGGATCAAAAACAGTACGATTTGACAGAAAACTTTTATCGTAGGAATCGAGCTTTTTTCTATGCGGATTGCTGGCACGAAAGCAATTATGAATCAGCCGCACTTTGGGATTTATATGCAAACTCGGCGGGAGTCGCAATAAAATCTACAATTGCCCAATTAACCAATGCCATCAAAAATACTCCAAGCGAACAATATATAGGTAAAATAAAATATATTGATTACAGCAGCGACGATTTTTATGGTGGAAATGCAATGCATGCAGGCCTTCTAAAGCGATTGAGCTTCGAACACGAAAAAGAAGTAAGACTATTTGAATGGCACCCAGTCCTTGGCACAAATCCAGACACATCATCGCTCCCAAAGTCCATTTCAATTCCGATTTCGATCACCGACTTAACTAGCGACGTATTCGTAAGTCCGAACGCTGAAGATTGGCTTGCGAAGCCTCTAGAGGTGCTTTTTCAAAAATTTGGCCTCGACTCAATTAAAGTACACCATTCAAAATTATATCAATCTGTTAAATGATAATAATCATTTTCTAGCAGATTGCCTAAACTCACCCACCTTCCAACCCATCGTAAGTACAAATGAGATAAATCTTAAACCTGCCAATACTTATGACCGAAGATCATGCCTTTCACAAAAGGGCAACACGATCATGTTACGGTTTTGGCCATTATTAGGGTCATCTCGACAAAATTCGCTCACGCCAACTCGTCTTCACGCAACAAATCTTATTCTTTACAGGACTTATGACTCTTGAGTCTGATTTCATAAAAGGGCAACGCCACCATCTGGAAGCAACTTAAGAGAGTCAAGTCACGCCAACAAAACTAGTGTATCCTTCAAGAAATTAAGTCATGATATCTCAAGTGGTAATTTGCGTGATCTCACATGGCCCCAGGGAGTGCGTCAGCACAGGTGGACTAAAGCAGTATAATCCCATTAATAGGCATAAATTTCAGCATCCAACTATCATGCAAGGACAATTTTCAGATGATCGAATTAATTACAAAGATAAATGACATTTACATTTCAGCCATGGAGCTTGAAGAGCAAGCACGGCAATCTCCAACCAGCGTACAAAAAAGCTGGGAGGCCGCAAATAAATTTCAAGAAGCAGCAAAACTAGCCCTTTCATTCGCAAACGACCCAACTATCCAATCTCAATCTAAAATTGATTATCAAATATATTCACTATACTATATGTCATGTCATCACAAAAGCCTCTCCTGGGCATCATATATAAAACACGACACCAAAGAAGCAGACAAACAAATCGAGAAACAATCCAAATATATCTTTTTAGCTATATCAACAGCCCAAAAACTACTCCCGACACTAAGCAGTGACTCACAAAAACACTTCAGCAACATGATCGCCCAATGGACGATAGAAGCACTAGCCATTCCGGTGCATCAAAATTCAATTCGCGCCAGAGATACTTGGAATAATGGCAAAGTGGTTACCGCACTCGATTATTACAAAGAAACAACCAGACTAGGGAGAATCGCACTTGACGCATTGGAAAACAACAATTACGATCTGGCAGCCATACGAATCATGAAAGGAAATATAGCAGGAATGATGGCTAATGCGGAGCAAGTTCCAGCCAGAATCATTCTCGAGAATGCAGCTAAACAAGGAACACCAATTAGAGAAATCCCTCTCGAGCGCATAATAGATCTCTTAAAATCGCTGCTTAATACAATCCATTACGCAGAAATGGCGCAGAAGGAAAATCCAGAGTGGCCACAATCACAGCAAATGGCAGATCTATGTCGTAAAAATATAGCTCTCTGCCTCCAAGAATGCAACCATAAATGGCTCGAATTATATATCGAATTTGAAGGCAATCATGAAATCGAAAAAACAATGAAATCTATAAATATGAAAAAATACAACAACCTTGAGCAACTTCGCAAGGTCGAATCCAACCCAACAGCCAAAATGACTGGTCCCGCAGCCCTAGCCTTGATTATCTTTATTACCATCGTTGCCTCGATCTATTTATTTCTCCAAATCAGTTGGTGGTCTGCACTGCTAGCGTGCATCAGCATTCCGGTACTGTTTACAGTCATCACTTCATATATTCTATTCTCATCAGGCGTCTTAAGCGAATTTGGATTTCTAAAATCACTCACGATTGCTCTCCAATTTCAAACCGTCGGACTTTCGGGACTTAATAGTCTACTGGAAAAAGAAAAGAATAGCATCGATAGTGAGAAATAAGGGGGGGGGCAGAGAAAATCAAAGAAAATATGAAAGCCGGGCCTCCTGGCGAGGCGGTGCGTTGATCGAATCCATGGGATTCGTTTGCGTATCAAAACGGGCTCCGGCGTATGCCTGGCCCAAATCACCTTTTGCCTCACCCTGGCATGAAGATTCTCTCACTGGACCTGGGCAAGTTCAAGAGTGTTGCCTGCATCTACGACAGCCAATCAGCCGAGCACTCGTTTGTCACCATCCCACCCGCCCCCCTTTCCTTCCCACCCCACGCTTCCTAAACTAAAACCACATGCCCGCCATCCTCCACTGGCTCCGCTTCGCTCTCGCCTCCCTTGCCATCGCAAGCATCGCGGCATGCGCATGCCCACTCCTCGCCTCTCCCCAAACTCAATCTCAAGCATCCGCCTCAGACCCCCACGCCTGCTGCCACGCCCACGAATCCTCCCAATCTCAGCCAGCCAGCCCGCACCAGGCCCCCTCCTGCTGCGACCAGCACGCAAACCTCCTTACCCAACACGCCCCTCAGCTCGACGCCGCCCTCGCCTCCCTCGCCGCGGCTCCCTTCCTCTTCACCCTCCCGGATCTCTCTGCCTCCCTCACCACCTCACGCCCACCCTCCGCCCCCACTGAAAACACCGGCCCGCCAGACTTCCCTTCTCAACTCACGCTCCTCTCCCAGCACTGTCAATTCCTGGTCTAGGACGAAATAAAACACGCACGCCCACGCGTCCGCGCTGTTCTATTTCCCACCCTTCACCCAGGATTCTCCATGCCCTCGCCAACCCCCCCGCATGTACACGCGGCTATTCTTCTCCTCCTCGCCTCCACCCTCTCCGCCTGCGCACAGGTCCCCGCCCAGCAAGGCCTCGCAGACCTCCAATCTCCCATCCGCCAGGCCTGGTCCGCCGATCCCGTCTGGCCCCAGACCACCGCCGAGCGCGACACCCTCGCCTCCTCCTCCCGTGCCCTTCTCCAAAAACCCCTCACACCCGACTCCGCCGTCCGCCTCACCCTCCTCAACAGCCCCCGCCTCCAGGCGCTCTACCAAAACCTCGATATCTCTTACGCCCAGGTCGTCCAGGCCGGCCTTATCTCCAACCCCGTCCTCGAAGGCAAAATCCAAGTCCCCCTTGAGTCCGGCGGCGTCGGCCTTGAGCTCGGCATCGCCCAAAACATCATCGACATCCTTTACATCCCCATCCGCACCCGCGTCGCCCAGGCTGAGTTTGACGCCCTCCGCCCCCGCACCGCCGCCGGCGTCACCGCCATCCTCGCCCAGGTCGAACTTCAAACCCTCTCCCTCCAGGCCCAGGCAAACGCCGTCGCCATCCGCACCCAGGCCCTCGATGTCGCCGACGGCTTGGAAGCCTTCGCCCTTGAACTCGACCGCGTCGGCAATATCACCCCCACCCGCAAAGCCCAGCTCCTCGCCCAGGCCGCCCAGATCCGCGATCACGCCCACGAAGCCATCGCACGCCATGCTGGCGATACCCACCTCCTCCTGGGCCTCATCGGCATTCGCGAGCCCTCCCTCACCGCCACCCTTGCCCCCCTCTCCGACCCACCGCCCTTCGACGACCGCGCCCTCCAGCCCAGTGCTCTGCAAAACAGCCTCGCCCTCAAAGCCGCCCGCGCGGACCACCTCGCCCGCGCCGCCCTCCTCAAAGCCCACCGTGACACCCGCCTCCTCCCCGAAGGAGAGCTCGGCTTGGAAGCCGAGCAAGGCCACGACGGCGATTGGTCCCTCGGCCCCATCTTCGCCCTCCCCATCCCTCTCTTCGACCAAGGCCAGGCCAGGGTCGCCGGCTCCTATGCGCGCGCCCGCCAGTCCGACGCCCTCGCTCAAAACGTCGAAATCCTCCTCCGCGCTCAGATCCGCGCACTCAAAACCCAGCTTTCTCGCGCCGATCAGCATCACAAAGCCATCGCCGCAACCCTTCTCCCTGCCCGCGATCAAGCCATGGATGAATCCCTGAAGGAATACAACGCCATGCTCATCGGCGCTGACACCCTCCTCATGGCCCGTCTCGCCCAGATTGACGCTCAGGAAGCCCTCGCCATCGCCATCGGCCGCCTCGCCGTCACCCGCCGCAAGGCCCAACTCCTCGCTTTGGGCATTTCTCAAAACACCTCAGTTGACGAAACTTCTCAAACCGATTTCCAACCCTCCGCAAACAACGAAAACATCTCCAACAACTTCACCGAAAGCCACTGAAAATGCCCACTCGCCGCGAAATCCTCGCCTCCACCGCCGCCCTTGCCGCCTCTTCCATGCTCTGGAAAGGCTCCCCCATGGCCCATGCAGACACCACTCCCCCACCACCCGATAACGACGTAAAACCAACCAATAGCTACACTTACACGCCCGTCCACACCCCCAATGGCTCCACCCTTCCCTTCAAAATCGTCAACGGCGTCAAGGTCTTCCACCTCACCGCCCAGCCCGTCCTTCACACCTTCGCCCCCGGCCTCCAGGCCCACTGCTGGGGTTATAACAACCAGGTCCACGGCCCCACCATCGAAGCTGTAACTGGTGACACAGTCCGCATTTACGTCACAAACAAGCTCCCCGCACCCACCACCGTCCACTGGCACGGCATCATCCTCCCCTCCGGCATGGATGGCGTCGGCGGCATCAACCAACCCGCCATAAACCCCGGTGAAACCTACAGATACGAGTTCCCCCTCCTCCACCCCGGCACCTTCATGTACCACTCCCACCACGATGAAATGACCCAAATGGCCCTCGGCCTCATGGGCATGTTCATCGTCCATCCCAAAAATCCCACAACTCCTCCACCTGACAGGGATTACGTACTCATGCTCAGCGAATGGGCCATCAAACCCGGCACCTCACGCCCCGACCCCAATGAAATGACCGATTACAACATCCTCACCATCAACGCCAAATGCTTCCCAGGAACCGCGCCACTAACCGCTTCACTAGGCGAACGCATCCGAATCCGCATCGGCAACCTCTCCGGCATGGACCACCACCCCATTCACCTCCACGGCTATTCCTTCCGCACCACCGCCACCGACGGCGGCCCCATCCCCCCCTCAGCCCAGCACCCCGAAACCACCGTCCTCGTCCCCACCGGCGCCACCCGCGATATCGAATTCACCGCTGATAACCCCGGCGATTGGGCCCTTCACTGCCACATGACACATCACGTCATGAATCAAATGGGCCACGGCATACCCAACGTCATCTCCACAAACCCCGATACACTCGATAGATACATCACCAAAGCCATCCCCGGATACATGGCCATGGGTGAGTCCGGCATGGGCGACATGATGATGATGGACACACCAAAAAACTCCCTCGCCATGCAAATGGCCCAAGGCCCCCACGGCGCAATCACCATGGGCGGCATGTTCACCATCCTCAAAGTCCGCGACAAAACCCCCGGCTACTCCGACCCCGGCTGGTACGACGCCCCCAAATCCACCCTCGCCTCCCCAGCCTCCCCCGCGGAACTCGCCCGCGACGGCATAACCCCTTAAAAATCGCTACCCTCTTCCTGCCAAACGGAACCACACCATGAACCGCTTCGTTTTCCTCGACCGCGACGGCACACTCATCAAGCTCTACGACTACCTCGGTGATCCCGATCTCGTCGAGCTCCTCCCCACCGTCGTCGATGCACTCCGCCTCCTCCAGTCCCACCACCTCTCCCTCGCCATCGTCACCAATCAATCCGGCGTCGGCCGCGGCATGTATTCCCTCACCGACATGCACGCCTGCAACCAGAAAACACGCGATCTCCTCTTCGCCCAGGGCGTCTCCCTCCAAGGCATTTACTTCTGCCCACACGCCCCGAACCAAACCTGCACTTGCCGCAAACCACTCCCCGGCATGATCTTGCAAGCCCAGGCCGAACATCCCTTCGACCCCTCCCAATCCTTCGTCGTCGGCGATAACGAAGCTGACATCGGCCTCGCCCGCGCCGTCGGCGCAAAAGCCATCCTCGTCACCACCGGCCACGGCGCAAAAACCCTCCCAAAACTCTCCACACCGCCCGACTTCACCGCCGATAATCTGCTCCTCGCCGCCCGCTGGATCGTCTCCCAACTCTAAATCTCGCGACGCAATCGTTATTCCTTCTTAAAACTTCCCACTTTTCAATTCTTCCGCCTACCTTTTCTCCCCTCATTTGCCTATGCTTCGTCGGCTTGAAACTCACCCACGAGGTTGACATGAGCGCTCCCCACGCCCGCCACCCGCGGGCATTCGCGGCACTCCTCTTGCTTCTGCTGACGCTATTTCTCCCCTGCGCAGCTCACGCCGCGCAGGTCAACCTGGCTTCCGGCGATTCCATCACCGTTCAGATCGTCGTCGTCTCCCCCAAAGCCGTCATCGTTAACCATCCAGACCTGGGCCGCATGGTCTTAAAGCCTGTTGTCGTCACCGAAATTCTCGCCCGCCCATCTGAATCCTTCATCACCGAACCCGGTCCCAAGCTCCCTCTCATCACCTGGACTGATGCCGCCCCCATCGCCGCCACCGTCCCCAACACCGGCGAAGACCCCGCCACAGCTCCCTCCCGGCAGGAGGTTACCACCCAGCCCGCCACCTCCCCTGCTCATCCCACCACGCGCCAAGCCCAGGCCACCCAGCCCAACCCCAACGAATCCGAAGTCTTCCTGCCCAACTGGATCCGCCACCTGCTGGCTGAATGGAAGAGCCAGCTTGAAATCGGCGCCGGTGGCCAGTCCTACGTCAATAACACCGCTAATTTTCGCCTCGCATTCAAAACCGTCCGGGCCAACAAAGCCACCTCCACCGCTTACGACTTCAGTTATTACTACAACCGCGTCAACGGCAACAACGACAAAAACGAACTCACCACCGGCCTGCGTGAAGACTGGCTCATGCCCGAATCCCCCTGGTATTACTTCGCTCTGGGCCGCTACGATTACAACCAATTCGGCGACTGGGATCACCGTCTCTCCGCCCGCACCGGCCCTGGGTACGACATCATTAAAACCCCCAAACTCAAGCTCACCGGTGAATTGGGCTTCGGTCTTTACAAGCAATTCGATGCGGTCATCGAAGACGTTGTCCCCGAAGCTTCCGTGGGTATGAACTTCCTCTGGAAACCCACCCCACGTCAGACCCTCGCTCTCTCCGGCACCTTCCTCCCTGAGTTCCGCGTCATGGGCCGCTATCGTGCCGTCACCAGCGCCGAATGGCAGCTACGCGTTGAGGACGTCGAAAACCTCAACCTCAAAGTCGGTATTGCCGATGAATACGCCTCCACTGTCTACGACGCCACCACCCCCAACAACAACTTCAAGTTCTACACCGCCCTCGTCCTGGGCTTCTAAAATTCCATACGTTAATCACCCCCTCTATTTCCACTCTCTTCCCATCTACTGTCTCGCGCCGCCACCACTCGCGTCACATCCTAGGTCTATTTCCCATCACACTTTCGCCCTTAAACCCTCATTTATCTCTGAAATTACCAGATAACTTGAACATTCAACCTGGTATGTAATAATGCAATATCCCGTCCTGACACCATGAACTTTTTATCTCCTTCTGAGTCCAACAAAAGAATCATCAGTCCCTTTTGAGGCCCATCATGCGCACCAAGTCCATACTTCTCGCAATCGCCCTTGCCTTCTCTTCCACCGTCCTCATGGGCGCTGCTCCCACCCCAGGCCCCGACCCCTACACTGCTTCACCTGAATACCGCGCCTACACCCTCCAGCAGGTCCGCGCCCAGGACAAAGCCCGCGCAGAGGCCAAGGCCAAGGCCCAGCTTGTCACCATCGTTGACGACGGCCAGCCCAAGGCCACCATCGTCATCGCCCCCCCGCCTCCCGCACCCGCGGCAGATCCCGCGGCCAAAGGCGGTGGCAAGCCTCCGGTCAATCCCGCTCTCAAAGCCGCGCAGATCCTTCAGGAATGGATCAAGCTTATGTCCGGCGCAGAGCTCCCCATCTCCGATACCGCCCCCAAGTCCGGCCCCATCATCTATGTCGGCACTGCGGCCATCAAAGCCGGCCTTGATATGTCCTCCATCAAGAGCGAAACCAACGAAGGCATCCGCATCAACGCCGACGGCAAGAACGTTTACATCGGCGCCCAGGCCGATGACGAAGCCGCCGTTCGCGCCGTCGCGCGCTTCCTTGAAACAGAATATTCCTGCCGCTTCTTCACCAATCTCGACTGGGGCCGCAATTACCCCAAAAATCAAAAGACCCTCACGGTCATGACGCAGGACTTCACCGAGAAGCCCTCCATCACCGCACGCTCCATCTGGGGCGCAAACGGCGCATTCCGCCACGCCTACTGGTCCAACTGGAACGGCTCCGGCGGCGAGTCCATTCCCTCCTCCCACTCCTGGCATTTCATCCCCGACGAAGAATTCGACAAACACCCCGAATACTTCCGCATGGACGAAAAAGGCAATCGCGTCAAAGGCCCCTGGTACAACCTCGGCAACCCCGAAGTCCGCAAGCTCTTCATCAAATGGGCCTTGGAAGCCTCCGACAACGGCAACCGCAACCTCTCCATGTCCCCGCCCGACGACCACCGCTTTGACCACAGCCCCGAGTCCAAGAAATATGACAATCCCAAAGTCATCGACCCCTCCTCCAACCTTGTTTCCATGACTGACCGCTTCATGGGCATCGTCAACGAAGCCGCCAAGGCCATCTACGCCAAGAACACCCACGCCAAGCTCGGGTTCTATGCCTACTCCGACTACACCCTTCCTCCCACAAACCCTGAATTGGACAAGCTTTCACCCAACATCATGGTGAACATCGCCCCCATCCGCTTCAGCCGTTACCACCCCATCGGCCACCCCAACTCCGAATCCACCCAGGCCCTCCGAGACATCATCGACGGCTGGGCCAAGCGCGCCACCATGCTCGGCTACCGCACCTACAACTACAACCTCGCCGAGGTCATGACTCCTTACTCCAAGATCTCCACCTGGTCGCACGATCTTCCCTATCTCCAGCAAAAGCGCTCCATCTCCTACAACTTTGAGTCCTTCGACTGCTGGGAGCTCTCCGCCCCCCATCTCTATCTCTCCATCCGCCTTGCCTATGACCCAACCCAGGATCCCTGGGCCATCATGGCCGACTTCTACGACAAGTTCTACGGCCCTGCCGCCGAACCCATGGAGAAATACTGGATGGCCGTCGACTCCGCCTGGATCAACCTCCACACCGAGTCCGGCTCCATCCACGCCCTTCCCCAGGTCTACACGCACGAGAACATCAAAAAGTTCGACGCCTATATCGCCGAAGCGGAAGCTGCCGTTAAGGACGATGCCCAATATGCCTACCGCGTCAACCTCGCCAAGCGCGGCATGCAGCGCGCCAAGTACTGGCGCGCCTGGTACGACTCCCTCATCAAGGGCGACTCCATCGAAGCCCAGAAGATCTACGACGAATGGTTCGCTTTCACCACCGAAACTTACAAGGCCAAGAACGGCAACGACTACGAACTGGCCTACCTCCGCCGCTTCATCGGCGGCAACACCGCCAGTGCCTATGCCTCCGTCCGTCCGCGCGAGGTGGACACCACTAAGGCCCCCGTCGCTCCCGCGGCAGTCAAAGGCAAGCCCGCTCCCAAGCCCGTCCCGGTCATGAAAGACCTCACCCCCCGCAAGGTCATCGCCGTCCTTCCCGACGACTGGAAGTACAACACCCAGGAAGCCCTCACCAAGGCCGGCATTACCACGGCTCCCATCGCCGCCAACTATGACGATTCTAAGTGGAAAACCGTCGTCACCTACTCCAACACCTTAAACGGCCAGGGCTTCCCGGAATACATCGGTGTCATGTGGTACCGCACCACCTTCACCGCCCCTCAGGACGCCACCGGCAACCTCTGGCTCCACTTCGTCAAGGCCGACCAGCTCCTCACCGTCTTCATCAACGGCAAGCAGGTCGGCATCCCCGATCCCAAGGACATCAAAGCAGCCGAAGCCGCCGCCAAGGCCGAAGGCAAGCCTTTTGAAGCCCCCAAGTTCGCCACCGATGTCAAAGCCTTCCGCGGCGCAACCATCGACCTGGGCAAAGACTCCGGCATCAAACCCGGCGAAAAAGTCCAGATCACCGTCCGCGTCGACCACATCCCCCTCCCCGAGCTCTACCTCGGCGGCATCGTCGCCCCCGTCCACCTCATCAAGGAAGACACCAAGTAAACCCCATTTCCGCTTAACCCCACGGGTCGGCGCCTTAAAAAGCGCCGACCCTTTTCTTTTCCTCTCTTACTTGTACCTTGTCCCTCATCCCTTGTACCTTACTGTCCATGCCCAGAGACCTCTACCTCCGTCTCAACATCCCTATCCCTAATCACAAGGGATATCGCTTCAACCACTCCACCGGCACGCTCCTCAAATCCGCCGGGTGGAACGTCGTCAAGGAGACCCGCAAGTTCTCCTATTTAAAGCCCCCCTACGAACTTGCCCCCGCCAGAACCACCGACATTAAAACCGCGGCCCCCACTGACGACGAAATCCTCACCGCCGCCCAGGATTTTCATCAGGCAGCCGTCCCCGCCCGCAAAATGCTCCACGCCTTCCCCGCCTATTACCGCCCTGCCTCCGCCACGTCTTACTCCACCAGCAAGGTCAACCCTGTCACCGGCGAAAAAAGCCCCGCAGACCAATCCCTCCTCATCCCCGCAGCCTTCCGCATCGGCCTCTGGGGAATCTGGGAAGCCGAAGTCTACTGGAACGCTGACGCGCAACCCATCCTCGTCAAACATCCTCACCAGGAAATCTCCCCGCCAGACCCCACGCTCTTTGATCTCCTCTCCGACACCGACCAGCTTGAAACTTCATCTTCCCTCACCGCCGTCGCCACCGAAATCACTGCGGAAGCCCGTGAAGCCTGTATCGCCCACCACGGCTTATCCTGCACCGTCTGCGCCTTCGACTTCGCCTCCCGCTACGGCGAACTGGGCCAAGGCTTCATCCTCATCCACTCCCTCTCACAATCCCCCGCCACTCACCCCATCGATCCCATCAAAGACCTCCGCCCCATCTGCGCAAACTGCCAAGCCATGCTTCAACGCGCCACACCTCCGCTCACCTTCGACGCACTAAAATTGATCTGCGTCAACTGATCTATTCCCTCATTCCGGGTCGTCCACGCTCAATCTGCCAATCCCGCCCGGCGGAGCCGCTCCATGCTCTCCACCATCCTCCTCGCGAACTCCTTCTTCAAATACCTCATCCTCATCCCCTGCTACTTCCTCCCCTGCATCGCTCTCCCCGCCTTCTGCCTCGCATTCGGCTACGCCATCTACCTCGCCATGAACGCCAGACCACCCCGTCCCAGCCCAAACCACCCCTGCCCCAAATGCGCCGCCCCCGTCGATCTCCGCCTGGACCGCTGCCCCGGATGCGATCACGTCATCCCTAATCCCTCGCCCAGTCCCGCCCCCAGCCCCGCCGCCACTCCAGAGCCCCGCTCCTCTTCCAATTCATAAATCACAGATTGTAAATCGCAAATTCCCTCCCCCTCACCCAGGGTAAAAGCACTTGATGTGGAAGGAGACATTCTCACTCGGATTGCCGGGTCATCGTGTTGTGGGGGGGCCTCAAATAAGTTACTGCCATCCCAGGTCAATGCTCTTTCCCGGCTTCAACACCCTTCGAGTCTGTCATGGACACGCGATAACCCGCCACCTGGCAACCCGGGCCCATGGACCACTGAATTCACCAAATGCTTTGACCCTGCCCCCTCACCTCTCCCTCCTCCCGCCCCCCAGCGGCTGCTGCCGCGGCACGCCCGGCATCCTCGGATACTGCTTGGGCGTGTCCCCCTCCTTGGCGATGCACACCACCACCGTGTTCTGGTCCGACCCTTCAGGATAAGCATCAAACACCTTGATCTCACCCGCCCCCAGCACCACCATCGCATCTCCCGCCAACTCCAATTCCTCTTCCGCCTTGGGTCCCTTCATCGCCAGCAAAATCCCCCCGATCTTCAGCATCGGCATGGAATATTCCAACAGCTCCACCATCGGCCCGATCGCGCGGCATACCGCAATGTCATACGTCCCCCGATGCTTCTTGTCCTGCCCCACAATCTCCGCCCGCTCATTCACCACCGTCACATTGCTCAATCCCAGCGCCTCCGCCGTCTCGCTCAAAAATCGCGCCTTCTTCCCCGTCGCCTCCACCAGCGAAAACTTAAATTGCGGAAACGCAATCGCCAGCGGAATCCCCGGCAGCCCGCCGCCCGATCCGATATCCACCACGCGGCTCCCCTCCGGGTTCTCCGACATCCCCGGCACCAGTGTCAGGCTGTCGATGATGTGCCGCCGCCACGCCGCGTGCGGCTCGCGGATCGCCGTCAGGTTGAACTTCTCGTTGATCTCCAGCAGTCGCTTCAAATAATGCGCAAGCTGGGAGACTTTCGCCGCTTCCAACTCCACGCCGATCGCCTCCAGCTCGGGGACGACAAAGTCGGGGATCTCAAACTCAGGGGTTTCGGGGGTTTCGGATGCTTGGTTCATTTTGTGTGTAGTCAAAGTTGGTTTTGCCAATGATACGGGTTTTATCACTCGCGAAATTCATCATCAGCCCCACAATGATAAAGCTTGTCAGCAAACTTGACCCGCCATAGGAAATAAACGGCAGCGTCAGCCCCGTGATCGGCATCAATCCGATGCACATCCCCACATTGATAAACACCTGCGCAAACAAATACGCCGCGATCCCCACCGTCGCCACCCGCGCAAACGGATCCTTCGTCCCACCCCCGATCGCCAGCATCCCCAGGCAAAGCAGCGTGTACAGCCCCACCACCACCGATCCGCCCACCAACCCCCATCGGTTGCAGATCACTGCGAAAATCATGTCGTTGTGCTGCTCCGGCAGCCGGTTGTGCTTCAGCATCGCCGCGCTCTCCTGCGCTCCCATCCCCCATACGCCACCCGCGCCGATCAAGTCCATCGATTTTTCCTGCTGATATCCCGACCCCTTCGAATACCGGTTGTCTCCCATCACGCGGCTCACCATCGACACGATCCGGTCGATCTGGTGCGGCTTCAAAAAAGTCTTCGCCACATCCTGCGCATAAAACACCGTCACCACCGTGAACACCACCGCAAACAGTCCTATCCCCAAAAAGGCAAAGATGTAACGCAACCTCGTTCCCGATGCGATCAGAATCGCCAGCAGCGCCGGTGGAAACAGCAGTGCGGACCCCAGATCCGGCTGAATGAGCAGGAGAAGCATTGGCGCCAGCGTGATCACCATCGGCCACCACAGACCTGCAATCGTCCGCTGGTCCTCCCGCCTCCGCAGATACCATGCCACCATCAGCACATACGAAATCTTCGCCAGTTCCGCAGGCTGAAACATCATGAAACGCAGGTTGTACCAGGCACGCGCCCCGTTGCGTGTCGGTGCGATCGATTCCGGCGTGAACGGCAACACCAGCCCCAAAAGCAGGATCAGCCCCACCGCTGCCATCGGCACCGCAAACTCCGCAATCCGCGACGGCTTGGGCACCAGCACCAGTGCCATTCCCCCAAGCGCCAGCGGAATCCATTTCATCTGGATCGCCCCATAAGCAGACCCTGCCGCCATGTCCGTCGTCTGGATCGCCATGATCCCGATTGCCGTCAGCGCCGCCGCGCACAAAAAAACCACCCACCCGCCATGCGGAGTCATCACCGTCTGAAACCGTTCAATCAGCTCTTTCAGAGATACCCCTCTTGCTTAAGCGCCAGGATTACCTGGTTCGCCACCGGCCCGGCCACCGCACCGCCGGAACCCGCATACTCCACCACCACCGCCACCACATACCGGTACTGCCTGTCCCCATCCTTCTTCACCAGCCCCACAAACCACGCATGGTCCCCCTCGCGCACCTTCTGGTCCTTGCTCGTCACGCGCCCATCCCCGTCGGTGTCCAGCCTCAGTGGCACCGCATCCGCCGTGCCCGATTTCCCAGCCACCTGCACCCCGGGAATCGTGAAGATCCGTTCCCCGCGCCCATCAGAACCGGGAATGCGCGCCAGGTGGTGCGTCGTCCCATGATCCCAGTTGGAAGAGCCGTATAACCCCTCCTGCGCATCAATCACCGCCTGTTTGTTGAGTCCGATATCCACCGCCAGCGCCGCCCGGTTCTCCGGCCTCTGCACAAACCCGGGCGGGATCGAAATCCCACCCCGCACAATCGTCGCGAACGCATTGGCCACCTGGATCGGCGTCACCTGGATCGGCCCCTGCCCGATCCCCATGAATGTCGAATCCCCAACGTTGAACCGCTTGATATCCGGCAAATTCGGCAGAACCCCGGGAATCTCTTCATTCAGCCCCACGCCCAGTTTTTGGCCCAGACCAAACTTCCGATACCACGTCGTCAGTCTCTCGGGCCCAAATCGCCTTCCCAGTTCGTAAAAATAAATGTTGCAGCTATAGGCCAGGGCTTCCTGCGGCGACAAATTCCCATGCACCTGATGAAACGTCTTGTAGATCCAGCAGCGGAACTGATTGGGCTGGTTGGGATACAGATGCCCTTTGCATTCGATATGCTGCCCGGCCGTGATCAACCCTTCGCTCACCGCCGAGCAATACACCAGCGGCTTCATCGTCGACCCCGGCATGTACTGCATCTGCACAGGCCTGTTCAGCCATGTCTGATTGAGCTGATCCCCATACACCGCCTCACGTGAATCCTTCACCATCCTCCGCTTCATCGACGGCATGCTCACCGCCGCCAGCACATCCCCCGTCTGAATATCCAGCACCACGGCCGATCCATTGAGCGCCTCCCCATACTGCGGCCTCAGCACATTCGCCTCCGGGTCCGCGCTGTGGAACGGTTGCAGCCGCATCAGCCCCGTGGTCGTGTTTGCAAGGTCCGCCGCGTTCCCTGGCTCCATCATCGCCTGGATCCGCGCCTGCAGCGCGATATCCACCGTCAATTGCACGTTCTCCCCCGCCATCGGCTCACGCCTGTCCACCACCCCCGTCTCCAGGTTTTCCAGCACCTTCCCCCGCGCCCCCCGAAGCTGGTCTTCCATCGAACGCTCGATTCCTAACTCCCCCACCGTGTCATCCC
The DNA here is from genome assembly GCA_964527265.1 of uncultured Phycisphaeraceae bacterium. Lineage (GTDB taxonomy): Bacteria > Planctomycetota > Phycisphaerae > Phycisphaerales > Phycisphaeraceae > CAZGOM01. The sequence continues at coordinate 2,112 of CAZGOM010000107.1, read as the reverse complement.
CCAGGTAGCCGCCCAGGTCCACCATCTGCTCCGGCGTCCCCGCGTTCCTCAAAAACGGCCGCTCCAGCACATCGTCCGAATACGCCTTTCTCATCGCCCCGATGATGTGCGATCCCACCCCCTCCACCGTCATGTTCAGCGGCGCCTCGCTCCTCAGCGGCGAAGGCAGATACCGCCGGTCCAACGTCACATTCATCACCTCCATCGGATACTCGCGGCTTGTCGACTGCGTCACCTCCACATTCACCCACGAAGCCAGATCGTTGAACACCGGCTTGTTTTTCTCGTCCCTGATCCTGCTCTTGGTCCTCCCGTCGGCAATCAACCGCTGGAACGTTAACACCGCTTGCGGGTCCAACCCCTTGAGCACCACGTGGTTGGACCGCTGCTCCTCGATTTCTTTGGCCACATCCGCCAAGTCCACGGCTTCGTTGAGCTCCGACTCCCGCTTTTTCTGCTGCCTCAGCCACACCGTCGTCGCCATGGCCTGCACGCGTGCCTTCGTGTCGTTCTTGATCTTCTCCAGGTCATCCAGCGGCACCTTCCCCACATTCGCAATCGTCTTCCAGAACTGCTCCAGCTGCTTGTCATAATCCGGCAGGTATTGCGCCACATACCCCTCGCGCTCTTCCGGTGAAAGCTGCCGCCACCGCTCTAGATTCGCCCGCCGCGCATCCAGATACGCCCGCGAGTAAGCCCATGTCCCCGTGATCACGCTGTAAGGCACCGACAAATCCGAGCTCGGCCTGTCCACCGCCAGCACCCGCCCCTTGCGGTCCAATATCGCCCCGCGGATCGTCTGGATCAGATACCCGTCGATCATCGCCCGCTCCGCCCGCTCGCGGCTCTCCTCCCCATGCAGCAGCGTCAACGCGCTCAGCTTCCCCACCAGCAGCAACGCCACCGCCATTGCGCCGCTTGCAAGCAAAAGCAGCCTGCGCGCATACATGCTCGGAATCGCCTTGCGCAAACCCTCAAACATGACAACAACCCCGCTTCCTTGCCCGCAAAAAAGGCGTCAATCCATTGACACCTCAAACCCCCGCGATCATTCTACCCGCCAACCACACTTCAAACACCAAAACAAACCGCTGAAACCTTCTGGCTGCACGCATAACACTTTCCGTTATAGGTCTCTCCCCTTTTCTTAACTTAGTGTCTTAGTGGCTTGGTGGTAAACGATTTACCCCAACCCACCTCCCGCGCACTCTGCCCCCCTCACCTCCCCAACCCCTCCACTTCAATCTTCCCGCCACCTGCCCCCAGCCCCCCTTCATACCTCGCCCGTGCCCCCCCAAAAAAAGCATCCCGCGACGCCAGCCCATTCCCGGGAAATCCAAAATGCTGCACCAGGTACGTCATCGTGATCCCCAGCCGTGTATCCACGATCGTGCTGTTGGACGCCATCCCCCCATGCCCGAACCAAGTTCCCCCCGGCTGGCATCCCAACCCATAAACCTCTGCTAACTCCGGCGCCGTCTGCCGCGTCGTCATCTCCTTCACCGATGCCGCCGACAACACCCGCCGCCCCTCAAACTCACCCCCGCGCAGCATCATCCGGAAAAACCGCTCCACATCCCCCGCCGTCGAAAACAATCCCCCCGACGGCGTCATCGTCCGCCTCCGGTCACTCACCGGCTGCTTGAAAATATAGATCTCCGACTCCACCAGGCTCTTTCCATCCTCGCCGGGTTTATGCACCTTCGCCAGCCTCTTCATCTGCTCCTCGTTAGGCCAGTACGTCGTATCCACCATCCCCAACGGATTCAAAATCCGCTCCTCCAGAAACCGGTCGTACGGCAGCCCAGTCAACAATTCCGCCACCCGCGCACAGATAAAGAAACCCACCTGGTGATACCGATACCCCGTTCCCGGTTCAAACAAGAGCGGCATCATCGTGTAGCTCTTAAAAATGTCTCGAAACTCCAGGTGGTCCGTCGTCGGCTGCATCGGCGACACCGGCGCAAACCCCGCCGTGTGTGACAGCGCCTCCCGAAACGTCGGCCCCCGTCGGGCCGGCACCTGCACCCGCCGTGTCTCGCTTGCCTCGACCGTCACCCACATCCCCTTAAACTCCGGCAAATACTTCTCAATCGGCTCATCCAACCCCAC
>CAZGOM010000106.1:0-19722 GCA_964527265.1 uncultured Phycisphaeraceae bacterium | reverse complement strand
GACTACTACCGTAATGGTGGGATTCTGCACACGGTGTTGCGGAAGATGGCGAAGGCCTAAGGATTTCATTCAATTCAACTACAAACACAAAGCGTCCCGATTTAGTCGGGACGCTTTGTGTTTGTAGCCATGAAGGGGATTTCATTTGTAGATATCACCCAACTTCGCCGATCCAGATGAGTTTGTGGCGGTCGTGGGGGATGATGGCGCGGAGTTTTGCGCCGTAGAGATCCATGGAGGGTTGGTGTGATTCGTGGAATTTCACGGCTGGGATGCCGCGGGCCTGGTATTGGAGGAAGATGACTTTGCGGTCGGTGGTGTCGCGGTTGTATGAGCCGGAGTGGAGGACGCCGGTGGAGCCGACGCTGACCTGGCCGGCTTTGGCGAGGGCGGGTATGGAAGGGGGCCAGTCGAGGGCGGGCATCTTTTCGATGTTGTTGGCGAAGACGGCGGGGACGCCGTCGTAGTGCGCGGCAAGCGTGCGGTGGGTGCCGGGGCGGAACATGAAGGGGGCGCGGAGTTCAGTGACGTCGGTGAGCCAGATGAGGATGGTGCACAGGACGCGGCGAGGGGTGGCTTCCCAGTCTTGAAGGGTGTAGCGGATGTCGGCGTGTTCGCCTTCGAGGCCGGTGCGCTGGTCCTGGCGCGGGGCGGTTTTGCGGAGGGCTACGCCGCGCAGGCCGATGTGGTCGGTGCGGAGCATCTGGCAGGCGAAGCGTTCGACGGCGGGGTGGAAGGTGAGGTGGAGGAGGTCGGGTTCGAGGAAGTCGGTGAGGAAGCCGTCGGCGCGATTTTCAAAGAGGCGGTCGGCGGCGGCTGCGGCGCGGGCGACTTCATCGGGGGTGAAGCCGGAGTCGATGGTGACAAGGCCGTCGCGGTCCATTTGGGTGAATTGGGCGGGTGTGAGCATAGTGGGGGGAGGAATAAGGGATAAGTGGTGAGGCAAAGTGGTGTTATTCGGAAGGGGCGGTGGTGGCCGGGGCGGTGGCGGTGGGGACTGGGAGGGTGCTGAGGAAGTCGCGGACTTTGACCAGGTCCTGCGCGGCCCAGGGGCGCTGGCTGTATAAGACGAGGATGCTTTCGCAGACGGTGCGGGCGCGTGCCGGGTCTTTGGCGGCGACGCGCTGCGCCATGCTTAATTGCTGGCGGATGAGGATGAGCTGGGAGGCTTTCTGCTGGGTGGTTTCCTGCTTGAGCTGCTTTGCACGGCGGCGGGCCAGTTCGATGTATTTGGCAGTTTCCTTGGCTTCGTCGTCCATATCGCCCGACGGGGTGGATTGCGTGCTTTTGATACCGGCTTCGTAGAGGCCGATGAAGGCTTCAAAACGCGCCAGGCCGGTTTCCGGGTCGATGCGGGAGGCGGCGAGCGCGGCCAGGTAAATCTGCTGGGCAGGCGTGCCTGAGAATGCGCCCGTGAGACGGCGGGATTTAATCTGGAGCCGGCGCTCGGTTTTGATCAAGTCGACTTCGTCGCTGTATTCCTTGATGCGGGGGGCGCGCTCGTCGGCGGGGAAGCGGTTGAGGAACTCGCGGATTTCGCCGTCGACTTCCTCAAGGGTGTCGGGGTTGGAAGTGGCGGCGGCGGCCATGATGGTGCGGAAGAGCTTGTCGGCGGAGGCGGGGCGGGTGAAGTAATACCAGGTGGCGCAGAAGAGGCAGGTGAGGATGAGGAAGATGATTGTGCCGCGTCCGATGATGGGGGTGGCCGGTTCCTTCAGGCGCTCAAGATCTTCACGTTCACGGTCGGCCTTGGCGGCTTGCTCGGCAGTGACAAAGGTTGCGGAGGTGGTGAGGGATGGGGTTGGCGGCACCAATGGGGAATGCATGCCGTCCGCTTTTTTGATCTGCGGCTTGGGCAGGGGGGCGGCTTCGGGCACGGACGTGGTCAATTCGATGATGCTGTCGGACGTGACGACGCCGGTTGCCGGGCCGGGATCGGTGGTGAAGGTGGGTGTGATCACCTCATGGGATCGGCGCGGCTGGTTGAGCCCGGCACCGGAGACCAGGGTGTCTCCCTCGCCGGGGCCCAGTGAGGTGTCACCGGTGGCGATGTGGCCGGAGGGTTCATCGGCGTCTAGATCCATGGAATCGTTGGGATGTGAAACAATGCCGGAGCCTGCGCCGGAGACCGAAACCGGTCCGGCCATGCTCGGTGGTGCAGCAAAGCCGGACACCATGGTTGATTCGATTGTCTGGGCGGCATCTGTCGCCGGTGTCTTTTGTGGTTGATTGGGGGCCGGAGCATTGGGGCGGGCGGCAGGGGGGCCGCCTGCGTTGGTGGCCAAGGTCTGGTCACCAGAGACCTGGCTGGCAGAGGCCTGGTCGCAGGAGGTTGGGGGGCGAGGCCCGGCGCCTTCGATATTCCGGGTGTTGAAGCCAGGATCGGATTCCGCCTGCACATTGGTGGAGACTGTCACGTCCCCCATCTGGTTCAAGAACGAGCGTGCCGATTTGCCCGAAGCGCCCATGGGAGTAACGCTGCCTTCCGGCGGCTTTTGCGGCGGGCGTTGTGGCGTTTGCGGGCGTGCGGCGTGCGGCGGCGGAACGGGAGGAGCGGCAGGTTCACCCGTCAATTCCAGCCCCTGCTGAAGCATGGTGAGCGTCCTGAGCAACACGGCACAGTTGGCGGGGCGCTTTTCGGGTTCCTTCTCCAGGAGCTGGTCAATCAACGCGGCAAATGGCTCGGGGGTGTTTGGAGCGAAAATGGTCACAAGCTCGGGGCGTGACTTGCGCTGGAGTTCCAGGATCTTGTAAAGCGATTCGCTGACGAATGGCGGACGGCCGGCCAGCAGCGAATAGAAGAGGCAGCCGACACTGTAAAGGTCTGAGCGGTCGGTGGCTTTTTTGCCTTCGGTCTGTTCAGGGGACATGTAGTTGGCGGTGCCGATGGGACCGCCTTCCATGGTGAGCCCTGTGTTGCCGTAGCGCTTGGCGATGCCGAAGTCCGACAGCTTGATGGCGCCGTCGGCAAGAATCATGATGTTGGCGGGCTTGATGTCGCGGTGAATGATGCCGCGGTCGTGTGCGTGCTTGAGGGCTTTGACGAGCTGGATGCCGATGTCGATGGTGCGGGTGGTGGTGAGGCGGCGCTGTGATTCCAGCACGGATTCCAGGTCCTGGCCTTCGACGAGCTCCATGGCGTAAAAGAGCGTGCCATCCTGTTCACCAAAGCCCAGGATCTTGACGATGTTGGGGTGTTCCAGTTTGCGGAGCGCTTCGATTTCGATCTCAAAGCGGGAGCGGAAACCTTGTTTCCTGGCGAGCGTTTCAGGGAGCACCTTCACGGCGGCGCGGAGGGATTTGGAATCATCGATGGCTTCGTAGACAGTGCCCATACCGCCTTCCCCGAGCTTGCGCACGATCCGGTATGGGCCGAGCTTTTGGGGTTGCATAGGGTCCTTGGTGTTTGAAGCGGGTGAAGGTTAGTCGGCTTTAAGGCGGGCCAGGAGGTAAGTCCGGTCATCGGCGGCGACGGCCTTACCCTGGAAGGTGTTGAGGGCGCTGCGGTAGCTGGCGTTGACTTCGTCGATGGTGGGCTTGGGGGAGACGATGCAGGCTTTGGCGAAGATATCCGACAGGTTGCTGAGGCCGAGCATTTTGCCTTGCTCATTGTGAAGTTCGTTAAGCCCGTCGGTGTACAGGGAAATCACCTCGCCGGGAAGGATGTCCAGTTCGCGTGCTTCGACCGGTATGGGCATGCAGCCCAGGGGGAGGTTGTCTCCATAGGGCAAGAGGCGCACTTCTCCGACGCCGTTGGCCACCATGGCGGGCGGGTGGCCGCAGTTGACCTGAACGAGCTTGCCCGTGATCTGGTTGATGTCCAATGCAATCATGGTGACAAATGTGTTGGACGGCAGTGTTTCGCATAAATAGCCGTTGAGGCGGTTCATCACCTCGTCGAGCTTGAAATCACCCACCATGTTGGTCCGGAGCATCGAGTGCAGGCTGGTGGCGATGAGTGCGGCCTGCATGCCTTTGCCGCAGACATCGGCGACGGCAAAAATCACCCGATTGTCATCGGTTTTAAGGATGTCGATGTAATCGCCTCCCACCCATTTGCAGGGCTCAAAGCCGATCGTCACTTCCAAGCGGGGGATGGAAATCTTTTTAGGAACCAGACGCATCTGGATTTGTCGCGCGCTTTGAAGTTCCTGCTCCACCACGGCTTGTTCCTGCGCCTGCCTGCGCGCACGCCATGAAGTCTCGGCCTGCTGGTAAAGCTCGGCGGCAAGACTGGCCAGCGCCAGCCACTCGGCATTGCCGAACTCCCCGGGAAGCGTGACGTAAACCAAATCCATTGTCGACCCGTTCTGGTGGATCGGGCAGCCGATGGCTGCCATCGGCGCCACATCGCTGGCCAGCGAGAGCTCAACGCCGGGGCTTGTTCCCACGTTGCTGGCCACCACTGGGCCGGACTTGGCTCGCAGGGCCTTTAAGATGGAGCGCGAGACATAAGGCGAAGCCTGACTGCGCCAGTTACGTGCATGGACGGGATCGGTCAAAAGCAGAGGGGGCTGATCATCGGGCAGACTTAGATCCAGCCTCAGCACCATGGCGGAGTTGGCATGGAACAGCCGGGTGATGAACAGCCTGCAAAGCATTTTCAGACGTTCTTCATCGTTTTCGGTCGTCAGGAGCTGGGCGCTTAACTCCGTGAGGGCGGAAAGATGCTGGGCTGATATTTTGGCTTCCTGAACATCACCCAGGCGGACGACGGGCTCGGCTTGCCCCGGGGACTCGATCATCGTCACGCCGAACTGGGATTTGCGCGCCGTGCCGCCGCCGGTGCGTTTGTCGCTGATGGTGCCCGGCAGAACGACGCGAAGCGTGTAATCCTCAATACCGATTACGTCGCCGTTGTGAAGCGGTGATTCGGTGATAGCGGTGCCGTTCAAGCGTGTCCCATTGCGGGATTTCAAGTCGCGGATCATCCATCGTCCGGACTCTTCCTGGAAGATCTCGGCATGCTGCCTGGAAACAGTGATGCTTTCCACGCGGACATGGGTTTCCGGTGCGCGCCCAATGACCAGGCGCTTTTGACTCAGCGCGATCCGCTGCGTCTGCCCCTGCGGCCCGATCAACTCGATATATCCCGTCCCCGATTCGGCCATAGGCTCTCTTCCTATTGCTTCAACAGGACTCTTTGACACCTGCGGATACTCTAACGCAATTAAGCCTGTTCAACGTGCGTGCAGATACGAAATGCGGGGTTTGTTCCCAAGGCTTGATGTTGCGTCTGCTTCATCATAAGGGATGGGAGGGAGATTCCCAGCATCGTTTGAAGGCAAGTGTTGAATGTCGTGCCGATCTCAAAGCCGTATTGCCGTATGTCGTGGGATCAGGGGTTGAGGTTGTCGCGCCGGTCCATCTCGCGCACGATGGTGGGAAGCAGGTAGTTTACGTCGCGGTAGGTGAACACCTGGCCTGAGAGCAGGAACTTGAGGCGATCGCCGCGATCCTGGCTGAGGTTTTCCATGTACTCCAGTTTGCTGCAAGGCACCAGGACCATTGGCTGCTCCTGGCCTGTTTGCTGATCCGCATCAAACACGAACAGGCTTTTGCCGTCGGAAACACGGACCAGCCTGCCCATTCGGTTAAGGATGAACTGATCCTCACGCTTGAGCGGTTGGAGCTTCATGTCGGGGGCGACGCCCTTGATGAGCTTGCTGTCGGGGTTGATGATCGCAGGCAGCGCCTTGCGTGCAGGCTGGGTGGTCGAAGGCTGGGTGTCGGCTTTGCGGGTCTGTTCCACCGGTTTGATCATGGAATCTAATTTGCGCATGACGTCTTCGGCGGATTCCTGGGTTGTGGGGGTGCCAGGCTGAGCCAAGAGGTTGTCCTGCGCCAAATAACCCGCAGCCGCTGCGGCAACCACCGACAGGAGTGCGCCGAGGATAAATTTAAGAGGGGTGCGATTCATGATCTTCCTGTGAGTGGGAAAGCCTGGGAACAACTGGCCCGTACGCTGTCGGGATCGTTATCTGGCAGCTTTCCAGTGGCTGCGTCCAAACCCTGGTGGGCTGTTGGCGCGATCACTGTAAGAACCGCAGTTTCATCTGCTGCAACCAACTGCTCACGATGTTTTTTTGACAAAGCCTTCGTGAGGTTTAAGAGTCACTTTCGACTTGGTCAGAGCATGGCTGCAGATGGATTCACAAAAGCTGTTTACGCGAGTGTTCCGCCAACGCTGGTGACCAGGTCGCGGGCGGTTTTCGCAGCGACGTAAAACACTTCCTGTGCGGTCATGTCGGACAACTTCTGGTTGGGCACACCTGACGGGCCGGTTGCCATGACGGCCGCCGAATGCTTCAGGTGCGGTTCAAGGCTGACGGGGCCGCTGAAGTTGCGGGTGACGGCGTCGGCCAGAATTTCTTTGGCGTAGCCATTGCCTTGGCCCAGCGGGGAATGCTGGTACTTGCCGGGGCCGATCTTGAGGCTGTCTTTGAAGTGGAAGGCGTCGGTGTAGTCGCGCAGCTTGAGCCAGTTCTGCCACACGTCTTCGCCGGCCTGGTTGTAATTGTCGAAGTCGAAGATCATGCGGAAGACGCCGGGCTTGCCGGCCTTGTGGTCGCGGAGCTTGTGGGTGATCTCCAGTACGTTATCGACGCCTTCACCGAAGATGTGGCGTTCGTTTTCGTGATAGAGCACCATGCCGGTTTCGCCGGCGATGTCCTTGAGCTTCGAGAGGCGCGAAAGTGCTTCGGCGCGCCAGGCGGAGGCGGGCGCTGCGTTGTCCTTGTTGTAGTAGCTGAAGATGCGCACGGCGTTGCAGCCGAGGATCTTGGAGATGGACGCCATATGGCGCAGTTTTTTAGCGTCGATTTCAAAATCGTCAGGCAGGTTGATCTTGCCAAGCGGTGAGCCAAGCATGGCGACTTTGATGCCGGCGGCGTCCAGCTTTTTGCGAACGATTTCAGCCGTAGCGGCTGGGAGTTCGGAAACGTTGAAGCCTTCCACGCCGCGGACGTCGATGAATTTCATCCCGGCTTTCTGCAGCGCGGCAATCTGTTCGTCAGCGGTGCCGCCGGCCTCATCTGCGAAGCCGGAGAAGTTCCAAACAGGAGCGGTATTGGTGTTGTTTGTCATAGGCCGGGCATTTTAGCAAAAGACGACCTGGGGCCAATGCCTTGGGACCGGAATGCAAAAATAAAGAGACCCCGAAGTGGATTCGGAGCCTCTTTTGAGAATGTTAGAAATTGACTGTTTGAGAATCAAAAAGGGTTGGGGAATGTGGGATTGACGCTCTTGCCTGTCAGCAGCATGCCTTTTTCCCAGACATTTGAATCATCGAATGCATGGCCTGAACGGTAAGTGGAGATGAATGACCATCGGTCGATTTTCGCGGTATTGTCATGGGAAGCATGCGCGGCCAGATCGTGGAAAATCACGGCATCGCCTCGTTTGACGGCCACATCGACTTTTTTGTATTCGGCCAGGTCGGATTCAGTGATGCGATTGACGAAGGCATTGGTGTTGTCGGCAATATATTTTTTGAAGACCTTCTTGTGGGTGCCGGGTGCGAACATCAGGCACCCGTTTTCGGGCGTGGCGTCGTCCAAGGCGATCCAGACGGAGACTTTGGTGGGCCCGCCCCAATAGAACCAGTCCTGGTGCCAGGGGGAGCCGAAGGTGGTGTCGGCGGATTTGAAGACGACTTTACCCGAGAGGAATTCCAAATCAGGGCCCGTAACCTGATTGAGCATGGCAACGATGTTGGGCTCGGTCATCAATTTCAGCACTTGAGGGTGAAGCGTGGGCGCCATCCAAACTTTAACGCCGGAGACAAGGCCACCGGAGAATTGTTTAAGTTCGTTTTGGAGGATGGCTTTATATTCCGCGGCTTGTTCCGGGGTGTAGAGGCTTTTCACAATGACAAAGCCGTTGTCGTTGTATTCCTGGACCTGTTCGGCGGTAAGGAGGCGGGGGGAGACCTGGGTGGCGGCGGTCATGGTGATGCTCCGGGATGAAGGGCTATTTAGCAATAGAAGCAATCAGATCGTTATGGTGACTATGATGATATGTCGTTTAAAATAAGAATCGTTAGCCGGGATACTTGTGGCATTTAGCAGAAACAACATTTATGGTGGTGATTAGAAAGTCAGCAGGTCCAGTCGGGGGATCTCCTATTGAGAGCGTCCTTTTTGCCTGGATAATCAAGCAGACGGACCCGGAATTCAAGTTTACGGCGCGTAGTTTGCCGGGGCATTTGCTCCATTACGTAATCAGAGGGCGGGTGAAGCAGGAAAACTCCGGCAGAGGGTATGAATTCGGGCCTGGAACGATCATCTGGTATCACGAGGATGAGTTGGTTCGTGGAGGGGTGATTGAGGCGCCCTGGGAGTTTTATTCGGTGAACTTCATTGGGCCAGCCATTCCACCCCCGGCGTATGACAAGCGTGTTTTTCCGGGTAATGCGGAGGATCTGGCGGGGTTTGAGAAGCTGTTCCGATTGATGAACGATCCGTTACTGGTTGGGGGGGCACGGACGCTGAAGGTGCATGCCGCGATGAATGATTTGGTGAGCCGATTGCTGGACCGGCAGGGGATGCCGTTTGATGTGGATCCGCGCGCGTCGCTGTGGTGGGAGATAGAAAGCCAATTGCGGCAAGATCTTGCAGAACGTGTGGACCGGGATCGGCTTGTTGAGATCGCTGGGCGGAGCATGACGTCGATTGTGGAAAGCTGCAAGGCGGCGGTGGGGGTGGCGCCGATGAAGCGGATTAAGGCGATCCGGATGAGTATGGCGTTTGGATTGCTGGAGCGATCAGGATTGAGTGTGACGGAGATCGCCAAACGCGTGGGGTATGCAAGAATTCACGAGTTTTCGAGGGATTACCGCAAGATGTTCGGGCGGGCGCCAAGTGAGGATGTGGGCGAAAAAAATAGTCTTGGAAGAGACCAATGAAGGGGTTGAGAGATCACTGTCGCCCGAGAAAAGAGGTCTTGGTGCAAAGCCGGGTTTGGCGCGGCCTCCAAGGGTGGTTACGCTGTCTGCTCTAACGGTCTTTTATCCTGATGTACATCACAAGAGGTTCCTAATGTCAGAACGATCCCGCAGCAAAGAGCTTGGCAACGGCTTCATCGATCACGGCGTCGCCACGCCAATCAGCAATCACCGCGGAATCGTGGCGACCGTCGACGGCGACGGGCGCAATGTCGCGTTGGTCTGGCTGTTTGATCACACCGGCTGCTATGCGATCCTTGTGATTGATGTGGAGACAGGCAAGAGCCAGCAGATTCCGATGCCGTTTACAGGCGGTGACTGTCCATTCTCATCGGTGCTTTCGACGCGCAATCGCTTCTATACGCATTTTAACAGCCATTTTGTCGAGTTTGACCCGGTCAAACGGGCGTTCACCGCGTGGCATAAGTCCGTGCCTCAGATGGCGATGGGGATGACGGAAGATGACCGCGGGGTGATCTGGTCGGTGACTTATCCCAACAGCGGTGTGGCGAGCTTTGATCCGGCGACGGGTGTGTTTCGTGATTACGGGCACATTCACAAAGAGAATTGGCCGCAATACCAGCGCTCAGTCGCGGCCGACGATGCGGGGTGGATCTACTTTGGCGTTGGCAATACCTGGAGCCAGATTCTTTCGTTTGATCCCAAATCCGGCGTTGGGACGCCCGTGATTCCCGAGAGCCAGCGCGTCGCGGCGGCGACGGGTTTCGTTTATCGGGATATGAACGGCAAAGTCTATGGGCGGCCGGCTGAAGATGCGGAAGACAAATGGTATGAGTTGTATGAGGGCCGGGCAACCCTTGTCGGGACGCATCCGAATCAAAACAAAAAGCCGATCATCACCGATAGCCAAGGCTTGTTTTACGACCGCTTTCCCGATGGGAAAAAACTGGTCAAATGCGACCTTGTCGAGCGTCTCGTCGCAGTGGAAGATCCTCAAACCGGGATCGTAACGGAGCGTTCTTTCACCTATACAAGCGATGGCGCCCACATCATGGGTGTGGCCACCGCGCCAAACGGAACGATTTCCGGCGGCACGAGTTTTCCGATGCGTTTTTTTAGCTATGACCCGCGTAACGACACGTGGATGAATCATGACTCCCATGGTCAGTGCAACACAATCGCGGCGCAGGGCGACCGTTTTTATGTGGGTGGATACGTCTACGGGCATCTGCTTGAATGGGACCCGTCTAAGCCGTGGGTCCCCACGGATCAGGAGAATCACGCGGGTAATCCGCGGTTTCTGATGCAGTGCGATCCTGATATCTATCGTCCGCATAAATTGCTGGCGCATCCGGACGGGAAAACGATCATCATGGGTGGGACTCCCGGGTACGGCTACACCGGAGGAGGGCTGCTTTTCTGGGATCGCGAGACCCAGACGGGTACGCTTTTGAAGCACGGCCAGCTTCTGGAAAATCATTCGACGATGAGTTTGGTTGCGTTGCCGGGCGGAAAACTGCTGGGTGGAAGCACCACCGATGCGGGGACGGGCGGTGAGCGGAAAGCTCCTGTGGCGGAGCTGTATTTGATGGATATGGAGAGCAAGTCGATTGAGTGGCGTGCTGCGGTTTTGGGAGGTGTGCAGAGCTATCTCGATCTTCATCTGGCGAAGAACGGGATTGTTTATGGGATCGCGGATGGCGGTCGGTTTTTTGCGTTTAACCCTGAAAACAAGGAGGTTATTCGTGAGGAGAGCATCAAAGAGAGGTTAGGAGGAGTGGGGTATCAGCAGGGGCCGAGGAAATTGATCCAGACGCCGGAGGGCGTGTTGTATCTCCTGTGTTTGAAAGTGATTGTGCGTGTTGATCTGGAGACGCATGAGTTGATTGAAGTGGCTAAGCCGCCAGTGGGGGCGCATTATGGCGGGGATGTTTTGGATGGTCGGCTTTATTATGCCTGCGGGTCCCATTTGTACAGCTATAAACTCTGATATGAAAAAGCGTTAAGGAAAGCGCTGGATTTTGTAAACGGTTTTTCGATCTCGCAATTTGCGTGAGATGGAAGGTTTCCTATGAACCTTTTCAAGGTCTGGGCGTCCAAAAACCGGGAATAAGGTCCATTTCACATCACATCAATCCCTCTAACTACAGGAAGAGACTGAACATGGGCAAGGCACGGCGAAACGCTCAGAAGGTGGTTATTGCTGCATCAACACTAAGCCTGATATGGGGATCGATCGGGGGGTGCCAATCGGGACAGGCTCACGGGGAGGAAAAGAAGGTCAAGGCGGGTTCTGCGTTGACGGAGTTTGACCATGTTGCGACCAAGGCGAGTGCGTTTGGGAAAGGGCGTGTGACCAAGGCGGATGTCAATGGCGATGTGATTGTGGAGGCGGAAGAGTTTCAGGTCGATGGGAAGAAAGACGGATGGCAGTCGAAGGACTGGGGGCAGAATTATTACGCGGCGACGTTTGCGATTACGTTTTTAAGCCGGAAGGCGTTTTTGGGAGCGCCGGAGCATAGCGGGCAGGCGACGGTGGCGACGACGCAGGTGGAGATTCCCAAGGCAGGCAAGTATCTGGCGCTGGTGCGATATGAAGCCGCTTATCGCTTTGAGACGCAGTTCACGCTGGAGATCGAGCAGGGGGGGAAGACAGTGTTCAAGCGGCTGTACGGCGCGCGCGACAACATGAAGATATGGCCGTTTAAAGGAACGGGCGGGCTGGCCAAGGAAGTGGGCTGGTACTGGGGCGCGGTGGAGAACACGGTGTGGGAAGGGCACGAGGCATTTGCGGACCTGGCGGCGGGGCCGGCGACGATCAAACTGATTGCCGACAAGCAGCCTGAGCCGGCGGCCAAGCGGAATGTGGATGCGGTGCTGCTGACGATGAACAAGGCGGATGTGGATCTGCGCATCGACAAGGAGGCGTACCTGCCGCTGGACGGCTTGCTGACACAGCAGGGGGATGTGTTCATGCGCGTGGTGAACGCGGGGACGCAGGCAGCGACGGTGACTGCCGCGCCGGGGCAGGAGCATTCGCCTTACTGGATTCACCTGAGGCGGTGGAAGCCGGTGGTGGTGACAGTTGAGCCGGGGCAGACCAGCGAATGGGCGGATGTGGGGGCGGTGCTGGACAGCATAAACGATGGGCAGTGGGCGATTACGACGGCGAACAAGGACCCGAAGGCAACGGTTGCGCCTACAGGGTGCACGCTGGAATTCGCAGTGAAGAACGCGGATGGAACGATGACGCCCATCTTTAAGAAAGAGAACGCGGGCGCGAAAGTGGAGCTGGCTTACGACGCCAACACGCGCTACACCAAGCGGCTTCGGGAGAACTCACAGGTGCTGCTGGACATGGTGGCGTATCTGAAGGCGCAATCGTTTGACGGCAAGCCGCTGGTGCGCACACCGGTGTACTACTACAGCTTCAAGGAGATTCCGGGGAATGCGGCATACAACGCGACACTGAAGGAATTCAACGACATGTTCAGTGGGGTATCCGCGGCGGGGGATTTGTCGGTGATGAAAGCCGTGGGTGCGCGCGGGTATACGGATCTGCGTGGCGTGCCGACGACCAAGCTGGCTGAGGAACTGCCCAAGAAGTTTCCGGGTGAGCAGGCCAAGGGGATTCGCGTGGTGAGCCTGGGCGATGAAATCGGCTTGGATGCGCCGCCTGCCGGAGAGGCGACGAATGCCGCGTTCCGTCAATGGGCGCAGGGCAAGGGGTATAAGGCGTCGCAGGTGGCGGCGGGTGCGGGGGACGATTGGTCGAAAGTGGCGTACGACCCGGATGCGAAGAAGAAGGATGCGCAGCCGGAGACGTATTACTACTCGACGCTGTACAAGTACGACTATGGGATGGATCAGTTGAAGGCGAGGACGGACATTATCAGGAAAGCCCTGCCCAACGCGGAGACAGGTGCGAACTTTTCGCCTCACCATGGGCCGCCGTTCCTGGGGACGACGTACCAGTACATCACGCTTTTCAGAAAGGGCGCGATGACGATGCCCTGGGGTGAGGATTACATTTGGCAGATCCCGGTGGGGTCTCAGCAGATGAACAATCTGCAGATCGATATGTACCGGGCGGGGAACCGTTATGCCAAGGACCGGGACATTCATTTTTATGTGATGCCGCACACGCCGGGGAACACGGTCAATTCATGGCGGAGGCTGTTTTACAGCGCGCTGGGATCGGGCATGACGATGGTGAACCTGTTTGAGTTCAACCCAGTACAGGTGGCTTACACGGAGAACCACACGTCCAACCCAGAGATGTACCACGCGGTGCGCGTGGGATTCGGCGAGCTGCAGAAGTTTGAAGACATCGTGCAGGATGGCGGCGTGCGCTGGGGGAATGCGGCGATCTGGTACAGCCTGGCAGGCGATGTGTGGGGGAACCAGGAAGGGAATTTCGGAGCTGGAAAACGGACGCTGTTCATCGGCGCGCAGCAGCAGCAGCTTCAGATGGATGTGGTGGATGAAGAAGATGCGCTCAAAGGGACTCTGAGCAGCTACAAGCTGCTGTATCTGGCGGACAAGAATGTGAGCCAGAAGGCATCCAAGGCGATTGCGGATTGGGTGGCTGCGGGCGGGCGGGTGTTCGCGACGGCCGGGGCTGGGATGTATGACGAGTACAACCGGCCCAACACAACGCTGCAGGCGCTGTTTGGCGTGAAGCAGACGAACATTGCTGACAAGGGGAAACTGCCGATTCTTCTGGAGAAGCAGGATCTGCCGTTCAGCGATGCGGTGGACAAGGTGAGCCTGACGCTGCCTGGAGGAGCCGCGCCGGTGACGATTGATGCGTACGGCGTGATCAGCACGGTGTCTGCCGTTGGGACGGCAAAGGTGATCGGGACGTTTGCAGACAAGAGCCCGGCGGTGGTGGAGAATGTGACGGGCAAGGGCAAGACGGTGTATTGCGCGTTCATGCCGGGGCTGAGCTACTTCAAGCCGGCGATCCCGAAAATTCCGGTGGACCGAGGGAGCACGGACGACGCGATGGCGCACTTTATCCCGACGAAGTTTGACCCGGCGTCCAAGGCGCTGATCGGACTCTTAGGTAAAGACCTGGATCGGCCTGTGACGACGTCGAGCGACCTGGTGCAGGCGGCGGTGATCCAGAGCGGAAGCGGTGCGGCGATTACGCTGACAAACTGGAACCCTGAGCCGGCGAAGGGATTGACGGTGACAATCAATGCCACGGATCTGCCGGTTGGGAAGATTGTTTCGGCAAGTGGAACACCGGTGAAGGTGACCAAGCTTGGCGGGAAGACCGTGGTGACGTTGGATGTGGATGTGGCGGATGCGCTGATCTTGAAGTGAGTTTTGTTTGGATTTTAAGCCGGGCTGCCGAGTGATCGGGGCCCGGCTTTTTTTATGGGATGTCGGCTATGCGGGGTACCGCTAAGCCGGACTGTTTTGGAGTTTGGGCGCAAACACGGCTGGTTTACCAACGCATCCAGCCGGATTCGCCGCCGGCGTAGCCGACGTTGATGCGTTGGGGGTGTTGGGCCTGGTCGCCCCATTGGAGGTGGCCATCGAGAAAGGTGACGTTCATGCCGTTGAGGCTGGTGTGGTTGTTGGTCATGTTGCCGAGGGCGGCGTAAGGGAACCAGATGGCATTGGCAGCACTGCGACCGTCGAAGACCATGGGCATCATGTCAGGGGGATGGACGTATCGGCGGTTGGCCGGGTAGACGGCATCTGCGATAACGCGGCCGGCGAATTCCTCCTTGGGGATGTTGACGGAGATCTTGTTGTCGTCGCGTGTGGTGAGGAGTCCGGCGGCGGCGGGGTGATAGCCGTACCAGTGGTAGTTCTGGGTGCTGAGGGCGGAGGTGGCGGAGAAGCGGTAGGAGGTGAAGATCATGAAATCGGCGACCCAGCGTGCGGGGCTGTAGCCGATGTTGGTGCCGACGAAGGTGGAATCGGGGCAGCGAAACAAGCGGACGTCGGCGCCCCAGTAGCCTGTGAGCATGGGGTTTTTGCCTTCGATGGGGAGAAATCCAGCCTGGGTGACGTTATGAGTGGCGGGGAACCAGCCTTTGTTGTCGCGGGCATAAGCCAGATGGCCGGTGGTGATCTGACGGAGATTGGCCTGGCAGTGGGTTTTCCAAGCGAGAATGCGGGCGTTGGAGAGGGTGGGCAGGAGCATTGAGATGAGCACCGCGACGATGGCGATGACGACAAGCAATTCGACGAGTGAAAAGCCCGGGACACGTTTTATGTGAGTGAAAACCATGACGCCACCCCTTCGTAAGCGACAGAAATGAAGTATTTAAGTTAGCGGGAGAGGTGGGTGGGAACAAGAAAAATCTGGGATTGGAGATCAAAAGATGAAGGAGCGGGAGAAGGATGAGATATGGGGTGAGTCAGCAGGGGGTTTTAGGTGATTTACTGATGGCGGCGGTAAGGCGGCGGTTTATGTTGAAAGGGACAGGCAGATGACGTACATGCTGTATGTGTGTTTTGTAAAGGAGCGGAGCGATGGACACAGAAAAACGTTCGGATGTATCCAATCCGGTGTTGAATACCGATGAGGGGGCAGCGGTGGATAAGCGTGAGGCGATTGCGGGGAGGCTGAGCCAAGCGGCGATTGCGGAGCGGGCACGTCGGATTTATGAAGAAAGCGGACGGGTGGAGAATCAGTGCGAGGCGAACTGGTGCGAGGCGCAGAGGCAGTTGATTGATGAGGCGCTGGAGGCGGAGGTGAAGTCCGCGGTGATTGCGCCGTAGGTTGTCACCAGACGACGACGACGGAATTGGGGGAGAGGATCAGGCGTGTGCGGGAGATGACCTGGTTTGCGTTTTTCCATTTCACGTGTCCGTCTCCATAGAGGATGTTTGTGCCGTTGGAGTTTGGGTGCATGACGGGTTTGTAGTCGGTGGTGGGGTCGACGGCGGAGCCGGTGCCGGGGATGGCCATGCGGACGGTGCGGGTGTTGACGCCGCCGGGGCCAGCGAGGGAGGGGAGCCAGGCGTCGACGGCGAGGGCGTGTTCGGAGGGTTGGAGGAAGTCGACGGTTTGGGTGTCGCCGATGGCGCTGGTGTAGGTGATTTTTCGACCGAGGAACCCGAGGTTGGGGACGGGGCCGCCGGCGGGGTTGTCATCAATGCGGAAGCCGTAGAAGGTGTCGGGGATGGAGGTGGAAGTGCTGCGGTAGAGGCTGCCGATGCCGAAGAGGAGGTGGTAGGAGGAGAAGATGGCGCTTTTCCAGCGCATGCCGCCGACGACTTTGGTGGAGCCGAAGGGGACGTCGGTGGGGCAGCGGAGGTAGTTGCTGTTGGAGAAGTAGCTGTCGACCCAGTTGTTGTTTTCGTTGTAGTAGGCGCTGGGATAGGCGTAGACGACTTTGTTGGGGCCCCAGTCGCGAAAGTCGTACGCATAGTTGAACATGGCCACGCCGGACTGGCGGAGTTGTGCGCCGCAGCGGGTCTGGAGTGCGACTTCACGGGCGTTTCTGAGGGAGGGCATAATGAGGGCGAGAAGTACGGTGATGACGGAGATGACAACGAGCAATTCGACGAGTGAGAAGGCGCGTAGATTGACGTCAAACCTATGGTGCGACATGAAATATTCCTTGCGATCAATTGGCGACATGGGGGGAACCGATGACGGGTATAAGGCGGAAGTGTGGGGAGGTCAATTGATAATTGTTTGAGAGTGGATGAATATCACTATATTGATTTTAAATTATCACATAAATATCGTTTTGATGAGTGGTTTGAGAGTTGGAATCTGGAGGATAGTTCGACGTTGAACCTTGCGGTGGGATGAGCTTTTATAGGTTTGGAGCGGTGTGCTTGGGAGATTGGGCAGGGTATTGGAGGAAGAGATGAATTAATGTTGTGTTTGGTTTGATGGGGTTCTAGACTCATCGTCAGGTTGCTTGATGTTCATTTCATCTGGCTCACAACTTCTCGGAGGGGTTTTATGGTTACCAGGCGCTCGGGGTTTACGCTGATTGAATTGCTGGTCGTGGTGGCGATCATCGGGGTGCTTTTGGCGTTGCTGGTGCCGGTGTTGGAGAAGGCGAGGGAGACGGCGCGGGATGCGTTGTGCAAGGGGCGGATGCGGCAGACGTCTTTGGTGACGTTTCAGTATGTGAATGATTTTGGATATTTATCGCCGTGGGCGGTGTCGTCGATGCTGCCGTCGGGGACGGAGTACATGAACACGATGATGTTTGATGCGCTGGCGGGAGCGGGGTACATGGATGGGTATTCGGCGCTGACGAATCCACAGTCCTGGCACAACATTGGGGCGTGGAATGCGAATTGGGCGAATGGGGCGGTGAGGCGGCGGTCAATTTTCGCATGTCCTTCTGCGGTGAGTTATGGGTCGGGTGAGCCTTATGAGCTGCTTTCGCAGACGCCTTTTTTTACTGGTTGGACGGTGGAGAAGCAGAACAAGAAGGACGGGATCGTGGAGTTTTATAATCCCAGGTGGAAGAGCAATCCGCTGCCTGCGGGTGTGCCGGAGAGTGCTCGCGGGGAGGGTTGGGTGATGCCGCGGAGCTATGCATTGACCAAGTCGATGAGCCGGACGCGTACGCAGAATGTGGGCGGGTATAACCAGATCTGGTATGAGCCGCGGCGGCCTGGGTCGACCAAGTCGGACGATCAGGCGATGCTGATGGAGTTTTCGCAGCGTGTGGATGGTGTGGGTGTGGAGGGTGGTCCGTCGCTGGCGGCGATGCAGGGTCATGGGGCGCCGGGGACGGATGTGAGCAATCCGTTCTGGGGTTGGCCGTACCTGATTCCGCACGCGAACCAGACGTCGAACAATTTCGTGCGGCTGGATGGGAGCGGGGGGGCGGTGAGCGCGCGGTTTTATGGGAAGCTGTTTGCGGTGGAGGAACTGCCGTTCAGCTTTTGAGGGAGTGCAGTGGGCAACGCTGGGGCGATGATACGCTGGGGCGGGTATAAAGCGTTGGTGTTATTCAATGGCAGGGAGAGGTGGTTTGATGGCGATCCAGAGCGAGTGGCGCAAGGCGCTGGGGAAGCGGTGGAAGAGTGTGGAGACGGAGCCGTATTTTGAGATGCAGGAGGTGCCGGAGCAGTTGAAAGCGGTGTTTCCGGCGGATTATCTGGAGGCGGTGGCGGAGGTAGGAGGGCGGGAAGGTTTTTTGGGAGGGACGTATCTACGGCTCTATCGGCTGGAAGAATTGATGGCGTTGAATTTTGAATATGAGGTGCCGGAGTTGTTTCCGGAGGTGTTGATGTTTGCGTCCAACGGATGCGGTGAGGCGTTTGCGTTTCCGATTGGTCAGAGTTCGGTGGTGCAGGTGCCGCTGATTCCGCTGGCGAGCGAGTATGCCGAGTATCGGGCGATGGGGTTTACGGAGTTTGTGAAGATGCTGGCGGAGTCTGGAGCGGGGAGGCCGTCGGAGTTGAATCAGGCGGGTGAGGGGGTGGAGATGCATTTCAAGCAGCCGGTGGCGTTGGGGGGGAATCCGACAGATGGAGAGAATAGGGAGCTAGTGCCGGTGAGGGAACATCCGGAGCTATGCCGGTATTGGAATAAGGTTTATCGGGAGACGCGTTAATGCGATGGCGCTCCAGAAGCTGAACCGAAGTGGGTGGCGTGGGTCGGGAGCGTGCTTTAGTGGGCGCCACCGAATTTTTTGCGGAGGGTGGCGCGGAGGGCGCGGAAGGGGGTGCGCAGCCAGAGCTTGGTGAAAAGGCTCCAGCGTTCGCCGGGGGAGGTGAGTGAGAAGGATTCGCCTTTGGGGATGTACCAGTTGTTCAAGCCGGTGCGTTTGACGAGCTGATAGCCGACGCGCTTGAGGTAAAGATGGGTGGCGTAGCTGGTGAGGTGGTCCTCGATCATGATGAGGCGGGCGGGGTGTTTTTTGAAATCGATGCCTTTGAGGACGGAGAGCTGGTGGCCTTCGACGTCGATGGAGAGGAAGTCGATGGCGGGGGAGCCGTTGGATTCGATGATGGAGTCGAGGGTGAGGACATCGACTTCGATGACGCGGAGGAGTTCGGGATTGAAGTCTGCGTGGCTGCCGGAGAGGGAGGAATGGAGGTTGTTTTTGGCGATGTGGAACTTGGCGCGTCCGACATCTGCTTTGCCGGCGGCGGCGGCGACGACGACGGTGGATTTGGGGCGCTCGGCACGGAGGAGATCGCAGAGATCGGGGTTGGGTTCGATGAGTAGGCCCGTCCAGCCGGCCTGCTCAAACATCCAGGTCTGGCTGGAGCGTTTGGGTTCGTTTGCGCCGACTTCGATGTAATAGCCCTTTGGGGAGCGGCTAAAGAAGAGGTGGACAAGATCGCATTCGGCGGCGTGTTCACGCTCTTTGCGGTTGGTGAGGTGCGAAAAATGAGTCACGCCATAGGCTGACAATTGATAATTCAAAATGTACTTCCCCGACCCTTTACGGACATGGTGTCGCGACGCAACGTGAAAGACGTGACGTAACGTACGTGACGACAAGCGCGTAGACCTAAAAAGGCTTTCCCCGTCCGAGATAGGTGGAAAGAGTATAAATCGAAATTTCTTTTTTTACCATCTAAGAACTCATCATGATGCACGTCTGATTATGTGAGCGCGCACAACGGAGTACTCCGGGTATGACCGGCAACAAATTAAGCCACCACGAATGGGTTCAGAGCGTCGTTGCTCGTTATGAGCGGCCGCTGACCCTTTACGCCATGCGATTTCTCCATGACACGGAGAAAGCGCGGGATGCAGTTCAGGAAGTCTTTTTGCGCCTTTGCAAGGTGCAGCGGGAGGACCTGACGACATCCGAGTCGGCATGGCTCTACACCGTTTGCCGAAACCTCGCGCTGGACCAACT